>NZ_JBEPSM010000003.1:345635-691270 GCF_040548815.1 Kaistia defluvii | reverse complement strand
ATGTAATTACATTTGGCAAGCCCGATTTGCGCAAAAAGATAGCTGGATATAATTCGGCCTATAAACTAGCCATTATGACTACTGCCTGAGCGACATCCTGCGTTTCCGTGTAGATCCCAGCCCGCGCGATTCCAGAGCGCCGGGTCCCCAGCCCTTGCGGGCATCGATGCCGAAATGGTAGATCTGACAATTGTCATTACATTATCAGGGGCACGATGAGCTGGAACGCAGCACGGCTTTCGGATGAGGGCGCGCCGAAATGGTTTCAGATCGCCGGTATCCTTCGGCAATCGATCGTCGAGGGTGAATTCCAGGCCGGCGACGCCATGCCCACCGAGGCCCACCTCAACGAAGTCTTCGAGGTCAGTCGCACGACCGCGCGCGCCGCGCTGAACAAGCTGGTCCAGGAGGGCTTGATCACCCGTCGTTCCGGCGTCGGCTCGATCGTTCTGGGTGGCCGCGTCGACCAGCCCGTCAACCAGATCCGTGGCTTCACCGAGGACATGCAGCTGCGTGGCCTGAAGCCGTCTTTCGAGGTGCTGTCGGCCGGCTGGAGCCAGTCGAGCGGCGAGGCCGCGCAGGCGCTGGGGCTGGCGTCATCCGACAAGCCGTTCCGGTCGGATCGCCTGCTGCGCGCCAATGACCGGTTGATGGGCTATTCGGTGTCGTGGATCCGGCCCGACGTGTTCGGCGCGATGGCGCCGCCAACCGAGGCGCTGCTTGCCGGCGGCTCGCTGTATGCCTGGCTGCGCGAGAATCTGGGCATCGAGATTTCCGGCGGCGTCGAATTCATCGAGGCCAATCTGGCTAGCCAGGAAATCGCGCAACTCCTGGATGTCGAGCCGGCGTCCGCTGTGCTGGTGGTGACGAGAATCGCGAAGTCAACCGCCGGCCTGCCAGTCGAGTTCGCTGTCGTGACCTATCGCGCCGACCGTTATCGTTTCCGCGTTGAGCTATAGCGCTTGGCCTTTTTGCTGCCCAATGTGCGGTCCCGGAGTGACACGGTGGAGTGCACCGGATATGCGGCGCGCCGTATAAGCGTCTCCCGATCAACAGCGCCGACACTGGCCGCCGAAGGGCGCTCCATCAACTCATGGCAAAAGTGGTGAAAACTGCCACAACTGGTTTGGCAAGGCGCCCACCCCATCTATCGTCCGGATTGGGCCGACTGCCGATTGCCCAGTTCTGGCCCACACACTAAGAAAGCCGACCTTCGGCCGACGCGCCCAATTCAGTCACTGGCAGCTACACGCGGAAAACCCGAAAGCCGCCAGGCCATAAGGCTGCATTGGCCTCTCGCCCTTTTGCGGCCGTTCTGGCGCGCTGCCGGAGGCGTCCGCATGCGCTGGCAAATGAGACATTTTCTGCAGCGATTGCCAGTCGGTGGCGGCGGACTGCGCGCATGGTAAGACATTTCGGTTATACATTGATTATCTGGTCAGTCATGACAAAGATGACCTACATCTTCTGCGCGATCTCCCATCTTGAATTCGAAGAGTCGTGACGGGAGTTGATTGGCAGTGGATCAGCGTTGAGTTTTTATGTCTCGCTTTACCTCTGACAACAACGAGACTTTCTACAAGGTCAGCGTATCTTTCATCCATAGGCTTCCAGGACGGCTCGCTTCCTTCATATAGTCGACGAAGGCGCGCACGACAGGCGACAGTTCGCGGCGGCTTGGGAACACTAGGTTGACCTCGACAGCCGGCGGGGACCAGTCCGGCAATATATCGACAAGCTGACCCGCTAGGATCTGCGGCGCGCAGATATAGCCGCTCAAGAGTCCCAATCCGGCACCGTTGGCAACCAAGCGGTGAATGGTGAGCGCTTCATTGACCGAGAGGCGCGGCTTGACTTCGACGCGCACGGTCTCCTTTCCCCGGGAAAAGGTCCAGGGCCTCGCCCTGCCATCCGGGCCCGGCATATCGATCGTCTCATGTCCCGCAAGATGGTCGATCGATGACGGTCTCCCTCGGCGCTCAAGATAGGAGGGGGCGGCGCAAAGATAGCGGCGTATCTCGCCGAGCTTCACCACGACCATCCCCGAATCCGGCAGCGGCCCCATGCGGACCGCGACATCGACCGCCTGCGCTACGAGGTCGGCGGGGCGGCTGTCGAGATCCAGCGAGATTTCGATATCGGGATAGAGCAGAAGGAATCCAGGCAATTGCTCGGCGAGCACATTGACGCCGAACCCAACGCCCGCGCTGATCTTCAGCAGACCGCGCGGCTGCCCCGCGAGGCTGCGGACATAGTCCAACGCATCCCTGAGATTTGCGATGATATCGGTGCTGCGTTCGAGCAGCGCCTGCCCTGTCGGTGTCAGTACGACGTCGCGCGTGGTCCGCTGGAACAATCGGGTTCCGAGTTGCGCCTCCAGCCGGGCGATCGCGCGGCTGACGTTGGATTTCGGCATGCCAAGCGCGCGCGCCGCCGCCGTAAAGCTCTTCAGCGACGCGACCTTCTCGAACATCTGCAAGGAGTTGATGTCGAACATGCCGCATTGTCGCACTTATCGGCACAGTCTGTCCAATATCCACGACAAACTAAACCTAGGTGCAACGATCTCGGCATGCGACAGCATAGTCTCGCCACCGAAACGCGAGGATTGACCTGATGATCGAGACAATCTTGGTCGTGGGCGCGAGCGGTAAATTCGCCGGGCTCGTCGTTCCCGAATTGGCGCACCGAGGCGCCAAGATCCGCGCGATGATCCATCACGCTCGCGACGAGCCTGCCGTTCGCAGGGCAGGTGCGCAGGACGTCGTGCTCGGCGATCTGACCGACCGTGCGAGCGTCACCGCCGCTCTTCGGGGCGTTGATCGCGTCTTCTACATCGCACCGGTTGCGCTTCCCGAAGAGGCTACCATAGGCAACGCCTTTGTCGATGCGGCGATCGCGGCCGGCGTTCGCCGCTTCGTGTTCTCATCGGTCATTCATCCGGTGTTGAGCGGCCTTCCCAACCACGCGCTGAAGGCGCCGGTCGAGAATGCGGTCCTCAATTCGGCGCTCGAATACACCTTCCTGCATCCGACCGTGCTGTTTCAGAACTTTGCCGGGGCTTGGGACGGGATCGTCAGGACCGGGGTCGTCGCCGAGCCTTGGTCGAATGACACCCGCTTCAGCCGGGTCGACTATCGCGATGTCGCCGAAGCGGCCGCGATCGCGTTGACGCAGGATCGGCTTCTGTATGGAACGTTCGAGCTGTGCGCCACCGGATGGCTGAATCGGCATGACGTTGCAGCGCTTATCGGCGAGGTGCTGGGCCGCGAGATTGTGCCCCAACGGATGGATCCTGGCACGCTTCCTGGCAATACGCAGGCGCTGCGCCCGATGTTCGACCACTATGATCGCATTGGTCTGCGCGGTAGCGCGCTGACGCTCGCCGCCATTCTGGGCCGCGAGCCGCGCACACTGGGCAGCTATTTCGAAGAACTTGCCGCCGGTGCCGGATCGAGAGCCGGCCTGTGAAAGCCGGCACGGCCGCGGTGATCACCGGCAACTTTACCCTCCAGAGGAGATTTCGCCATGACCATTCTCGTCACGGGCAGTACGGGGACGATCGGGGCGCAGGTACTGGCGCATCTTCAAGGTCTGAGCGTCGATATCCGCGCGTTGACGCGCTCGCCAGAAACGGCGCAGCTCCCCGCTGGCTTGATGGCGGTCCGCGGCGACCTCGCCGACCCGGATTCGGTGCGCGCGGCCCTCGAAGGCGTCAGCACGCTGTTCGTGCTCGCCCCGAATGTCGCGGATGAACTGACACAAGCCATGCTGACGCTGACGGTCGCCCGTGAGGCCGGCGTCAAGGGCATCGTCTATCTCTCGGTGTTCGGCGGCGACGCCTATGCCGACGTGCCACATTTCGCCGGCAAATATACGGCCGAGCGCATGATCGAGGCGCTCGATCTGCCGGCGACGATCCTGCGCCCGGCCTATTTCATCCAGAACGATCTGCGCCAGAAGGACGGACTTCTGGAGGCCGGCGTCTATGGCTCACCGATTGGCGCGAAGGGCGTCTCGATGGTCGATATCCGCGACATCGGCGAGGCCGCTGCCATCGAACTGGTCCGCCGCGAGCAGGCTGCGGCACCGCTTGGCCGCGAGACCTACGCCCTGGTTGGCCCCGACGGCCTGACGGGCGAAGGGATTGCGGCCATCTGGAGCGAAGCGCTCGGACGCCCGGTTCGCTATGGCGGTGACGATCTCGCCATCATGGAGCAACGTCTGAAGACCATGCTCCCCGCCTGGCACGCGCTCGACCTGCGCCTGATGTTCAGCCGCTATCAGACGGAAGGCGCGGTGGCGGCCGCGGACGACCTCGCGCGCCTGACCAAGCTGCTCGGTCATGCCCCGCGCTCCTATGCCGCTTTCGCCAGGGAAGCCGCCGCCCAATGGACGACTGTCTGAACCCCTCGCCCCCCAGGAAAGAGACCTGCCGTCGTGACAATCCAACCTCTATCGCCCGACGACGCTCCGGCTGTCGCCGCGATGCGCGAGGCTGCCTCGGCCCATAAGGGCGAGCCGCTCGGTCCCGAGGCGCGGCCGATGTTCGACGCCATGATTGCCGCCACGGCCGCCGCCGCGGATGTGCAGGTTGAGGCCGCGACCGTTGGCGGGATTGCGGGCTTCTGGCTACGGCCGGCTAATGCGCGAGCGGACGCGCACATGCTCTACATCCACGGCGGCGGTTACGTGCTCGGCTCGGCAGAGGCGTTCCTCCATTTCGCGGGCCAGATCGCGGCGCGCGTCGGCGCGAATGCCTTCGTCCCCGAATATCGCCTCGCGCCCGAGCATCCGTTCCCGGCCGCCATCGACGATGTCGTCGCGGCCTATCGCGGTCTGGTCGCGGAAGGGGCCGAACGGATCGTGGTCGTGGGCGACTCGGCGGGCGGCGGCCTGACGCTGTCGCTGCTGTCGATCCTCGCCTCTGACAACACCAAGGGCACGGTGCTTCCGGCCGGTGCGGCGGTGATGTCGCCCTGGACCGATCTGGCGCTCACGGGCGAGAGCTTCGAGACGCGAGCGGAGGCGGACCCGATCTTCACGCGCGGCGTGCTCCAAGGTTTCGCCGACATGTATCTCCAAGGCGAGGATCCCACAAACCCCAGGGCGTCGCCGCTCCATGCAGATCTCGAGGGCCTGCCACCTGTTCGCATCGATGTCGGCGACAATGAAGTGCTGCTCGCCGATTCCGTCCGTTACGCCGGCCGGGCGCGGGCGGCGGGCGTCGAGATTGCGCTATCGGTCTGGGAGGGCATGCCGCATGTGTTCCAATCCTCCCTCGGCCAGTTTGTGGCCGCCGAACAGTCCGTGAACGCCATCAGCGACTTCCTCCGCCAGAGGCTCGTTGCCCCGGCTGACAACGTCGTTCTATCCAACCCGCTCAAAGGAGCCTGATCATGACGCGCGTATTGTTTGTCGGGCAAACGCCCGAAACCGTTGATTTTTCCGATCCCTCCCTGCCGCCCGGCTTCAATGCTGAAAAAATCCGCGAGGGATTCGAGGTTGCGGAGACGTCCATGCGCGAGCGCGGTTGGGACAAAGACCTCTGCATGATCGCGCCCGACGACAGCGGCATCGCCATGCTGGCCGCGCAACTCGCGAAGGCGGATTATGATTGCGTGGTGATCGGTGGTGGCCTGCGCATCCCGCCCAAAGGGTTGCCGTTCTTTGAGCGGGTCGTGAACGCTATCCACAAGGGCGCTCCGAAGGCGGCGATCGCCTTCAACACCCGTCCCCAGGATACGGCGGAGGCCGCAGCGCGCTGGGTCGGCGCCGATTGATCATATTCTCGCATTGAAGTGGCGAGGTCACGGCGTCCGTGACGTTCCGTGGCCTTGCGCAATGGCACGCGCATCCGAAATTCGTCTGCCTTGCGCCAATAGGAGACCTCACAAAGCGCGTGTCCGGGCATCCGATATGGGGCCGGGAGCGGACTGGCAGTTCCTGAAGAGCAAGCAACGATAACGGACGTGTGACCGGATCAAACGTCGCAAGATGACAGCCTTGGATAGGCGGCGATAGCGCTTACTGTATTGTGCGCGCTGGCGTCTCAGCCGCGTTCCACCGGACGACCGAATGTGTTCGTCGAGAACCTCAACGACAAACGCATTCAAATTTCTGTCCCTTCAACAACCAACTGCGCGGCACAACTAGCAGACCCTATACAGTCCGTATTGGTCGAAAATCCGTCTACGCCGTGCATTTTAGCACTTAAATATCTAAGATACGAAGATCATAAATAGAATTTTTCTGCACCTCAGCCCGAATATAGAATAAGTCTTGCAGTGTTCTCGTCTGTGATCAGAGAGTTTGCTAGCTTTCCCTTAAGGGCGGCGCGTATTGCCGGCGCGCGAGAGACGCCGGAAGCGACGATCGTCGTGGGCCGATCGGCGGGCTGTGTCCGGATGAAGGAGGTCAGCCGGTCATGGTAATCCGCATCGATGATTTTACCTTCCGCCGAGATGGCACAGCCGAGTAATTCTCCGACGCCACCGGCTTCCATCGCCTGAGCCGTCTCGGCGGCTGTGATGAAGCCGTCGCGATACAAGGTCGCGTCGGCTCCCCAATAGCCTATCCCCATGATCAGCAACGTTGCTTCCTCCACGAGAGAACGCAAAACGCCATATCCGGACTGCGCCTTCAGCACGGTCCTCTCTTCAATCGTGTTGGTAACGACCGGCATGGGAAGCGGATAGCATTGGGCATTGAGCCGCTCGGCCAATCGGGTCACGACGTCATAGTGGGTTGCTCGTCCGTCCCGTGTCAGGTTGCCCATCAGGGAAACGCAACGATGCTGCGGGCGATCCATAGGCGGTAGCCGGCGAGCGAGCTCGCGCATCGCTCCGCCGCTGCCGATACCGATGGTCAACGGCGCCTTCTGCTGGATGATGTTCTCCAGGTAGAAAGTGGCCTGCGAAGCAACGGAGGGGACGTCTTCCGTGCTGCCGCTTTCGTTCAGGCACACGTCGCAATAGACTAACTCAAACCGATCCCGGAGCCGTTCGGCTAGTTCAATTGTCTCCGCTAGCGGGTGCACGAGCTGAAACCGGATCAAGCGCTCGGAATTCGCCAGCGCGATCAGTCGCTGGACGATTTGACGAGAAACATTGAGCTCGGTTGCGATCTGTTCCTGGGTCCGGCTCTTGAAATAATAGAGCCAGGCCGCACGCGCGGCGAGGTCCAGCCTTCGCTCTCCAGCCGGATCCGGCCGTTCCATCGACGTCGTCACGAGAAACCCTTCAACTTGTGCGGATGCCGGATCGATGTCTAGCGTCAGAGTTTCAAAAGACGAGCTATATTGCCACCGACGATCGAGCCATAGCCACCGAGATCCGGTGTCGACCGCTCCATCTTCTGGAATTCGAACTCATAGTCGACGAACGGCGAGTCGGTGCCCCATATGACTTTCTCCGGGCCCAGTCGCTTGACGGCTGTCTGGATCTCGAAGATCGGCGCCCTTGATGTCTCCAGATAGAGATTGTCGAACTGGCTGGCAAAATCGATGGCCTGCTCAACAGCCCAAAAGAAGCCCATATGGGCCATCAGGAGCGGCACGCGTGGAAAGCGCGCGGCCATGAGGGCGAATTCCGGCGGGCTGTTGAAAAGATCGCTCGCGCCGTGGACGATGATCGGAAAGCCCAGTTCGTCGGCGACCCTGAAGAGAGGATCGACGAGTTCCGGATCGGCCAGGTGATATCCGTTGATCGTCGGATGAAGCTTCAATCCCTTGAAGCCCCAATCGGTGATGCAGTGCCGGACGATTTCCGCTGCGTTGGCTTCCCATGGGTTGACCGCGCAGAACGGGATCAGCCGGTCCGGGAATTCGTCAAAGGCGTTCTTGACGAAATCATTGGTGAAATTGCCTTCGACGAAGGGGAATACGACGGCCTTGTCGACGCCGGCGACGTCAAGCTTTGCCACCAGCTCCGCGCCAGTCTGTCGAGCCCCGGGACGATCGCCGAGATGATTATGGGCGTCGATGATCATGCTCATGTGTGTCTCCCTAATTGTTTCGTTTCAAAGCGCCGATGGCCATGGCAAGCAGGATGAACCCGCCGTTCAAGGCGAAACGATACGGCGCGCCAAGCCCCAGAAGCGTCAGTCCGTTGCTCAGGAATGTGATGAACAGGGCGCCGAGCAGGGTTCCCCAGATCGTGATATCGCCTCGCTTGGAGAGCAGAGTGCCGAGATAGACGGCGGCGAAGGCATCCAGCAAATAAGGCTCGGCACCGCGCGGCACCGCGATGCTGGTGCGCGAGACCAGCGCCACGCCCGCGATGCTCGCCAGCAGGCCGGCCAGCACGAATCCGCCGGCGAACACCGCCCGGATGTTGATGCCGGCCAGATAGGCGGCGCGAGCATTGCCGCCAACCGCCCGGGCGCGGCGGGCAAATGTCGTGAAACGGGTGACCACCATCATGGCGGCGAACACCAGCAGGGCGAGCACGACCAGCGCCGAAAAGGGACCGATCGATCCCTGCCCGACGAAGAAAAAGTTGCGCGTCAATCCGCGGGGCAGCGTGAACAGGATCTGCGGTTCAGCGCCGTTTGTCATCAACAACTCGCCAGACCGGATGACGAACATCATTCCCAGCGTTCCTATGATCGCGGGAACCCCGGCATAGGCAACCAGCAGGCCATTCACCAAGCCGGCGAACAGCCCGAAGAAGATCGGCACAGTAAAAACGATCCAGAGCGACTGTCCATGCAGAAGGAGGACCGCCGCGAGAAGCCCGGCGGCATCGGCGATCTGCGCAATCGACAGATCGACGCCGCGCATCGCCATGACGACGGCCAGCCCAAACGACATGATGATGAGAATGGAGCTCTGATGCAGGACATTGCCGATATTGGCAACGGACAGGAATGCCGGCTTCAGGACAGAGAAGACCAGCAGGATCAGGATCATGCCGAGGATCGGTCCATAAGCTCGCAACTGTTCGAGCAGGAACGGTTCGCTGGTGCGTTTCACGGTGGTTGCGGATTGCATGAGCGTCCCCTCAGAAAATCAGGACCTGCCCGATGCCGCGCTTGCGCGACAGACCGAGCAGAATCGACAACACAAGCACGATGCCCTGTATTCCGGGCAACGCCTGATTGGAGACGCCCATCAGAATCAGGCCATTGGAAAGCGACGCCAGGAAAACCGCCGCGATGACCGTGCCGATGACATCCAGTTCACCAGCGCGGGAAATGGTGCTGCCAAGGAAGGTCGCCGCCAGCGCGCTGATCAGGAAATCGATGCCGGTTGCCATCGCGGAGGCGCCGTAGCTGTAGGCCGCGAGGACGACGCCAGCCAGCCCCAGAACGAGTCCCCCGAGCGCGAAGGAGGCAAAGGCATAGCGGCTCTGGCCGACACCGCGCAGCGAAGCCGCCGCCGCGTTTTGGCCGACCGCATACATGCGAAGCCCAAGCCGGGTCTTTCTGAGCAGGACATGCAGCCCAAGGGTGAACCCCATCAGCAGGATGAACACGAACGGCACCGGCCCGACATAGCCTTGGCCCAGAAAGAAAAAGCCAGGCATGTTGCTGAGCGTCAGCGCCTGGCCACCATTGAACAGCAAGGTCGCACCCATGATGACGAACATCATGCCCAATGTCGCCACGAAGGCCGGAATGCGCAGGATCAGCACCAGGCCGGCGTTGACGACGCCGACGGCCAGCCCCATGGCGCCACCCAGTGCGATCGCCGCGGTGGATCCAAACCCGGCAAGCAAGGTGCCGGCGGCAATGTTGGCGGCAAACTGGCTGGCGGCGCCCGACGACATGTCAAAGCCGCCCGCGATCAGCACCACCGTCAATCCAAGCGCGATGAACGCCAGGACGCTTCCCTGCTTCAAAACGTCGAAGATGTTTCCGGGTGCGATGAATTGTGGCGCGAAGGCTGCGATCACGCCGATCACCAGCAACATTCCGATCACGGTTCCCCAACGGGACAGGGCCCTCTTGGCGACCGATCGGCTCGATGCCTTCTCGGTGTCCGCGCTTGCTGCCTCGGCTCTTTCCGCCTTTTCCGATTCCGCGCTGCCAGACGCCCAGAACAGCAGGGCCTCCGGTGTCGCCTCCTGCTGGTCCACGATGACCTTGCTGATGCGGCCCTTGCGCATCACCACGGTCCGATCACACATCGCCGAAATCTCCTCGAAATCCGAGGAGATGAAGATCACGGCGGCGCCGGATCGCGCCAGTTCCACCATCTGCCGGTAGATCTCGATTTTTGAGCCGACATCGACACCCGTTGTCGGCTCATCGAAAAGGAACACCCGCGATTCGCCTGTCAGCCATCGGCCAACGACCACTTTCTGCTGATTTCCGCCGGAGAGATTTCGGATTTGGGGCTTTATCGACGGGGGTTGGATATCGAGGCGGGTGACCAGTTCGCGCGCGGCGGCGGCCTCTTCGCGCAAGTTGATCAGGCCGAACCTGGCCCAGCGTGAAATATTCGGAAGCGTAAGGTTCTCGCGTACCGCCAAATCGGCGATCAGCCCTTCGTGGCGTCTATCTTCCGGTATCAGCGCGAGGCCGTGTTCCTTGGCGATCCGTGGATCCGCCGGGTTGGACGGTTTGCCGTCGATGGTGACCGTTCCGCCATCGCGGGTAAGGGCGCCCACGAGAGTTAGCGCCAGTTCGGAGCGTCCCGCGCCAACAAGACCTGCAATACCCAGAATTTCGCCCCGCCGAACGGTAAGATCGATGCCGTGCAGCGTCGAGCCGAGTGTTAGGCCGCGCACCTCAAGCAAGGGCGCGCCGATTGCCACTTTTTCTTTCGGATAGAGTTGCGAGACGTCGCGTCCGACGATCATCCGGACAAGGTCGCTGCGGGCGACCTCGCTGACGGAGGCCGTCGCCACCAGTTTCCCATCCCGCAGGACCGAAATCCGGTCGACGAGATTCAGGACCTCGTCGAGATAGTGGGAGATGTAGATGATCGTGACGCCCTGCGACCGGAGGGCTCGGATGATGCCGAACAGGCGCTCCGCTTCCTTGTCGCTCAGCGAGGCGGTCGGCTCGTCCAGGATGAGGGCGGTGGGCTTGCGCAAGAGCGCTGCGGCGATCGAAACCTGTGCGCGCTGCGCAACGGAAAGGTCGCGGACGAGTGTGTCCGGGGAGAAATCAGCCTGGACGCGATCGAGCGCCTCCTGGACGCGTGTTCGCATGGCCTTGCGGTCCAGCAGGCCGCCCATTCGAACGAGTTCGTTGCCAAGTAACGCGTTGCTCGTCACATCGAACTGAGCGATGAGCGGCTGATCCTGATGGACGATGGCGATTCCGTTGGCCTCGGCCTCGCGTACATCGCGGAGGCGGACCTCCTTGCCATCGATGAAGATCCGTCCTTCGTCCGGCTGGTATACGCCCGTCAGTATCTTCACCAGCGTCGACTTGCCCGCGCCGTTCTGCCCAAGCAGGGCATGGATTTCGACCTGCCGGATTGACAGGGACACGTCGTCGAGTGCCAGCACGCCTGGAAACGACTTGCGAATGGAGCGGCACTCGACAGCCGTGCGGACGGGCGCGGCGGAGACCGCTGCGGGACTTGTAATCGACATGAATTCAACCCTCAGGCCAGGAAGGGCTGGAGTGGAGGCGCCGCTCCAGCCAGGTGTCGTCAGGGGAGAACCGGCCGTACGACGATGAGTTCACCGTCCTGTGGCCAGCGACCTTCCACGTCGGCCTTGGCAATTCCGTTTTCCCAGAAGGAGGGTCCCCAGCGCTTCTCCGCCGCGGCTACGCCATTGGCGTGCGTGGCGACATAGACTTCCGTGAAGATCGCGCTCGGAAACTCCTTCTTGCCGCCGACGGCGGCAACGAGGGATTCCGCAGCGAGACGTCCGATCGCCGGCACGTCCTGAACCACGGTCGCCACAAACGGGCTGCCCTCGTCGAGCAGCATCTGGAAGCCGACCTTGTCGCCGTCGATCGAGGCAATCTTGATCTCGTCGCGGCCGGAGCGGCGGACGGCTTCGACCGCGCCCGATACCAGAAGATCATAGGCGCCCCAGACACCGGCAATGCTTCCTTTTTCAGGATTTGCCGTCAGCAGATCTTCCATCTGCGTCTGTACTTTAGCGGCGCTGTGTTCGGTTGGAACCCACTGCACCTTTACATTCGGGTAATCCGCCACGACGGCGTCGAAGACGCGCTTGCGTGTTTCGAGCAGCGGCGCGCCCGGCACCCAGAAGCCGACAATATTGCCCCGATAGTCGATGCTGGACAGAAGCGTCCGCGCCAACATGGCAGCCATCAGGCTTTCGTCGCCGCCAACGTCAGCGATGGCGCCTTCTGTCTTCGAGCCGATCGACGTCGTGATCACCGGAATGCCGGCGGCGGTCGCCTTGGCCACCACGGGCGCAAGCTGCTGTGGATCACCCAGTTGGACGATGATTCCGGCGACTCCCGAGTTGATCAGGCTTTCGATATTCTCATTGTGCTTGCGGGGGTCGGTTCCGCCATCCGTGACCACGACTTCCGCGCCGGCCGCCTGCAGCACTGCTGTCGCGCCTGCGTTGATGTCACGGTTGTAGTCGTTGGTAATTTCACGAGCCGCGAGACCGATTTTCTTGCCGGCAAGCGCCTGGGCGTGGGCCGGTCCGGTCGCAAGCGTCATCGACGCCAGCAGCGCTGCCGCTGCCAACCCTCTGAAAAGTTTCATGGGATTCCTCCGTTTGGTCGTTTCCGCCGGCGCTTTGCGCTCTTTTTATTCGGTCGAGCATTTGCTCGATATAAGAATAATTGCGCGTATCATATCAGGAGTCAACTGGCCAATACGTGACCTGTTTCGTTCTTTTGATCGGTGACTAAGCAATTATTCGAAATTGTCACTCCGCAAGACCAACAAGGCGATACCAAGTGCCACTCTGGTTTCGCCTATCGCGGCGCGAGACATGTGCCCTAAGCGGGTGCCGGGGGCCATGGGAATGGACCTCGCCCGCGGCGTCGGACGTTTGGAATTATTGCGGACGTACGGTGGCCAGAGACACCGAATAATGCCCAGGCGGCGCTTGGCACTTAGCAGGCATCAGGCGCTAGTGTGGCAGAGAACTCGACGGCTGATCGAGGGTCACGTCCCCGTGACTAATTGGCCCTGCTTCATCACCAGCATAGGCTCGTTCAGGCCAGTGACGCTCACGCGCGCATTTGCGACCGCGATCAGGTCGGCGGCTTTGCCGGCAACGAGGCTGCCTGTATCCGCCGCATGCCGAGCGCCTGCGCGGCGCAGAACGAGCGGCCCGGCAGTGCGGTTTCCCTTATCTGGGATCCGTCGGGTGAGCGGCTAGGCCGTCGAGCCATCCGGTATCTCGCCCGACAGCAGTAGAGCCATTGCGAGAGTGATGGAGTGATCATCGTATGGCTTGGAGAAAAACCGGCTGCCCCCTGGCAAGCTGCTCTCCTCGAGAATGGCGGCGCCGGAGGCGACAATCAGCCTTACGGGAGGCCAGCGCTTTCGGATGTAGTGGGAAAGCTTGATCCCGTCCATGGTGCCGGGCATCTGCACGTCGGTGAACACCAGATCGATATCCTGCCGGGATCCGAGGATAGCAATTGCCTCGTCCGCATTGGACGCCTGAAGGGCCACGTAGCCCGCAGCGAGCACGAGATCGACCGCGCCCAATCGAATGATCGCGCTGTCTTCGACCACGAGCACGACAGCTTTGCCGTTATTCATTGCTCACTCGAGTGATTGTAGATGGGGAGCCCAAGACCTTGCACAAAATGCTTGCTAGGCGGCGGCGGGAAGGTCGGCTTTGATGCCGGCGCTTTCCACATGGCTGATGGAGACCTTCGTGCCAGGGTCGGCATTGGTGACCTGGATTTCCCCAAGCATGTTTTTCGCCAAGGCCTCGACGATGCCACTGCCCAATCCCGCTTTGGGTGCGTCGTCACCTGAGGGCATGCCGATGCCGTCGTCGACGACGGAAAGCGTCCAGTCCTGTCCAGAACTCTGATAGTCGACCCTAATCGTTCCAACTCGCTCGTCAGGAAATGCGTGCTTGAGGGCGTTGATGACGAGTTCGGTCACGATAAGCCCCAGGCTCACGGACACATCAGCCGTGACGCGACTGTCATCGACCGTAACCTGGATCGAAAGGCGATCCGGGTCGGCAATCATGGATGCGCCGAGGCTTTGGCAAAGCTGATTGAAATAGTTGCGGACCTCAACGTCACTGGCGCCGGACATGGACAATTGGCTGCAGGGCAGCGATAGACATAACGCGATGATGGGCGTTCTGAAGGTGGCCACGCGCCTCTTCTGACAAGACCCGACGGGCGTTCTGCATGAGCACGCTCGCAATGATCTGAAGGCTGTTGGCGACCCGATGCTGAACTTCCTGAAGCAGCATCGCCTTGTCGCGAACCAGATCATCTTTCAGTCGCGCTTCGGCCCGGGCATCGGTCACGTCGGTGACGGCGAGAAGGAGACGGATATGGTCGACGTCCCCGTCATCGAGCGTGCGCGCGTTGACGACCAACTGCCGGGTTTTCTGATTGGGCCGCACCAGGTCGATTTCGTAGGCTTCTACCTGAACGCTTCCCGAGGCAGTGGCCTTCAGCAACAGGTCAAGCTTGGGCATAGCCCATTCGCCGCTGCCTAACTGGCCCAGCTGTCTGCCGGGAATTGACGCGGGATCGATCCCGAATGTCCGGCAAAACGACGTGCTCCCAGCGATGATGGTCAAGTCGTCGGTCAGGAAAAGAAGCGGTTCGTTGGATGACACCACGACCGCAAGAGTGCTTGCCGCTTCAAAATGCGCGCTGGGGGACATAGGTGGCCCTCGAGGGCCGGAGACTTGCGAAGCAAGTCATTACTCGGCAACGACGCCAAGCCGCCAGATGGGCTGGCTCGACGGGGTCACCCTATCACACCTTGCGCAGAAGCCCTTCATCCCAATGTTTTGTCTCCGGGCCCTAGGGCCATGGCGACGCCGGCGGCACGATCCTGAACGGCACGCCGGGCCGGGGTAACTAGCGGCAACTGCGAGAGGGTTTCCCGCTCTAGTTCTCAGATGCCCGTCGGACAGTGCGGTCAATCGCCTCGATAACCTGTCCATAGAGCGCGGGCGGCAAATCATGCCCCATGCCGTCGATCAACAGGAGATCCGCGTTCGGGATCGAGGCGGCCGTGTCCAGGCCGCCTGCCGGCGAGATGAGGGGATCGTCGGTTCCATGAATGACGAGCGTCGGTGCCGTGACGGTCGCCAGACGGGAACGCCGGTCACCGGCCACGGCCATCGCGGCAATTTGCCGTCCGCTGCCGCCGGGATCGTAGGCACGGCGAACCTCTTCCAGGACGAGAAGATCATGAGCCTCCTCGTCGAAAGGGTGCTTGCCGGCAATGCGGCGCGCGAAGGCAAGGCTGTGAGCGAGAAACCCAGCCTCGTCCAGGGCGGGATCTGGCGCGGGCCGCATCATCATCGCCATGACGTCGGGCTCAGCTTGTGGAAGTGCTGGATTGCCCGTGGTCGACATGATCGACGTCAAGGACAGTATCCGCTCCGGATGCTCGCTCGCCATGATCTGCGCGATCATGCCGCCCATCGATCGCCCCACCACGTGCGCGCGGTCGATGGCGAGCTCATCGAGCAAACCGATGGCGTCTGCGGCCATGTCATAAAGGGTATAGGGAACGTCGGGTCGCTGTCCCGACCTAAGTGCAGCCGCCAGCGCGGCGAAATCCGGTTTCGCGTACTGCGGAAAATGGGTCGAGCCTCCAGCGTCGCGATTGTCGAACCGGATTGCGCGATAGCCTCGCCCTGCCAGCGCTTGGCAGAACGGCGCCGTCCATCGGATCCTCTGAGTACCCAGCCCGGCAATCAGCAGGATCGGCAGATCCCCGTCGTTGCCGAAACTGTCATAGGCCACATCGATCCCGTTGGCTTTCACGAAGCGCATCGTCCCATTCCGCCCGGCTCTTGCTGAAGAATTTGATCGGCGTGGTTATATCCGGGTAAAATGGTGAGGTCAATTATTACCCGGGTAATAATTGACCTTCGAGCCGAAAAGGGAATAGACCCCGGCTTGCCGCCATTGCGCTTGGCTGCGACAGGCGAATGAGGCTGCAGCATCGCGCCTGCCCTCAACCGGATGCCCGAGCAGGGGGTCGGTTGCGGCGCCTTCTCCGCTCAAACGGGGTCGCTCAAAGAAAAATCGCGCTCGTCGTGGAACCAAACGCTTTCGAGCCGGTTGAAGCGCCGCGAGGATAGTTGGGGGCCGGGGTATTTCGTGTCGGGTGTAAGGCCAAGAGTCCTCGTCATTGAGGACGAACCGATCATTCTCATGCTTCTGGAAGAGTATCTTCTCGACGCGGGCTGTGATCTCGTTGCTAGCGCGGCGACTCTGGAGAAGGCACTCGTTCTTGCCGCCACCGAGGATGTCGACTTCGCCATACTCGACGTCAGCCTTGGCGCGCAGTCCTCCTTCCCGGTCGCGGAAGCTCTCTTGCAGCGCGACATTCCCTTTCTCTTCGCGTCGGGCTTCGGCAGCCAGGCTCTGCCGGCGCAGTATCGCGGCCACCGGATTCTCGCCAAACCCTTTGATTTTGCCGAGCTCGTGGAGGGGATCGACGCGACGCTGGGCAATCGTTTTTCACTGAGAAAAGGCGCCTAGACGCCGGCTTGGTGGACTGGATGCGCCCGGCTACACTTCGCCGGAACGGGTTGAAACTGGCCGCGTGCAAGGGGCCGTTTAGGAAAATGACATGGTGCTGGTGAAGACGTCCGAGATCGCGAAGCGCGCCGACGCGCCGGCCCCGTCGGCGGCAGTGGCCGCCCCCGAGACCAAGGGCGCCGCAGCGCGTCGATCCCAGGACCGGGCCCGGGTCCGCCAGCAGAAGGTGGCCGAGCGGATCGGCGCCGCGACCGAGGAATTGGCGAGCGGGATGACCGAGGCCGCGGCGGCGGCTCAACAGCTGCGCCAGTCGCTGGAGCAGATCTCGGCGGGTGCCGAGGAAGCGGCCGGAGCGGCCCAGGAGTCCCAGGGCGCCGTCGAGATGCTGGGGGCGACGTTCTCCCGGGTTCGCGATTCCGCAGAGACCTCGCGGCGCAAGACGGATGCCCTGCATGCCGCCGCGCTGGAAAGTGCGGCCCAGATCGAGGACGCCATCACCTCCCTCGTCACGGCCTCCACGCGCCAGCTCGCTTCGGTGGATATCGCGGTGCGGCTGGAGAAGCAGGCGGCCGGCATCGGCGCAACGACGCAGATGGTGGCGGACATTTCGGACCGCACGAACCTGCTCGCCCTGAATGCGGCGATCGAAGCCGCCCGCGCCGGCGATGTCGGCAAGGGATTCGCCGTGGTTGCCGACGAGGTCCGCGCCCTGGCCGAAGTGGCGGAGCGGACAGCCCGCGACATTGAGGGGCAGTCCACCAGCATCCAGCGAGAGGTACAGACGCTCGCCGAGCAGATCCGCGGCGCGGCGAGCACCGCCCAGCGCCAGACGGTGACGGCCCGTTCCATCACCGACCATCTTTCCGCCATGCGCGATGATCTCGGGGCGCTTTCCGACAGCAGCCAGAAGATCCTCGCCTCCGCAATCGAGGCGGACGTCGCCGTTCGCGAGGCCGGCCGCGGTTCGGAACTCGTGGCCAGCGCCGCCGAGCAACAGTCCGCGGCCGTGGCGCAGGCCCAGCGATCGGTCCAGCAGCAGAGCCAGGCCTTGGACCAGAGCCAGGAGGCCGCCCAGTCCCTGGCCGTCCTGGCCGAGGACCTGCACGGACAGGGCTCCGCGGCCAGCGGGCGGGAGCAGCTCAGCGCCGCGGCCGAGGAACTGTCGGCCACAGTTCAGGAACTCGCCGGCGCCGCCGCGGAAATCCTGATCGCGATCGACCAGATCGGCCGAGGCGCCCAGGCCCAGGCGGCAGCGACGCAGCAATCGAATGCGGCGCTGCAGTCCGTCGAGAAGACGCTCGACCAGTCGGAAAAAGCAACGCGCCTCGCCATCGAGCGGGCCCGTTCGATCGCGTCGCTCTCGGCCAAGACGCAGACCGCGCTGGAAGAGATCAGCGGGAACTTCGCGGCGACCTTGGACGGGACGCAGATTTCACTCGACGTGCTGAACTCGCTGGCGGACGTCTCGCGAAACATCGAGAAAAGCATCGACCGGATCGTCCTGGTATCGGTCCAGACGAGCATGCTTTCAGTGTCGGGGTCGATCGAGGCCGCCAGGTCCGGCGAAGCCGGCCGGGGTTTCGCGCAGGTCTCCAGCGACATTCGCAAGCTCGCCCAGGAAGGCAGCGACTATATCGAGGGCGTCAAGGACGTCGTGCGGCTGATGCAACTGCAGATCGCCACCATGCGCCATGATCTCGAGATGGTCCTGGAAGTCGCCGGAAACGAGCGAAGCAAGAATGCGGCGGTGATCGAGCGCATGAAGAGCGTCGAGCGCGATATCGCCGCGATCGCCAAAGGCAGCGACGAGATGCTTGGCCAGGCCCAGCTTGCCCTCGCCGCGGTGCGGGAAGTGCAGTCCGGGACCCTGCAGATCGCGACCGCGGCCCAGGAAGCAAGCGCGGCGGCGATCACGGCCAGCACGGCTGCCAAGGAGCAGTCGCGCGCGGCCGAGGACCTTGCCGCCGCGATCGAGGAAATTGCGTCGCTCGCCGACGAGTTGCAGCTGGCGGCCAGCTAATGGCGGGGGCAAAGGCTCGCATAGCCAGCGAGGCCGGACGCAAGCTGACCGTCGTCATCGATGGCCGCGACTATCTGCTTCCAGCGGAAAAGGTGCTCGAGGTCGGGCGTCGGCCTGCGATTACGCGCGTTCCAAACAGCTTGCCGGCCCTGGCGGGCCTGATGAATTTTCATGGGTTGGCCATCCCCGTCATCCGCCTGAGCGGGTTGGTGCCTTCGACCAAGGGCGGCGCGCCGGCGCCATCCCGGGAAACCAGGGTTGTCGTTTATGACGAGCACGGCGCGGTCGCGCTTCTTATCGATGACGTCCGCCAGCTGACATCCGGCAAGGCTTCTGCGGCGCAGTCGCTCGATGTCGCCGAACTGCTGGCTGCCCAATTCTTCGAAGCTGCCCCGCTGCCCCATCGTGCGGCCAGCCAGCCCGCGGACCCGCACAGGGAGACCGAGGCTGACGGGGACACGCGTGCGCTGCTGTCATTCCGCCTGTCCGGACAGCACTTCGCCCTGCCGCTGGAAAATGTTGCCGAGGTCCTGAAGCTGCCGGCCGAGGTCACCGGACTGCCGAAGGGGGCGGCGACGTCCGTCGGCATGATCGTCCTTCGGGAGGATGTCGTCCCGCTGGTTTCGCTCGCGGCGCTGCTCGGCCTTGCCGAGGCTCTCGGTGAGACGCGGCACGTCGTTGTGGTCCATTTCGGAGATGAGCGTATCGGACTGGTTTCCGGGCTGCTGACTGGCGTCGTTCGGGTTCCCGAGACCTCCATCGATCCCGTTCCGGCGATCCTCCAGCGCGGAACCGGCGATGCGGAGATTGACGCGATCGCTCGGGGTGACGGCCGTCGGCCGCTGATCTCGATCCTGACGCCGGCGCGCCTGTTTCGAAACCGCGAGGTCCGCGCGGCGTTGGCGGGCCAGGGCGTCAGGGAGACCGACATGCCGGACCATCGCGCCGCCGACCCGGACCAGCGCTTCCTCGTCTTCGCTGTCGGCGACGACGTCTTCGGCCTGCCGATCGAGTCGGTCGACGAGATCGTCCAACTGCCCAACGCGATTTCCCGCGTTCCCAACGCGCCGGACTTCATCGCCGGCGTGATCAACATCCGGGGCAAGGCGGTTCCGGTGATCGACCAGCGCATGCGCTTCCAGGCGGCGGGGGGCCTCGGGGCGAAGCGGCCGCGCGTCATCGTGGTGACGATCGACAAGCTGCAGGCCGGCTTCATCGTCGATTCCGTCTCGGAGATCCTGATGGTGCCAACCTCCGCCATCAGGCCGGCGCCCAGCTTGCCGGGAAATGGCGGCCAGATCTTCGACCGGGTCACCACTCGGGGCGACGACGGCGCGATGATCCTCCTCGTCGATCCGAAGGAACTGCTGGACAGGGCCGAGCGGGACCTTCTCAAGCGCTTCCAGCCGACAGCCGACACGGCACAACCGTCGTGATCCGCCTCCTGATTGTCGACGATTCCGCCTTGATGCGCCGCTTCCTGGGCCGGATCTTCGAGGCTGAACCCGACTTCGAGATCGCCTCGGCGCGCGATGGCGCGGAGGCGCTGGACATGATCCGCGATTTCGCCCCCCACGTCGTCACCCTCGATATCACGATGCCCAGGATGGACGGCCTCGCCTGTCTCGATCGCATCATGGTCGAACACCCCTGCCCCGTCGTGATGGTCTCCGCCCTGACCGAGGATGGCGCGGACGAGACGCTGCGGGCGCTTGAAATGGGCGCGATCGACTTCATTCCGAAGCCGCAGGGCACGATCTCGCTGCATGCCGACGAACTGGCGCCGCTGATCGTCGAGCGCGTCCGCGCCGCGGCAGCCGCCAGGGTGCCGCGAAGCCGACGCCTGGCCGAACGCGTCCGGTTTCGGGCCGAGAGTCACGCGGCGCGGTCCTCGCAGTCAGCCCGCCCCGTCGCATCGAAGGCGGATTTCCAGCTTTCGGACGACTGCGTGGTGCTGATCGGCTGTTCGACCGGGGGCCCGCCGGCGCTCGATGCCGTGCTGTCCGGCCTGCCGGGCGATTTCCCGTGGCCGGTCGTCGTAGCCCAGCACATGCCGGTCTCGTTCACCGGCCCGCTGGCGCGCCGGCTCGACAAGCTTTGCGCGGTTTCGGTCGTCGAGGTGACGAAGCCGACGCCCCTGGAAGCCGGGCATGTCTATATTGGCCGGGGCGATGCGGATGTCGTCCTGACCCGCCGCAACAAGGTGCTCACCGCCATCGCCATGCCCGCCGATCCGGAGCACCGGTGGCATCCCAGCGTCGACCGCATGGTGCGCAGCGCCATGGAGCATGTGACCGCCAGCCGGCTCGTCGGACTGCTCATGACCGGCATGGGCAATGACGGGGCGGCGACGATGGCCGAATTGCGATCGCGCGGCGGCCATACGATTGCCGAGGCCAAGCAGAGCGCCGTCGTATGGGGAATGCCCGGAGAGCTCGTGAAGCTGGATGGCGCGGTCGATGTCGTCGAACTGCCGCGTATTGGCGAGCGCCTGATGGAGCTGGCGCGATGACCACAGGCGAAGATTCGCGATACCTTTCGACAGCCGATCTGCTGCGGCTTTGCGATTTCCTGTACCGGCGCACCGGGATGCTCTTCGGCGAGACAAAGCGATACTACATCGACCGACGCGCTGCGGACCGCGTTGCCGCGACGGGCGCCGTGTCCTTCGGATCCTATTTCAATCTTCTCCTCAGCGACCCCAATGAGGCGGAGCACCTGATCAACCGCTTCACGGTCAACGAAACCTATTTCTACCGCGAGGAACACCAGCTTCGCTGCCTGAGCGCCTCGCTGCTGCCGGACCGCATCCGTGACAAGATGCCGGGCGACCGCATCCGTATCTGGTCCGTTCCCTGCTCCACGGGCGAAGAACCCTATTCGATCGCGATCTGGCTGCTGGAGAACTGGCACCTCGTCGATGCCTACAATGTCGAGATCGTCGGTTCGGATATCGACAGCGTCGTGCTGAAGGATGCGAGCCTCGGCGAATACGGCAAGCGTTCCGTTTCCCGCCTGTCGGACGATCTCCGGCAACGCTATTTCGAGCGCGCCGGCGGGGACCGATGGCGGATCATCCAGGACCTGCGCGAATCCGTCAGCTTCCGCCCCGCCAACCTGATCGACGCCCAGTCCATGGCGTCCGAAGGCGCGTTCGACATCATCTTCTGCCGCAACGTGCTGATCTATTTCGACGATGAATCGCGCCGGCGGACCGTCGACCATCTCTATGATGCGCTGCTGCCGGGAGGATATCTCTGCCTGGGGCATACCGAATCCATGAACCGGATCTCCCAGCGGTTCGAGGTTGCCCGGTTCGAGGACGCTGTCGTCTACCGTCGCGCGCGGGGAAACTGAGTGGACGATCTCCTGGCCCAGTTCGTCATCGAGGCGGCGGAACTCACGCAGCAGGCGGCGGAGGATCTGCTCGCGCTGGAGCGCGAGCCGGGCGACCGCGCCAGGCTGGACAGCGCCTTCCGCGCCATTCACACTCTCAAGGGATCGGTCGGCCTCTTCGATCTCGCCCCGATGCAGAGCGCGCTGCACGCCGCCGAGGATGTGCTGGGGCTTGCGAAGAAGGAAGACGCCGAACTCGATCCCAGCCGGATCGATCCGATGTTCGCGGTCGTCGAATGGGTCGACCGCTGCGTCCGGGATCTGGAGCAGACCGGCTCGCTCGGCGCCAAGGCTCAGGAGGAAAGCGCGGAACTGGTTCGCGCCCTCGGGTCCAAGGCATCCGCCTCCGCTTCCGCGGTCCCGCCTTCGCTTACCTCCGGGCCGGTTCCGCCCTGGGCCGCGAGCCTTTTCGAGGCCCATCCGACGGGCCAAGGCGCGGATGCGGTAGCCTTTCGTTACGCGCCGACGCCGCAGTGCTTCTTCAACGGCGATGATCCGGTGACGCTGCTGGCCGCCGTGCCGCAGATCGTCTTCGCGCGGATCCTGACGCGCGACGAATGGCCAGCGCCGACGGAGATGAACCCTTTCCGCAGCAATCTGATCTTCGAGGCGATCTCGACGGCGAAGCGGGCGGATATCGAAGCGGTGTTCCGTCTCATTCCCGACCAGATCGCCATCGTCCAGGCGCGACTGGCCGCGCAGCCGGCGCCCCCGCCGGAACCTGTCGAGCCGAGCGCACGAACGATCCGCGTCGATCTTGCGCGGATCGATGACATCGTGACGCTCGTTGGCGAAGTGCTCGCCGCCAAGAACGGCATGTCCGCCCTCGTCGCCGAGGCGCAGGCGCTCGCCGGAGGGCTGCCGCTTTCCCGCAATATCGCGACCGCCCAACAGGACCTCACCCGCCTGATCAACCGGCTGCAGCGCGCCACGACCGACGTTCGCATGGTTCCGCTCGGCGATACGCTGCGCCGCCTGCCGCGCCTCGCGCGCGAGATTTCCGGACAGACCGGCAAGCCGCTGCAACTCGACGTCTCCGGCAGCGAGATCGAGGCCGACAAGAGCATCGTCGATGGCCTGTACGAGCCGCTGCTGCACATGCTTCGAAACGCGGTCGACCACGGCATCGAGACGGAGGAGCAGAGGCGGATCGCCGGCAAACCCGCCAAGGGCCGGATCTCGGTCACGGCCCGGCAGGTCGGCCACCGCATCGAACTGCAGGTCGCCGACGATGGTCGCGGAATCGAGCCCGAGCAGATCCGCGCCACGGCGCTGGCGCGTGGCCTGATCCCGCGCGAGGCTGCCGAGAGCCTGGACGGAACCGCCATCCTGGACCTGCTGTTCGCCCCCGGCTTTTCGACTTCGGAAAGCGTCACGGACCTTTCCGGGCGGGGCGTCGGCATGGATGCGGTACGGACGGCGGTGCGGCGCCTGGGCGGCAAGGTCGCCATCGCCAGCACGGTCGGAGCGGGAACGACGATCACGCTGTCCCTTCCCACCGGCTTCTCCATGAGCCGCATCCTGGTGGTCTCCAGCTCCGGCGAAGCCTATGGCATTCCGCTGGAAGCGGTCGCGGAAACGCTCCGCATACCGTCCGACGCGCTCGTGAAGGTCCGCGCCGGCGAGGCCTATGTGCTCCGCAACCGCACCCTTCCCGTGCTGCGGCTCGGCGACATCCTGGGCACCCCCACCCCGCCCCGGCCGAACGAGCTGATGCTGGTGCTGGAACTGGGAGCCACCGTGGTCGGCCTCGTAGTCGACAGTATCGGGGAACGCTTCGAGACCTTGCTTCGACCGCCCTCTGGCCTGCTGAAGCATGCCAACAGCATTCTGGGCACGGCCGTGGTCGGCGACGGCCGGATCGTCATCGTGCTGAACCTGGAGGCGCTGCTATCATGACGGTTGCCGTGGAAGGAATGGAGATCCGGCTGACTGGTCGATGCGGCGTCGAGGAGGCGGAGACGCTGCTGGCAGCGCTTCATGCCGCGCCGGAAAGCCGCGTTGTGCTCGCCGCCGAGCGGGTCCATACATCCCTCTGGCAGGTGCTGCTGGCCTTACGCCCCGATGTCGAGGGCGAGGCGCCGGATCCGTTTTCGGCTCAGTTCATTCTCCCTCAGATCCGACGAAATGATCCGGCACCATGAAGACATACCCGACGGTGTTCCTTAAAAAGAGGAACAATCGAACATCATCACACCTGCAATCTGGAACCTGAGAATGACGGTTACCATCCTCGTCGTCGATGACAGCAAGCTCGCACGCATCGTCGCCGGCAAGACCATCGCAGCGCTCCAGCCTGACTGGACCCGCGTCGAAGCAAGTAACGCTGATGAGGCGCTGGAACTGGTTGGAGAGAGGCAGATCGACGTCGCGGTGCTGGATTTCAACATGCCGGGACGCGACGGGCTCGAACTGGCGGCCGAATTGCGCAAGTCGCACGCCGACATGCCGATCGCCATCATCACGGCCAATATTCAGGACGAGGTCATCTCGCGTGCCCGCGACGTCAATGCGACGTTCGTCAGCAAGCCGGTGACGGAAGACGGCATGTCCGGATTTCTCGCAGGGGCAGCCCTGCGCCTCAAGCAGGCGCGTTGATGAGCGATACGGATATCAGCCTGGACGAACTCGAGCGCGATGCCCTGACCGAGGTCGTCAACATCGGCGTCAGCCGCGCAGCCTCGAGCCTGCGCAAGATGGTTGGGCGCCAGGTTCTGCTGTCCGTTCCCGCCGTCGAGATCGTCACGCATGCCGCCGCTGCCTCCCTGATCGGCCAGCGCGAGAGCGAGAAACTCGTCGCCATCAAGCAGGAGTTCGAGGGCGCCTTTTCCGGGCGCGCCTTGCTCATCTTTCCGGAGACCAAGAGCCTGGAATTGGCCAGCGCCGTCATGGGCGACGATGTCAGCGCCCAGCAGGTGCTGGAGATGGAAAGCGAGGCTCTGTCCGAGACGGGCAACGTCATACTCAACAATTGCCTTGGCACCATGGCCAACATGCTGAAGCAGTCGCTGAAGATGTCCCTGCCGCAGATCGTGCGCGGCAGCGGTGACGAGCTTTTCTCGACAACGGACGGCGGACCCAAGGAGGCGCTGGTCCTGTTCCTCTACATCAATTTCTCGATCCAGGACCGCGACATCCGCGGCTATATCGCGATGCTGATGGACCTGCCCTCCATGGCTTCGTTGAAACTGCTCATTGCCGACTTCATCGAGCGCGTGACGAAAGATGCCGATTGATGGCAAACGACCCGGCCTTCGATCGTGAGGACACCGGCGATACGGGCGGCTTGCGCGACGAGCTTTCCGCCGAACTGCTGCGGCTGAATTGCGAAATCCGCGACGCGAAGCATCGCCTGAACCTCATGCTCGATGCCGCGGGGGCGACCGGCGGATGGCAATGGGACATCCGCGCGAACCGCCTGACCGGCGACGCGCGCTTTGCCGCCCTGACATCGCAGGATCCGGTCGAACTCGCCGAAGGCGTTCCCACCAGCCGCTTCTTCGCCAACATCGCACCCGACGACTACAAGCGCATCCGCCTGGCGGTCGCCGGCATCCTCGCGGGCGCCGAAGTCTTCTCGAAGGACTATCGCCTGCTCAAGGCAGACGGCACCATGCGCTGGGTCCACGCCAATGGCCGGGCCATTCTTTCCGAAGATGACGAACCGCTGATGTTCATCGGCGACCTCGTCGACATTACCGAGCAGCGGCGCATCCAGGAACAGCTCCGCATCGCGCAGTCGGCAGGCGAGATCGGCACGTTCGAGCACGCCCAGGGCTTCGGCACCGTGACGGTCTCCGAGCAGTTCTGCCGGCTTCTCGGCCTGCACCCGACGCCGATCCTGCCTGTCACCACGGTCAACCGGCTCGTCCACCCCGACGACCTGCCGATCATCGAGCTGATCCATTACGATCAGCCGAAGCTGAGCGCCAATATCGAGTTCCGCATCACGCGCGCCGATACCGGCGAAGACCGCTGGCTCGCGCGCCGCGGCGAATATGTCCGTGATCTCTCCGGCCCGGGCCTGCGCTATATCGGCGTCATCTACGACATCACCACGTCGAAACAGAACGAAGCCCGGCTGAAGCGCCTCAACGAGGGCCTGTCGGAGAGCGTACGCGAACGGACCCGCGACCGCGACCGCATCTGGCGGAACTCCCGCGACATGCTCGCGGTTGCCGACCGGCGCGGCCGGCTTCTCGACGCCAACCCGGCCTGGTCGGCGATCCTCGGCACCGAGAATTCCAACATCGTCGGCAAGCTCATTTCGCAGCTTTCCGCGCCCGAGGACGCGGTCCTCGTCGAAAGCAGTATCGCCGAGACGCTCGGCCGGGGCAGCGCGTCCTTCGAAAGTCGGGTGACGCATGCGGACGGCACGCCGCGCTGGGTTTCCTGGGCAGCTTCGCGGGAGAATGAAACGATCTATCTCTACGGACGGCACATCACCGTGGAGAAGGAACAGGAAAGCGCGCTGCGGGAGGCCGAAGCTCAGCTCCGCCAGAGCCAGAAGATGGAGGCTGTCGGCCAATTGACCGGCGGCATCGCCCATGACTTCAACAACATGCTCACCGGCATCATGGGCGCGCTCGATATCATCAAGCGTCGCCTGGCTTCGGGGAGGCTCGAGGGTCTCGACCGGTTCATGGACGCCGCCACCGGTTCGGCGCAACGCGCCGCCGGGCTGACCCATCGGCTGCTCGCCTTCTCGCGCCGCCAGCCGCTTGACCAGAAGCCCGTCGATGTCCGGCAGCTCATCACCGACATGCGCGACCTGTTCGACCGAAGCCTCAGCGAGCAGATCGAACTGCTGATCCGTCCGGCGCCGGATTGCTGGGCTGCCACCACCGATTTGAACCAGCTGGAAAACGCCCTGCTGAATCTCGCCATCAATGCCCGGGACGCCATGCCCGATGGCGGACAGTTGAGCGTCGATACCCGCAACGTCACCCTGGCGCCGGGCGACGTTCCCAGCCTTTCCCGCCGAGGTCAGGAGACGCAGGACTTCGTTGCGATCACGGTGCGCGATACCGGGACCGGCATGTCCGCTGAGATTCTCGAAAAGGTGTTCGAGCCCTTCTTCACGACCAAGCCGATCGGACAGGGAACGGGTCTTGGCCTGTCGATGGTCTACGGATTCGCCCAGCAATCCGGCGGTGGCGTCGAGATCGAAAGCAAGCTGGGGCAAGGCACGGCGATCACGCTCTACCTGCCCCGGAGCCTCGCCGACAGCACCCCGGACATTCCAGACGGCGCGCTGGTTCCGGCCGGTGCCGGCGAACGCGTTCTGGTCGTCGAGGACGATCCGTCCGTCCGTTTGCTGGTGGTCGAGGTGCTGCAGGATCTCGGCTATAGCGCGGTCGAGGCGATCAATGCCGACATGGCGATCGCCAAGCTCCGCCAGAATGGCGCCATCGACCTGATGATTTCCGATGTCGGCCTGCCCGGCATGAACGGCCGGCAGCTGGCGGACGTTGCGCGTGACATCCTTCCCGGCCTCAAGGTGCTGTTCATCACGGGCTACGCCGCCAACGCGGTCAACAAGGACGCCTTCCTTGCAGACGGCATGGACATGATCACGAAGCCCTTCAATCTAGAGCAGCTGGCGCTCAAGATCCGCGAGATGCTCGCGGCTTCCCCGACCAAGGCCCAACCACGACCCTCCTGACGTAGCGGCATCGCATGTACTATGCTCCTGTTGCCGCCGCAGGCTTGCGCGGAGTCGATGGGGTCGTCGTGAATGTGGGATCGAAACTCGGTCAGCCTGTCGCTGGTCCACATGCTACCCGCTATGGCGGAGCGCAGGGGGCTGCCGCTCGATGACCTTCTTGCAAGGGCCGGCCTGGCCCGGGATGCACTTTCGCACACAGGCCTTGTCGCGACCCGAAGCCAAGTGTGCTCGCTCTTGAACGAGCTGTCGCGCCGGTCGGGCGAGGCGACGATCGGGCTCGACCTTGCGGCATCGGCTGACCCGGCAAGGCTTGGGCTGTCCGGGCGGGCGCTGTTCGGGGGGCGGACATTGCGCGAGTGCCTGATCTTGCACGCCCGCCACATGCCGACCCTGCAGGGGGGCGTGCGTATGGGGCTCGACGAAAGCGATGGACGCGCTCATTGGCGACATGCGCTGGCCAACAGCGATGCCGCGCATGCCGGCGTACTGAATGAGGGCATTGCCGCCTTCGTGCTGGCTGCGCTCCGCGCCATCGCAGGCGCGGAAGGGAGCGACGCGCAAATCACGCTTCCTCATCGACCGAGAGCCTCGAGCCGACTGTATGAGGAAAAGCTCGGAGCCGGCGTCTCCTTCGGCAGTGGTGTCGGCATTTCGGTGAGCTTCGATGCCGGGTGGCTCGACCGGCCCAATCCCTTCTTGGCAGGTCCGCGGCTGGCCGAGGAGACTGGCGAGGCCATCATCGACAGCCCGGACTGGAACCAGGACGCGACGCTGGCGATAGCGCTGGAGCGCATCTTTTCCAGCGCCGCACTGGCGGGAACGCTGTCGCTGGTGGACGCGTCCCGCAGCCTCGGTATTGCCCCGCGCAGCCTTCAGCGACGGCTGCTCGCCTCCGGCACATCGTTTGAAGCCTTGGTGGATGATTGGCGGCGCAGCCTTGCCCGCGCTCAACTGGGCGACCCGGCGCTGCCTGTCGGCACGATTTCCAGGTCGCTCGGCTACAGCGATCCCGCCCATTTCGTCCGCGCCTTCCGGCGCTGGGAGGGCATCACCCCGCTCGCCTATCGGCGCGCCGCCTTGGCGCGAAATGGCAATTGAGCACAGCCAGCCTATTCTCTACGGCAATTGGCCACGCCCTTTTCGCACCCTCTCGTCCCGAAGGTGAACGCCGATGCAGAAGTCAGCCCAACGCGTGCAGCCCGCCAACGCCTCGTCCCCCAGCCGCCGGGATGTGATGGCCGGCGGCGGCGCTTTCCTCGCCGCGATGGCAGGGCTGTCGCTGCTCGCCGGCCAGGCCCGCGCAGCCGGGGCGACGCGCCCCCACATCCTCTACATCCTGGCCGACGACCTCGGCTTCGCGGATGTCGGCTTCCACGGCTCGGACATCCGCACGCCCAATCTCGACAAGCTCGCCGCCGGGGGGGCGAAGCTGCATCAACTCTACACGCAGTGCATGTGCACCCCGACCCGCGCCGCTCTGATGACGGGCCGCTATCCCCTACGCTACGGCCTGCAGACCGGTGTGATCCCCTCGGGCGGCAGCTACGGCCTCGCGACGGACGAGTTTCTGCTGCCGCAGGCGCTACGTCAGGCGGGCTACACCACCGCCCTGGTCGGCAAGTGGCATCTTGGCCATGCGGATCAAAAGTACTGGCCGCGGCAGCGCGGCTTCGACAGCTTCTACGGGCCGCTCGTGGGCGAGATCGATCACTTCAAGCATGAAGCGCATGGGGTGACCGACTGGTACCGCGACAACAAGCTGGTCGAGGAAGAAGGCTACGATACGGAGCTGTTCGGCGCCGAAGCCGTGCGGCGGATCGCGGGGCATGATCCCAGCCAGCCGCTCTTCCTCTATCTGGCTTTCACCGCGCCGCACACGCCCTTCCAGGCGCCGGACCGCTTTCTCGATATGTATGCCTCGATCGAGGATCCATCGCGCCGCGCCTACGCCGCGATGATCACCGCGATGGACGAGCAGATCGGCGACGTCGTGAAAGCGCTCGAAACGCATGGCATGCGGGAGAAGACGCTGATCGTGTTCCATTCCGATAATGGCGGAACCCGTTCGAAGATGTTTGCCGGCGAGAGCGCCGTGTCGGGCGATCTTCCCGCCAGCAACGCACCCTACCGCGAAGGCAAGGGCACGTTGTACGAGGGCGGCACGCGGGTCGTGGGGCTGGCGAACTGGCCAGGCCAGATCCCGCCGGCCGAAGTCGACGCGGCCCTGCACGTCGTCGATATGCTGCCGACGCTCGCGAAACTGGCTGGCGCCGACCTGTCCGCCTCCAAGACACTGGACGGCCAGGACGTCTGGCCGACGCTTACCTCCGGAAGCACGGTCCGCACCGAGCTGGTCTACAATATCGAGCCGACGCAGGGTGCGGTTCGGCACGGGCAATGGAAGCTGCTCTGGCAGGCAGTGCTTCCGCCCAAGATCGAGTTGTTTGACCTCGATGCCGATCCCGGCGAGACCCAGGACGTGTCGATCCACCATCCGGAGAAGGTGGGGGAGTTGCAGGCACGGGTCGTGGAACTGGCTCAGGCCATGGCCCCGCCGCTGTTTTACGGCAGCGCCTTGAAGCTCACCCTTTCCTCGCCGCTCGCAACGCCCAGCGCGGCTCTCTATGAAATGGGCCTGGAATCCGACTAGGGCGCGTTGAAATCTGGGTGTCTGCCAACCGCAGTTCACATTCGGCTAGATTTTTGTCACCGCGATAATGCGCTCCGGTGAGGTCCGCGCGGTCAATGGAGGGACGGGTACTGGAAGCTCCATCGGGAATGGCTCGCTGACTCGATATCAACGACGCACACTCCCAAGGTCTGCTGAGGCTCCGTAGCTAGTCCTGCGCCTTCGGCCAGCCCATCTCCTCGTCGACCTCATGCACAGGATCGAGCAGCAGCAGATCCTGCATGTCGCCGAACGACTCCAGCGCCGGAGCCGTCATGGTCGCGGCTTGTGCGGCAGTCGCGGCGGGGCCGCTGGGAACCGGCGCCTCGGTGGTCGGGCGCATCAGGCCGCAGTTCACCACTTCGTCGGCGAAGCGCGCGATCCCGGCAGCCAGCTCGGCATTTTCCCCGGCCAGATCGACGAGCGCCTCAACCGAATGGCCGGCCATCAGATCGTGCCAGAGCACGGCACCGGAGTCCTTGATACTTTGGAAGGTCAAGCCCCGATAGGACGGAACCCGCATCGCATCCGATCCTGCCGAGGCGGCAGGCTGGTAGCTCAGGCCCGCCGCCGCTCTATCGCGGATCGCGCCATGACCCCCGCCAGGAACGGGATGCAACGACGTCGCCCGCGATTTGTTCATCGCCCGCCACCTTGGCGACTGGCCAAGGCCGCGCTACTGTCGTCGACGGGAGAACATCTACGTAATGTTGAAAATAACACTCCCCATTTCGCATCCCATAAAATAGATTTTCCGGATTACCCGGAGGATTCTTGCTGCATCAGGGAGAATAGGAATGAAACTGTCAAAAATAGGCGTCGCCCTATTAGCGGTGACAGCACTTACCTCTTGGGAAGCATCCGCCCAGACCAGCAAACCGAATATCCTCATGATCGTTTCCGACGACACCGGTTATGGAGATCTCGGACCCTATGGCGGCGGCGAAGGCCGCGGCATGCCGACACCCAATATCGACAAGCTCGCCGATAGCGGCATGACCTTCTACTCCTTCTATGCCCAGCCCAGTTGCACGCCCGGACGCGCCGCGATGATGACGGGGCGCATCCCGAACCGCAGCGGCATGACGACGGTCGCCTTCCAGGGCGAGGGCGGCGGACTGCCGGCGGCCGAGTGGACCCTGGCCTCGGTACTGAAGCGGGGCGGATACGGCACCTACTTCACCGGCAAGTGGCATCTCGGCGAAGCGGACTATGCCCTGCCGAACGCCCAGGGCTTCGACGTGATGAAGTATTGCGGCCTCTATCACCTCAATGCCTACACCTATGGCGATCCGACCTGGTTCCCCGACATGGACCCCAAGCTGCGGGCCATGTTCCAGCGGGTGACCAAGGGCGCCCTGTCGGGTAATGCCGGAGGACCGGTTGTCGAGGAGTTCAAAATCAACGGCCAGTATGTCGACACCCCGACGATCGACGGCAAGGAAGGCGTGGTCGGCATTCCCTTCTTCGACAGCTATGTCGAAAAGGCCGCGCTTGGTTTCCTCGACGACGCGGCGACCAAGCCGGACACGCCATTTTTCATCAGCGTCAACTTCATGAAGGTGCACCAGCCGAACATGCCGGCGCCGGAGTTCGAGCATAAGTCGATGTCGAAATCGAAATATGCCGACAGCGTCGTTGAGCTGGATACGCGCATCGGCCGCATCATGGACAAGCTCCACGAGACCGGCATGGACAAGAATACGCTGGTTTTCTACACGACCGACAATGGCGCCTGGCAGGATGTCTATCCCGACGCCGGCTATACGCCGTTCCGCGGCACCAAGGGCACGGTTCGCGAAGGCGGCAATCGCGTTCCGGCGATTGCCGTGTGGCCTGGCCAGATCAAGCCGCGCAGCAAGAGCCACGACATCGTCGGCGGACTCGACCTGATGGCCACCTTCGCCGCCGCCGCCGGCGTGCCGCTGCCGGACAAGGATCGCGAGGACCAGCCGATCATCTTCGATAGCTACGACATGACCCCGATCCTGAAGGGCACCGGAAAATCGGAGCGCACGGAATGGTTCTATTTCACCGAGAACGAGCTGACGCCGGGAGCGGCTCGCGTCGGCAATTACAAGGCTGTGTTCAACTTGCGCGGCGATGATGGCGCCCAGACCGGCGGGCTCGCCGTCGACAGCAATCTCGGCTGGAAGGGCGCCGAGAAATATGTCGCCACCGTGCCCCAGGTCTTCGACCTCTGGCAGGACCCGCAGGAGCGCTACGACATCTTCATGAATAACTATACCGAGCGCACCTGGACGATGGTCACGATCAGCGCGGCCATCAAGGATCTGATGCAGACCTACGTGAAGTACCCGCCACGCAAGCTGCAGAGCGCCAGCTATTCAGGACCGATCGAGATATCCAAATATCAGCAGTTCCAGTGGGTCAGGGATCAGCTCGCCAAGGACGGCATCGACATTCCGATGCCGACGGGCAACTGATCTCCGCACCAGCAACGAGACGGGGGCTTCGGCCCCCGTCTTTTTTAAAGGGTTGGCGACTGAGGTTCCATGCAGCCATCCGGCCTCGCCCCACCTCAGGCGGACAGCGCAGCCAAGCCGGGTCGCTGGAGATCGCTATCCTTTGCGTCGGAATACGCGGAACCGCTCGTGCCGATCCTGGCTGCGCGGAACGCTTCGCGCAGCCAGGATCAGTCGACCAAGACCACCCGCCCTGTCCGGCGCGGTGATCAGAACTGCGTCGCCCAGGCGCCCTTGAGCGCGTGGGTCTGGGCGCCGTCGCTGCCGACCTGGCCGTCATAGGCCAGACCGATCGTCGTGTCGGGGGTGAAGTTGAGGTTCAACCCGGCATTCAGCACCGCCATGTCGCGGGGAACCGACGCACCGACGAGGAAGAAGCTGTCGCCGCCGGCCAGCGCCTGGGTGACGCCAGCCGTGTCAGAATAGGCATGCCTCCAGCCCACGGCCGCCTTGGCGGTCATCAGCCTGTCGCCGAGGAGGAACTCGCGGCGACCGCCGAGGCCCAGCGTGGTGAAGGTGGCGTCGATCGCATCCGCCTTGCTTTCCAGCGCAGCCGCTCCGCCGGTCTCCCGGAAGGCATCGGCAGACTGGTTGACATAGGCGAGGCTCGCATAGGGCACCAGCGACGCGACGCCAAGATCAAAGGCATGCGAGAGCTTGCCGAAGGCCTGCGCCGTTCCGGTCGAATAATCGGCCGACAGGCTGTCGGAGAAGCCGGGGAAGCCGACGTTGCGGCTGGTGTCCCAATCATGCCGCGTATAGGCCGCGCCGAGCGACAGGCGGGTGGCGCCCCACTGCCTTCCGCCATAAAGACCCGCACCGTAATCGGTGCTGTCGCCCGAGGTGCTGCGATCGTCAACCTCGGCGCTGGTGCGCCCGACATGCAGCATCGCGCCCATCCGCCAGTCGCCGACGGACCCGTCGAAGCCGCCGGCAACGCCGCCCATCGTCGAATCGACGGCGGCCGCATTGCCGTCGCCGGGCAGATTGGCCGTTGCGCCATAGGCCGCGATCCAGCCGCCGCCCTGGCGCGCCGCGCCGGAAGCGAGGGCGGAAGGCATGGAAGGAGCCTCGGCATAGGCGCTGACCAGGATCGGCCGGTCCTCGTCGAGCGCGTCGAAGGTGCGATCGAGCCGGGCGGTCAGCAGGTCGGCGAGCACGGCGGCGGATTGGATCGAGACGCTCTCGAAGGAGGCATAAGCCTCGCCCGACACGCTGTCGAAAGCCTTGGCCGCCTGCTCCTGGGTCAGCCACAGCATGGCGTCGTGGACTTCATTGCCAATGCCGAGCGATTCGACCCCGCCCGCGGCGGCGCGCTGGTTGGCCGTGCGGCCCGCTTGCGCGAAGCGGACATCGTTGCGGTCGAGGCCCAGTTGCACCGTCGTGTCGTCATAGCGAAGGATCGGGGTCAGGAAGGCGAGGTCGGTCGTGACGTCGTCGAACGTTCCGGTGACCGAAGTGGCGGACACGATCGTGTAGACCGTAAGCGGGTCATACGGACCGGCCATCGTGCCGGCCGATACGCGGACCGTGCCGTCCACGGACGCCGTGCCCGCGATCAGCTTGTCATTGGCGCCTGTCGCATCGACATCAATGTCGAAATACGAACCGTCGCCGAAATTGGCAGCGCCGACGGTCAATATCTGGGAAGCGCCGTTGCCTTGCAGGCTGAGCGTGCCGGTATTGGTGAGGCTGGTAATGCCGGAAAGCGAACCGACGACGTTCAACCGCCCGCTATTGTTGAAGAATCCATGGATCTCGCCTTCCGCGTAGACCCGTCCGGCACTGGTGAAGTTGCCGTTCCAGATGCTGTCGGTTCCGATAATGCCCGCGTTGGCGAGGACATTGCCGTTCCAGATGCCACCCTCTTCATTGTAGATGGCCCTGGCATTGGTCTGCACATCGCCCGTCCAGACGCCGCGATTGACGATCTGGGTATGCTGGTTGCTGCCACCCTCATTGGCGACGACATTGCCGTTCCAGGCGCTGCCGGCCATGTTGAAGATGGCGTTGTTGTTGCCACGGATGTCGCCGGTCCAGGTGCCGCCAAGCTCGTTGGCGACCTGGCTCTCGCTGCTCAGCACGTCGCCGGCCCATTGGCCCTGGTTGGAGAGCGAGCCGCTATTGGCGACGACATCGCCGTTCCAGGTTGCGGTGGCGTAGTTGGTGACCCCGCCCTGATTGGAGACGCTTCCGGTCCAGGTGCTGCCGGAATCGTTGTCGATGGAACCGGTATTGCCGGCGACGTTGCCGGTCCAGGTAGCGCCGTCCCGGTTGCCGATGACGCCCTTATTGGTCAGAACGTCGCCCTTCCACGTTCCGTCCAGATTCAGGACGCTGCCGGCATTGGCCGAGACATCGCCTTCCCAAACCCCTCCGTCATTGAACAGCAGGCCGGAATTGCCTTTGACAGTCCCGTTCCATTCGCCGCGATTGATGATCTGGGCATTTGTATTACTGCTGCTGCCACTTCCGACAACGTCGCCGTTCCACTCGCTACCCGCCATGTTGAAGATGGCGTTGTTGTTGCCAAGCACATCGCCGACCCAGCTACCGCTCTCGTTGTTGGCGATCTGGCCGTTATTGGTCCGGATGTCACCCGTCCAGATGCCGCCGAAATTGTTGATCGAGCCGGAATTCTTGACAACATCGCCGGACCATTCGCCATGGTTGTACAAGGTGCCGCTATTGGCCTGGACGTTACCCGACCAGCTTGCACCGACATTGTTGCTGATGCGATTGGCGTTGCTCAGGATATCGCCGGTCCAGACGCCGTCGGCATTGTTGTCGATCGAATCGGTGTTGCTCAGCACCTTGGCGTTGTAGGTGCCGTTGTTGACGAAGGGCCCGGTATTGGCGAGGTCGTCATGGACGGTGCCATCGTTAATGAAGGTGCCGTTATTGACCAGGTTGTTGGGGATGCGGATCGTGAGCGTCGCGCCGGTGGCGACATGCAGCGTGGTTCCCTCGTCGACGACGGCGTAGTCGAACGACACCGTATTGGTGGACGTGCCGGTTCCGACCTCGACCCGGCCCGCATTGAGATTGAGGCCGCCGAGCGTAACATCACCGCCGAGGGTCAGCGTTGCCGCGCCCTCCTTGACCAGTTCGCCGGCCGCGCCTTCGATCGTTCCCATGAAGACGGTGTCGTTGCTGGTGTTCATCACCAGCGTCGCGCCGTCCGCGACGGCGATGGCGCTATAGTCGGGCAGCGCATCGTCGAGCACTTCGAGCGTGCCGGCGTTGACCGCGACGGTTCCGCTGAAATCATTCTGTCCATTGGCGAGCACGACGGTGGAGTCGCCGGACTTGATGAGATCGCCAGCGCCCGTAAGCCGGCCCTCGACGATCGCCGTTCCGCTCGTCGGGGCGAGATCGAAGCGTTCCGAAGCGGTGATGACACCGCCCGCCGAGGTCGCGGCCGAATCCGTCAAGGCGTAGCTCGCGGTGGTCACTTCACCGCCGATCGAGCCACCCGAATGGGTATAGCCGGCAAGGCCGGATACGGTGCCGTCCATGCTGCCGCCGGACTGGGACATGGTGGAACCCTCGCCGCCCGTGAGCACGGCAGCCGCCTCCACCGTTCCGTCGCCGGACAGGGTAAACTCGGTCTCGAAATCAACCTTGGCCGAAAGCGTGCCGCCCGACAGAGCATAGCTCGGCGTCTGGATTTCGATATCCGACACCTTGCCACCCGACTGCTCCATCGACTCGGTGACGACGAGCAGGCCGGCTCCCAGCGTACCGGTAACCGGATCGAGCCAGCCTCCCACCGAGCCGCTCGACATGTTGACCTTGGCGGCGGTGAGAATGCTCTTTCCAAATGCGCCTTCACCAATCTCCACCGCGCCCGAGCCGCTAATATCCAGGGTGCCGTCTATGTAGAAGGTGGAGATGTTGAACTTGCTGTTACGAAAGATGAACTCGCCACCGCTTAGATTGACGTCGAGGACGTGTAGGCCTTGGGAACTGATGTTGGGCGTTCCGGTGGTAACGACCATGGTGTCCAGGCCGTCCGGCGGCCCCTCCATCCAATGCGGCTCGACGAGGAGGGGAGCGCCCGGGTTATATACTTGCTCTCTTCTCAGAACCGGCACTCCATCTGAGTCAAAAATGGGCTCTCCCTCTTCGTCCATCGCTTGTTCGAAGCGTGGATTCCCATCATCGAAGATGGGGTTTCCCTCTTCGTCCGTCACAGGAACCAGTTCGAAAACCGGTTCGTTTTCGGCGTCGACAACCGGGATCTGCTCGTAGATCGGATTTCCATTGCCGTCGAGAACGGGCTGGCCACCTTCCTCCCAGATCCGGTCCCAATTGCCCGACTTTGCAAAGGAGGTCTGATTTTCGTTGCCATTCCACACGAAGGTGCGGCCCTCGGCTTCGGCGGGCCCGCTGCCTGCGAAAAGGGCTGCGCTGGCGCCACCCACCATCAGCAGAAGGCGGAAGGCTTGCATGGAAAAGCGCGCACGCACAGCCTCACCGCAGCGGCCGAGACCCTGCGCCGAACTATCCAACACTGGCATATTTGAACCCTGTCCCCTACCCGCGAATCGCGGATCCCCATAAGGTTAAGGAGGTCTAAACGGGCCAGCTTGGCAAGGACGAAATTTAGCGCCACTCAAGTAAATCTGCCAAGGTGTTTCGTATTACAAGAAACGGCTTCGAGTTGACGTTGCAGCGGTTTTTTCGTTTCCGCGACTGACCGGGCATATCGCGGCGCTTCATCTACTGCGCTATTCAATTCGGACGACGAAATATTGGTCCGAGCTATCGGAATCGAGCTCTAAAACTGCAAACTCACAATCCAAACGGATAGGTTTCGCCTTCTCCCGACGTCACTTGGCCCGGTAATGGCGTCACGGCGTGGGTTTCGTCCAGCCAGACGAAAGCATCATACTGGTCGGCGGGGCGGGCATAGCTGTAATGGCTCCAACGTTCGGTATCCGGCCGGTAGATCACGCCAATATATCGTTCCAGGACCGGTTGGCTCAGTCCTTCCCTTAGGGCTGCCTGATCGCCCTGCTGCAGATCTATCAGGAAGCGTTCGTATCCTGTTTCATGGCAGATGGCCTCGAAACTGTCCGGCCGCGAGGGGAGGACTCGTTTCACTTCCATGGGGGCATCCCATTCGCTCGCGGCGGAAACCGTGCCGGAATGGGTGCCGAAGCCGATCAGCGCCGCATCCTTCCCGTACTGCTCGCGACAGAGTTGACCGATATTCACTTCGCCTCGCTCGGTGCCCATGTCCGTGTAGCGGGCGTCGCCGATGTGCGAATTGTGGGCCCAGACAACGACCCTGCTGTGCGGCCCCGCCCGGGTCAGGATGCTCTGGAGCGTCTCGAACATATAGCGATCGCGCAAATTCCAGGATTCGCGGGCGCCGTAATACATCGCGCGGTAGTAGCGCTCCGCATTGGCCACAAGCCTCGCGTTCTGCATGGCGTCAAAGAAGCTCTGCCCATCCTGCTGCGAATAGCGGAGCTCCTTCTGAAGCAGGTCGATCAGGATCCGCGTCACGGGGGCCTCGCAGAGCGCATAGCCTTCCGACAGGGAGGCTCGGCCATAGGCGGAGGGCTCGCGCGACCAGGGCGACAGGCAGGAATATCGGGCTCGGGCGATCTTCGCGGCTTCGGGGTCGACACGATCCAGATAGGCGAGCACGGACGCGATCGACGCGGTCATGCTGTAGAGATCGAGGCCGTAAAAGGCCACGCGGTCCTCCGCCGGCAGCGCCCGATTGTGCTGGCGCAGGAATCCGACGAAATCATCGACATCCCGATTGCGCCACATCCAGCTCGGAAATCGGGTGAAGGGCGATGCGCCCGTGGGACGATGCGAGTAATGGCGAACGTAACGGTCGATGGCGGCGGCGTCGGGCCAATCGGCTTCGACCGCGACAAACTTAAAGTTGTGACGCTCGATCAGCCGACGCGTGATCGCCGCGCGGACGCGGTAGAATTCCGAGGTTCCGTGCGACGATTCCCCCAGCAGGACAATCCGCGCCCGGCCAAATCGATCAAACGCGGCGGCAAAGAGCGGGTCATCCAGGGGCGGCAAGGGTTCGGCGGCGGCACGAAGCAATTCGACCAAGGGCCGCCGGGGCGCTTGTTCCAGATCGGGTGACGGGCGTGGGCCTGGCAGCGGCAGCAGATAGTGCTGGAACCAGGCGCTCGCCATGCCGGTGACCGCCTCCAGCGCGCCCGGCTCCTCGAACAGGTGAGTAGCGTTGGGAACGATGCGAAGGAGCTTTTCGCATGTCAGCCTGGCCAGGGCCTGGCGGTTCAGATCCAGTACCTGCTGATCGGCACCACCAACGACGAGAAGCGTCGGCGCGGTCACCTCCGACATTCGCGGGCCTGCCAGATCCGGGCGGCCGCCCCGGGATACGATCGCGCTGATCCGGTCGCCGAGTTCGGCTGCTGCGAGCAGCGCCGCGCCGGCCCCTGTGCTGGCTCCGAACAGGCCAAGCGGGAGATCGGCAATGTCGGGCTCGGAGCCGATCCAGAGTGTCGCCTCGATCAATCGCTCGGCAAGCAGGGGAATATTGAAGACGTTCCGCCGGTCCTGGGCTTCGGCCGAGGTCAGCAGATCCAGAAGCAGGGTCGCGAAGCCCGCGCCGTTCAGCGTCTCGGCAACAGCCCTGTTGCGCGGGCTCATTCGGCTCGAGCCGCTGCCATGCGCAAACAGGACGATGCCGCGTGGATTGACCGGCACGCAAAGATCTCCCGTCAGATGCACCGGCGGTATCACCACCTCGCGGCGCTCGGTTGGAACCCCCTGCCCCAACGGCGCCTCCAGCCCCTCCGACCAGGCCTGGCGCAGCAGGCCGATCGTCTCCTCGTCCGAGAGCTGATGGAAATCGTCGTAGAAGAAGCCGACGCCCTGGAAGTGGCTAGCCGGATGCAGGCACACGATCGTGTCGGCATCCTCGGCCATCTCGGCCAGCGTTTCCCTGGGGGCCACTGGAACGGCCAAGATCGACTGGATCGCGCCCCGGTTCTTGAGAGCAATCAGGGCCGCTCGCGCCGTCGCGCCCGTCGCAATGCCGTCATCGACGACAATCGCGGTATGTCCTTCCGGGTCTATCCGCGAATGGTCGCCGAGATAGCGGGCGCGGCGCCGCACGAGTTCCAGGATCGCTCGTTCGCGGGCCTGCGAGATATAGGCATCGTCCACGTTCGAGGCACGCTTGACGCTCTCGTTGATGACGATCTGTGGCGGCTCCCCCTCCACCACCGCGCCCAGCGCCAGTTCGGGCGCCATCGGCGCCGATATCTTCTTGGCGAGGATCAGGTCGAGCGGCGCGCGCAGAGCTCGGGCGATTTCCAGGGCGACGGGGACTCCCCCGCGCGGCAGGGCGTAGACAACGGGATTTTGGAGCGACATGGCCGCCAGCCTCGTCGCCAACTGGCGACCCGCGTCTGCACGATCCATGAAACGAAAGGGCGAGCCGGCCATGTGGAACTCCACGGACGAGTGCCTGTTTCTCACTTCATTCAGCGAGGCAGTACCCGGCGGGCCAAACAAGCGAGATCGGCAGCCTGACGAACCCCCAGCGCCGCGCATGCGACTAAACTGGAAACCGACATCCCGCTCGGCAAGCCGCTGTCGAGCGAATGTGACGGGCCGGGAAGCGCGACCCCGCACCTCCCCCGGACGCCGGCGATGGCGGGACGAACCCGCCATCGCCTTGTTGGCTAGAGCGCGACGCCTGCCAGCCTGGTGGTCAGGGTCTGCCGGTCCTCGACGGATTTCAGGCGCACCGTCAGCGTCTCGTTCTTGGCCGGCACCTGGGGCGGAAGGCTGACCGGGATCTCCGCGGCGTGTTCAGCAGCCCACGCTTTGAACCGCGGCAACTTGTTCGGGCCGCTGATGGGGAAGGTGAACGTATATTTGAAGGTCATGGGGCATGTCCCAAATGGAAGTGGCCTCCGGCTTTGAGCGGCGCGCATAAAAGCGCAGCCAATCGCTCAGCCAGGACACACGGATTTTGGATGTTGGGAGGGTTGCTTTCCTGGCGCCGCTCTTGCTCTCGCAGGTAGCAGCACCAGGCAGTCAGCCTGTTTGAAGGCTGCCTTTGCGGATCATGCGTGGGGCAAAGGAAACGGTTTGCATAGCCGATGTCTCGGCCAGATGACCAATATTGTCAAACCGCAGGGGGCGGTCAGTTCGCCGCAGTGAGCGCGGGGCGACCCCACCGGAGGACCGCCCCGCCGTATGGCGCTAGGGCTTGACCCAGGTCGCGCCCGACAAGACACCACCGTCGACAACGATCGCCTGGCCGGTGATGTAGGAGGAGGCCCAAGAGGCCAGCAGCAGCGTCGCGCGAGCACGCGGCCGATGGCGCCACCGGCGCCGGTAACCAGCGCTGTCTTGCCCTCCAGCCAGAAGAGCGTATCGAGAATTCGAAGGAACGGAAGGCTCAGGCTATCCGGGCGTGGCAAGCGGCCACATGCCCAATGCGGTCAATACGCCCTGGGCCAAATTCTTCGATCCCACCAACAACTTCGCCTTTGTCGACGCGCAGACCGCCGCCAAGGTCTTTGCCGATGCGAAGGTCGATGTCAGCGGTCCTGTGATCACCACTTGCGGTTCCGGCGTCACCGCCGCGATCCTGGGCTTCATGATCGAGCGCGCGGGCAACCCGGACTGGAAGCTCTATGACGGCTCCTGGCATGAATGGGGCCAGCGCGAGGATACGCCGAAGCGCAGCGCAGCCGCACCCAAGGCCTGACCGGCACGCGCCAGTGTCCCGACTTCACCGCCTCGGGACACTGGCCTTTTGGGAGCCGCGCGAAACCCTATCGCTCGTAGAACTTGTTCAGCCTGGGGCTGACCACGACTTCATTGAGGCAGACCGAAGCCGGCTGGCTCACGATGAAGAGCGCGAGTTCGGCGAGATCGGCCGGCTGCAGCATCGCGGCCCGCTCCTCGGCCGTCGGCGGCGTCGGCCGCTTTTCCAGGATCGGGGTTGCCACCTCGGCCGGCAGGATGGCCGTCGAGCGGATGCCGTTGCGATATTCTTCCATGTTGATGCTCTGGCTCATCGCGATCACGGCGTGCTTGGCCGCCGTATAGACGGGGCCGCTGACCGGATGGATGAATTTGCCCGCCCAGGAAGCGATGTGGATCAGTTGGCCCCGCTGGGCCTTGCGCATGGGATGCATCGCCGCGGCGGCGCAGTAAAAGGCGGCCGACAGGTTGCTGTGGATCAGGCCGTCAATGCTGCCGGGCGTCAGGTCCTTCCAGGCGCGCTCGACGATATTGCCGCCGGCATTGTTGACGAGAATGTCGAGCCGACCGAAGCGAGACTCGATTTCGGCGACGATCGCGCCCGGCGTTTCGGGATCCGTGAGGTCGCCCGCCCGCGCCACGCTGGTGCCGCCCTTGGCGGCAATCGTCGCTGCCGTCTGCTCGAGCGCTTCCTGGCGTCGTCCAGTCAGGACGACCGTGCAGCCCGCGCCCGCCAGGGCGGTTGCGACCGCCTGCCCGATCCCGCTGCCGGCGCCGGTGATCCAGGCGACTTTTCCAACCAGACTGTTCATGCTTTTCCGTCCTTTGGGTGATGGCCGCTGATAGCCAAGGAAGGCGCGGAAGCGCAAGCGCATTGACCAGCGCAGGGCGCAGGACGGAGCGACGCGAGTTCTCCGTGGGCGCTCTGACCGAAGCCGCCGGCTCAAGCGTCTGCCAGATGCTTCTGCGCGACCTTCACCTCGTCGTCCGCCTGGACGACCCGAGGCTGGAGATGGGTGGCATGCAGCGTCTGCACCCGGGCGAGTTCGTCCGCCAGGGGTTCGAATACGCCCCGTTGCCCATTCGTCCATTCCTGTTCCAGCAAACCGTTCTGGCAGGGACGGTCGTCGTCCCAGCCGAAATGGTTGAGAACCGGATAGAGGCAGAGGCCTTCCATCGGGACGCCCTTGGCACGGGCAAGTTCCAGCTCCGCGGCCACATAGCCCAGCCAGGCAGGACGCCGGTCGAATTCGATGCCCGTCTCGGCAAGCAGGATCGGCCGGCCATAGCGGCCATGGATCTCCATCAGCAGGCGATGGAGCGAGCGATATTGCGGATGGCCGATATCGATCGGCGGGCCGCCATGGATCCACTGGTTGTTGAAGTAGTAGTTGACCCCGACGATATCGAGCAGGTCCGGCGACCCGCCGAGTTGCGGCCAGCTCGCGCCGGCAATCATGTCCCAGGCCTGGTACTGGGCCTGCCGATGCCCCTCGGCCGCCCAGAATTCGTGTCGCCGGCCCGGATCGGTCACCACGTTGATGGCCGGGTCGGCATGTACGAAGCGCGCGCGCGGATCGACGTCGCGGATCGCATGCATGGCCACGATCGCCGCCCGCGTCAGCTGGACTTTCAGTTCGTGGCCCCGCCCCTGGCCAAAGGGGTTGAGATAGCCGGCGTCGCCGCCCGCCCAGGCCGAGAAGGAAATCTCGTTGACCGGGCAGTAGAAGGGAATGGCGTCGGAATAGTCCCGGACGCGCTGCGCCGCGGCGCGTGCGAAACGTTCGAAGCGATGGACGAATTCGGGTCGCCAGATGTCGATGTCGTCCGGCCATCCATAATGGAAAAGATCCCAGATCACCTGGGTGCCGGCCCGCTGGGCGGCGGCGAGCATGGGATCGAAGCTCGACCAGTCGTATTTCCCCGGCGTCGATTCGATGCGGTGCCAGCGGAGCCCGTCGCGCACCGTGCGGATGCCGCGCGCCGCCAGTTGGCGGTAATCGGCTTCTGCATGCCTGTCGTGCTGGCTAGACTGGAGGATGTCGAGCCGGCGGCCCGACCGAAGGCGGTGCGTCGAACACTCGAACCCGCCCTGCCAGTAGGATTGGAAGACGCTCGGCCGCGGCGCCGGCGAACGTTCGGCCATCACGGCATCGAACAGGGCGCGCCATTGCGGCAGCACGGCCTGCACGCTGTATCGCGCTTCGACCGATCGGCGCATGGCCGAACCGAGCCGCTGGCGCAGCGCGGGCGAGTCGAGCAGACGCAGCATGGCGGACGCCACCGCGGATGGGTCCTCATGCGAAACGAACAGGCCCGACACCTCGTCTTCAATCTGCTGCTGCGCGCCATTGTCCGGCGTTGCGATGATCGCCAATCCAGCCGCGCCAGCTTCGGCGATCACGTGTGGCATGCCCTCGCCACGCGACAGCCACGTGAAGATGTCGAGTGCGGCGCAGATCGCCGGCACGTCCTTGCGATCTCCCAGAAAGCGAAGGACGCCCTCCAGCTGATACTCGACCGCCAGGGCCTTTAGACGGTCCGCATATTCCGGCATGAAGGCGTCCGGCCCGCCGACGATCAGGAACTGCGCATCGGGCCTTTGTCGATGGACGATGGCGGCGGCCGCGATGAAATCCTCGACGCGCTTCTTGCTATCCAGCCGACCGATCCAACCGACCAACGGCACCGCCTCCTCCAGCCCGAGTTCCAGGCGGATTCGCATGCGGTCGCCGGCCTCAAATGCTTCGAGATCAACCATGGACGGGATTTCGATCGCGTGATGCTCGCGGCCCGGCATCCGGCTTGCCGCCGCATCCCGGATGGAGCGGCAGACGCCGACATAGCGATTGGTGAAATGCTTCGGTCCCGCCAACGCCTCCGACACCAGTCCGCCATGCTCGATCAGTGGCGGCCGCATATGAGCGCGCTCCAGGGCAGGATAGATGTCGGCCACGTTCTGGCATGAGACGACCAGATCGTAATCGGCGACCTTGCGGGCGAGATAGGCCACCGTGTCCTCGAAGGACAAGGCATAGGGGACCGTATCGACATCGACCCCCAGCTCCCGCAATTGCTCGTGGGTCTGGTCGGGCATGCCGGGCTTGTGGAAGCAGGCCACGACGTCGATGCGGTATTGCGCCGGGTCCAGATTTTGCGCCAGCAAGCGGGCTTCGGTCTCTTCGCCGCCCACGACGAGCCAGGCGAAGACAAACAGGATGCGGGTCGGTTCGCTGCTCACTCGGCCACCTGAAAGACGATCTGCATGAAATCGGGACGGTTCTCGACCAGCTCCGCCAGAAAGGCCGGCCCATCCTCGAACGGGACGATATGGGTGATGATCTCGCGCAGGATGGCCGGCGCCTCCGCCTGCAGTAGCGCCACCGTTTCCAGGGCCAGGCGCCGGCGGTCCCATAAATGGGCGAGCCCACGCGGCACGCGGTTGATCTGCGCGCAGCGGATGGTGAGGCCGTTGTGGTGAAACTCCTCGCCAAGCCTCAGCGCATCGGCGCCGCCTTGGTAGAAGGCGAGATCGATAACGGTCCCCTGCGGCCGCAAGGCGCGCAGGGCGGTGTGAAGGCTGCCCGCGTGGGCGCGCGTCTGGAACACGAAATCGGCGCCGCGCTCGCCCCCGCTGTGCCAGTGGGTGCGCGCATGCTTCCAGGCCTCCTCCTCGTCCATGGCCACAAAGCCCATCGCCATCAGCCGCTCGCGACGGAAGGCGGACGGATCGGCAACCACCACCTCGCTGGCGCCCGCCAGTCGCGCGAACATCGCCGTCATCAGACCGACCGAGCCGCCACCGATCACCAGCACCGGCTTGTCAGTCAGGGATTGGCCGAGCCGGCTGACGTTGGTGCCGAACTGCTCGGCATCGGCGTGCAGGATGCCGTTGGCGGCGATCGGGCCCATCTGGGCCACGAAGATGCCGAGGATCGGATCAAGTTCCGGCGGCAAGGGGATCAGCACGTCGCGGGCGGGATCGGCCGTGTGGCCTGTCTTGTGGCCGAAGGTGGTGGCCAGCACCTGGCCACGCCGGAAAGCGGGCGTGCGGCTTTCGATGACGCGCGCCACTTCCATGTAGCCCAGGAAGGGCACCGGATATTGCAGGCCCGGTTCGCCCTCGATGAACACGCCCCGGTCGCCATCCCAACGGGAATGGAAATAGGGGTTTGTGTGCTTCATGAAGGTGAGCTCGGTGCCGGCCGAGAAGCCGGTGTAGAGCGTCTGCAGCCGGACATGCCCCTCCGGCGGGTCGCCCTCGCCATAGGGGAAAGTGTAGGCCTGGCCCTCGCGTTCAATGCCGAGGGAGCGGATCTGTCGTTCGGACATGGTGCCCCTATCGGCCGGGAAGAATGTCGATTGCCCTGCCCTCGCGGGCGGACTGGCTGATGGCCAGGGCAACGCGATGGGTCTTGAGCGCCTCGCCATAGGGACAGCGGATGCGATTGGTCTCGCCACGGACCGCGTCGATGAAGTCCCGATCCTCCTTCCAGACCGGGTCGCTGCCGGCGTGCAGGACGGGTCGCCCCTGGCCGACGTCGATCATGATGTCATGGTCCGTAAGCTCCAGCGCCAATCCTTCCGCGAACAGATGAAGGCCGACCCGATGGCCCCATTCGAGCAGGCAGGTGGAGGCGAGATTGCCGATCGCGCCGGAAGCGAAGCGCAGGCTCGCCGTGCTGGCCGTTGGCACGTCGAGGCCCGGATAGGCGTCGCGATCCCTGTGGCCGGCGAGACCGAAGACCTGGACGACATCCCCCACCAGATACCGCGCGAGGTCGATGATATGCGTCGTCTGCTCGACCATCTGGCCGCCGGAGCGGTCCATTCGCCACCACCAGGGCGGCGGGGGCGTCTGGTCGAGCCAATAGCCGGAGATCAGCTGGGCCGGGTTGTCCGCGAGCCGGCGGCGCGCTTCCTCTACCGTGTCGATATAGCGCCAATGATAGCCGACGGCGGTGACGAGGCCGGCCTGCTCGACCGCAGCGGCCAGTTCCTCGGCGACTTCGAGATCCAGCGATAGCGGCTTTTCGACGAAGAAGGGCAGGCCGCGGGCAATCACCGCCCGCTCCGCCTCGCCATGCGCGAAGGGCGGAATGCAGATGTAGACGGCATCGAGCTCCGGATCCTCCAGCAGCGCCTGATGATCGGCATAGGCGCGGGCGCCGTAACGGGAAGCCGCGTCGACCGCCCGGTCAAAGTCGGTGTCGGCGAAGCCTGCCAGCTCCACGTCGTCGAACTGCTCAAGGACGCCCAGATGGCGGCGTGCGATGCCGCCGACGCCGATGAAGCCGATGCGGGTCTTGGTCATGGACTGGAACCTCATGCGCCCCGCCTTTGCAGGATCGATTGATAAAAAGCAGCCGTCTCCGCCGCCATGCGCGCGGCCGAGAAGCGGTCCGTGAAGCGGCGGAATGCGGCCTCGGCGGAGGCCTTGGCCCGTTCGGGATCGCCGAGCGCCGCGACGATCGCCTCGGCGAGGCCCGGCGCGCTGCCGGTTTCGGCCAGGAACGGGTGATCGCTGCCCAGAACCTCGACGGAACCGCCGGCCGTAGTCACCACAGCGGGCAACCCGGCCGAGACCGCCTCCAGCAGGGCAAGCGGCAACCCCTCGAACAGCGACGGCAGGACAAACAGGTCGGCTGCCGCCAGCAGGTCGGGAACGTCGTCGCGCTGGCCGAGGAAGAGGAAGTTTTCCTCCAGGCCGGACTGAAGGATCTGCTCCGCGAGCCGCGCCTCCTCCGGCCCGGTGCCGACCAGAACGAATCTTGTATGCGGGAACCGCTCAAGTACGGCAGGCGCGGCCTCGACCAGCAGGGAATGGCCCTTTTGCTCGGACAGGCGCGCCACGCTCAGCAGCATCTTGTCGCCGTCGCCTAGCCCCAGCGCATGGCACGTGTCCTCCCGCGCGCCGCTTGCGGGACGAGGCGCGACGCCGTTGCGGATGATCGTCAGCCGCGATCCGCCTTTGTCCCGGAAGGAGGCATGCACGGCCTCCGACACCGCGATGCGCCCGTCGGTGCTGAGCAGCATGGCGCGATAGGCAGCCTGCTGGACGGGGTCGGTCAAGAGATAGGGAAGATGCTCGGTCCGGAGCACGGCAAGACCGGCCGCCTTGCCGAACCGCGCCAGGTCGTGCCCTTCCCAGCCGATCCCCGCATGCACATGCAGGAGCGCGTTACCCAATCCGGCAAGCCAGGTACGGACTTGGGGAGGATTCTGCAGATCGAGCGCCTTGACGCCCAATCCGAGAGCGGCGCCCCGGTGGAGCAACAGGCGACCGGCCACATGGTCCGGGGCGGCCAGGATGACGTCATGGTCGGTTGCCAGGGCAGCGCCGAGGGTCAGCATGTGTTCGCCGACCCCGGAGGGCTCTTGGCTATCCGTCGCCAGAATGATTTTCGGCTTCAAACCGGCACCTCCTGGGTCTGGGCAAGATCGGCCCCCATCCGGCGATAGGTGGCCAATGCCTGGCCCACGACCTGATCCATGTTGTAGTAACGGTAGGTTCCAAGGCGGCCCACAAAGGTCACGTTCGGGTGCTCCCGCGAGAGCGCCTCGTATTGCTTGTAGAGCGCGGCATTTTCCGGCCGGGGGATTGGATAGTAGGGGTCGCCTGCATCCTGCGGGAATTCGTAGGTTATGCTGGTCTGCCGGTGGGTCTGGCCGGTCAGATGCTTGTATTCCGTGATGCGGGTATAGGGGATTTCGGGATCGGGATAGTTGACCACGGCGACAGGCTGGAAGCGCCGCTGCGCCAAGGTTTCGTGCTGGAAGCGCAGACTGCGGTAGGGCAAGGCGCCGAAGCGATGATCGAAATATTCGTCGATCGGGCCGGTATAGATGATCCGTTTCGCCAGTCCGTCGGCGCGCAGATCCCGGTAGTCCACGCCCAGAGCCAGCTCGATATTGTCGTGATCGAGCATGTTCTCGAACATCGCGGTGTAGCCATGAAGCGGCATGGCCTGGAACTGATCGAGGAAATACCGGTCGTCGGCATTGGAGCGCGTCGGCACGCGGGCGGTGACGGACTTGTCCAGCTCGCTCGGATCGACGCCCCATTGCTTGCGGGTATAGCCCTCGAAAAATGTCCGGTATAGTTCGCTGCCAACCTGATTGATGACGACGTCGCGGGCGCTGCGGATCATTTCCTGTGGCTCCGCCCGGGAGCGGAGGAATTCCTCGGTTTCCGCGTCGGTGCGCAGGTTCAGCTGATAGAGCGCGTTAAGCGTCGTCCGGTTGATCGGCATGGGCATCAGGCGCTCGCCGACCGAGGCCAGCACGCGATGCTGGTAAGGCCGCCACGCCGTGAAGCGCGATAGGTACGCGACGATGTCGTCGCTGTTGGTATGGAAGATGTGCGGGCCGTATTTGTGGACCAAGATGCCGGCGGCGTCATGGTGGTCATAGGCGTTGCCGCCGACATGCGGGCGGCGATCGCAGACCAACACCCGCTTGCCAGAGTCCGCAGCCAGCCGTTCGGCCAGGACGCTGCCGGCAAAGCCTGCGCCGACGATGAGGTAGTCATACGCGCCACCCTGCGCGTAGCGGCGTACGGCCGGGGCGGGAGGCGGCATCAGCCTGGCGCTGATCGCCTGGTCGACCAGCGCCGATATGCGGCGGAACGTGCCGTCCCAACTCATGGTCGCGAGCTTGGGGTCGATTTCCGGCAGGAACGTCGCGGGATCTGCCGCCAGCGCGGCCTCGCACGCCGCGATGAAGGCGGCAGGCGTGTCGGCGATGCGCACGGCTTCCGGATTATCGCCATAGGTGGCGACGACATCGACGATCGGCGTGGAGACGACCGGAAGTCCGGCCGCCAGATATTCCGGCGTCTTGGTCGGGCTGATGAACCGCGTCGCCTCGTTGATGGCGAACGGCATCAGCGCCACGTCCCAGGCCGCGAGGCAGGCCGGCAGGTCGCCATAGGCGCGCGGGCCCATGAAATGCAGGTTGGGCGCGCTCGGCAGTTCGTGGTGGCCGATCTTGGCGAGCGGTCCGACCATGACGATCGACCATTCCGGATGCGATCGGGCGAGTTCTGCCAGCAAGGGCAAGTCGATACGCTCGTCGATGACGCCGTAGAAGCCAAGCTTTTTGCCCGGAAGCGCCGCCATGTCCGCGGCGGGTTGGACGTCGCTGCGCGCCGTGGCGAAGTGCTCGATCTCGACGCCCGAGGGAAACAGATGGATGTTGTCGTGCCGGTTCCGCCGGGTTGAAAACAGGCTGGAGCCGCCCGTCAGGACCAGGTCGGAATTCTCCATGAGCTCCGCTTCCAGTTCCTTGAGCCGGGGCGGCGCAAAGCGGAAATTGGCAAGCTCGTCCATGCAGTCATAGACAACCGCCGACGCGTCCACATGCCGGGCAAAGCTGAACATGGACGGGCTGTAAAACCAGAGGATCGGTTTGATGATGCCATTGAGCCGCAGCATCAGGTCCAGCAGCTGCCGCAGTCCCGCCTCGCGCCGGGGCTCGTCCCAGTCGCGCGGCAGGCGCGGTCGGATCGACACTATGTTGGTGCCTTCATAGGGATGGGTTTCGAGATAGGGCGAGTGATGCTCGGTCGGGATGTATTCCTCGAAGAAATAGACCTGCCGGCTCCGGCCGAACCGGTTCATCAGATGCTGCGGCCGCTGCAGGACGAAGTCCCAGCGCAGATGCGAAAAGCAGATCAGCGGCGCCTGGATATTGCTGTTGGCGAAGCTCTTGAGAATTTGCTGGTTCATGGAGGCCTCACGCAAGCTCGGAAAGGGGATGGCGCTCGGCACGGATCGCTTCGAGCGAGCGGATCCGGGCGGCAAGCTTGGAAATGGAATGGGGCCACGCCCAGCGATCGAGAACGGTCTGGCGTGGGTTGAAGTCTGTGCGCTCAAGCGCTTCGAGAATGGCGACCTCGAAGCGGTCGGCGGGCGCGGCGATCCCGGTCTCGGGCTCGATGTACTGCAGCCCGCAGCGCAAGGCGTCGTTGGCGACCACTGGCAGACCGGCCAGCATGTATTCGGTCAGGATCGCAGGCGCGCCGTCATCGACGCCGCAAACGACCCCGACCCGGGCCTGATTGATCAGCCTGTTGACCTCGGCATGCGGCACCCCCGGCGGGCCGACGAAATCGACGTCCAGCCCTCGCTCGGCCGCAGCCTGGCGCAGCCGGTCGCCATCCTCGCCATATCCCATGACGCAGAGCGCCTTGAGCGGCCGGGGCGAACGGGCCAGCGCGTCGAGCAGGACGTCATGCCGCTTGTAGGGCTGGGCGGCAGCCACATAGACGACGTCATAGATCTTCGGGACATCGGGGATGGGAAAGAAGGTCTCCGGCGAAGCGAAGTCGGGACCGACCGGCAGGATGAGCGTGGGCATATCGGGATGCCGTTGCCGCACCTCGTCGCCCTGCCACCCGGCGCCGGTCAGCACGAGGTCGAAATGGCGGCTGACCTCGGGCGGCACGCGCAGGGCGGGCACGTCGATGGAATTGTAAATCTTGATGCTGTCGGCACAGGCTTCGAGAATTGGCTCGGAAACGCCAAGCCCCCAGACGCAGAGAATGCGCGGGGCACCCTGTCGCTCGATGAATTCAATCATGGTCTCGGAATGAAACGGGGCGGCACTATCGCTGACGGGAAAGGCGCGCCGCATGATGCCGTCATCGCCGTGGAAGACGGCCGTTCCCGTGCCACGGTGGTGGTGCCAGATCTCGGCATGGTCGGCCAATCCGGCTTGCACAGCCGCCAAAGGAAGTCGTTCCAGGTACCCCCCCTGAACGGGGGGCTTTGACGTCCTCTCCGCGACGTGATGGTCGAAGAGGGCCTCTGCCGGAAAGCTTGGATGCGGCTCCACGAGGTCGCTGATGACGACGATCGAACCGCCGAGAGAATTGCTGTCGACAAACAATCAAGCACCCCATTTTGGCGGACGAGGGGTGAAATCCCGGCTGGGTCGCTGCCTCGCAAGGGGTCTAATGGCGACGCTCTGGTTTACGTTCCCAAGGTTATTGCAGCGCACGCAACGCTTGACGCCGCTACGGCAACCCAAGCAGGCGTTCGTTTTCGGAGGGAACTTGAGAAATAAAGACCGGACCCGCGGACGCGAAAGTCCTGCTGGTTTCGAGCGCTAAGGAGAAAATCGGGATTCGGCCGACCCGGAAAACGGGAAAATCTTAAGCCGGCTTATTTGACTGCATTAAGAGCCGAAATATTTCGCACCCTTCAGCGCAGAAGTTCGTCGCGCTCGAACTCTTCCCAACCCTGAAGCTTTGGCGCCGGAAGCTTCTCCCGGCTCCGTCTAGCGGCCGACGACGGCACGGGCTTGGCCTTCGGCGCGCCCTTGCCGGAACGCGTCAAGGCGGCCTTCCCCGCCGCCCTTTTTCGGTTCTCCGACGCCTTCGCCGCGTCGTCCTCGCGCCATACGGTCACTAGGTCGCGATCCATGACGTCCTCGACATGACGCGGATCGAACACGTGAAAGGTAATCTTCTTGGCGCGTCCCCGAAGTTTCACCGTGCGCGTCCCGGCGCTTTGCAGGCGGCCGTCCTTGAGCCAACGATGCCGCTCGGTCGTGGAGATCGTCAGGATGTCCTCGATCTCGCGCGGGATCACGGGCAATGCCTCGATCCCGTCCAGCACACGGGTAACAACCGCTGCCGTGGCGGCAAAGGCTTCAGCGGAAGTCTCGGGCATGGTCAGGATGAGAATGCTGCCCTTGACCGAGAGCGCCTTCTTCGCTGCGGAAGGCAGTTTAGCCCGCATCTCCAGAAGGATGCCGTGAGCGCGCACCGACGATCCCAGGGTGACCGCCGCCGGCAGCACCCATTCTTGCACCCGCTCTGGAGCCCCGTTCTTTTTTGGCTGAGACGACATGAGTTCCAGATAGGCCTCCTCCCACGGGTCGAACAAGCCCTCTCCGCCAGAGAGCGTCACAAATGCGGTCTCCATGGATCCCGCCTGTCCCCCTCGGTTTCGATGAGCCCCATACAATCCCGACCACTTATGAGTGAGGCGAGAGCCTGCATGGTTTCCGTCCGACCCTCAGACCAGCGAACGGATTCGATGAGATTTCGTCGCCGATTTCAGGGAACGATAAGCGATCGAGATGGTTGATACCGCACAATCACGCACTCGGAATAAGTTTCCGAGTAGTCCGGAGGAAGATCATGGCCGCTGAGAAGAATTTGTCGGATGCGTTTTACGAGACGCTCAAGGATGTCTACTTTGCCGAGAAGCAGTCTGTAAAGGCGTGCAAGAAGTCGGCGAAGGCTGCACAGTCGCCTGAGCTGAAGAAGGCTTTCACGGACCATGGCGAGGAAAGCCAGGGACATGTCGAGCGTCTGGTGCAGGTTTTCGAAATTCTCGGTAAGCCGGCACGCGGCAAGACCTGCGATGCCATGGTGGGCATCACGTCCGAGATGGAAGAAGACCTGGAAGATTTCGGCGGAACGGCCGCCGCTGACGCCGTTCTGATCGGCTGCGGTCAGGCCATCGAGCATTACGAAATTGCCCGTTACGGCATGCTCAAGACCTGGGCGATGCAGCTTGGCATGAAAGACGCCGCCAAGCTTCTCGATGAGACGCTCCAGGAAGAGCACAAGGCGGACGCGTTGCTCACGCAGATCGCCGAAGCTGGCGTCAATGCCAGCGCCGAGGAAGGCCGCAAGGCCGCTCGCGCCTAACCCCCCTCACTCATTCTTCTCCCGGCCGTTTGCAACACGGTTTGCCGTGGCCGGGAGAGCTTTGTCTAAACCTGGAGATCCACCATGAAGAACCTCGTATTCGCCGGCCTTCTGATCGCTGCCTCCGCCGCGCCCGCCTTTGCGGAAGAGGCCAAGACCCCGGCCGTCGCTGGTGAGCAGACGAACCCGGCTGCTCCGGTCGCCGGCGCGAACAGCTTCACCGAAGACCAGGCCCGTGCTCGCGTCACCGACGCCGGCTACACCGACGTTTCGGCGCTGGTTAAGGACGCTGAGGGCATCTGGCGCGGCAAGGCATCGAAGGGCGGAGCCATGATGGACGTTGCCGTCGACTTCCAGGGCAACGTCACCAGCAAGTAAGTTTCGGAGTTGAAAGGACATATCATGACTACGACCGTTTCTGGACTGTTTGACACGCACGCAGATGCCACTGCCGCCGTTCGCGATCTTCAGGCTCTTGGCATTGCCCGCGATGATATCAGCGTGGTTGCTTCCAATGTCGACGGCGACGTCGATGCTTCGGACGTTGCCGTTGACGCCAGCGCCGGCGCGGGCATTGGCGCGGCCTTTGGCGGCCTCGGCGGCCTTCTCGCCGGCCTTGGCATCGTAGCCATTCCGGGCGTTGGCCCGGTCGTGGCGGCCGGCTGGCTGATCGCAACCGCAGCCGGCGCTGCGGCTGGCGCGGTCGTCGGTGGCGCAGCTGGCGGTATCGTCGGCGCCCTGACGGAATCCGGCGTGCCGGAGCGCGATGCGCATGTTTATGCCGAAGGCGTTCGCCGCGGCGGCACGCTGGTCACCGCCCGCGTTGCTGACGAGAAGGCTGAACTGGCTCGCGGCGTGCTGCATGACGCCCGCGCTGTCGACCTGGAGCGCCGTCGTAGCGATTACGAGACGGCCGGCTGGACCAGCTTCGACCCGGATGCGCCGATGCCCCCGAGGGATCGCGTCGGCACGTACAGCGACCGTATCTAAAGAAAGTGCGGGGCCTTCGGGCCCCGCTCCATTTTGGGGTGTCGCTCGAGAGCGACTACCTGCACTGTCAGGACGCGGCCCCAGATGCGCCGCCGTCTCGCCAAGATGAACGGTTGCCCAACCGGGAAGCTTGTTCAGGCTATCCCGCGCACGCCCAGCGTTCCTTCCTGAAATGCATAGCCGGCACCACGATTCCGCCGATCTCCCGCGCATTTCGGGGAACGGATCATGGCTTGCCCCCGTTGATGCGCAGCCGTCGCGTGAACCACGCGCAGCGCATTCCATCCAAGCACCACAACTGGGAGGAACCTCATGGACCCGAAAAGTCGCGTGAACTCGCCCGCCAAATTGGGCGATGAAGTCATTACTCGGGGCGCCGGAGGCGAGACGCACCAGACCACCGAGGGAGGGTACAAGACCCTCACGACGCAGCAGGGCATGCCGGTCGCAGACGATCAGAACACGCTTCGCCAAGGCGCGCGCGGCCCCGCGCTGATCGAAGATGGGCATTTCCGCGAGAAGATCTTCCACTTCGATCACGAGCGCATTCCCGAGCGCGTCGTCCATGCGAGAGGCTACGGCGCGCATGGCTTTTTTGAGACCTATCAACCACTTACCGATCTGACGCGCGCCGACATCTTTCAGCGCGCCGGCGAGAAGACCCCGGTTTTCGTGCGGTTTTCGACGGTCGCCGGCAACAAGGGCTCGGCCGATCTGGCGCGCGACGTGCGCGGTTTCGCCGTCAAGTTCTACACCAAGGAAGGCAACTGGGACCTGGTTGGCAACAACATCCCGGTCTTCTTCATCCAGGACGCGATCAAGTTCCCCGACCTGGTTCACTCCGTGAAGCAGGAACCGGACCGCGACTTCCCGCAGGCCCAGAGCGCGCACGACAATTTCTGGGATTTTGTGTCGCTGATGCCGGAAGCGATGCACATGATCATGTGGATCATGTCCGACCGGGCCATCCCGCGCTCGTTCCGCTTCATGGAGGGCTTCGGCGTCCACACGTTCCGGCTCGTCAATGCCGAGGGCAAGTCGACCTTCGTCAAGTTCCACTGGAAGCCCAAGCTCGGCATGCAGTCGGTCGTCTGGAACGAGGCGGTCAAGATCAACGGCGCCGATCCGGATTTCCACCGCCGCGATCTTTGGAACGCAATCCAGAGCGGTGACTATCCCGAGTGGGAACTCGGCCTGCAGACCTTTGACCAGGACTTTGCCGACAGTTTCGATTTCGACGTGCTCGATGCGACCAAGCTGATCCCCGAGGATATTCTTCCCGTGACGCCGGTCGGACGCCTCGTGCTCGATCGCATGCCGGAGAATTTCTTCGCCGAGACCGAGCAGGTCGCCTTCATGACGCAGAACATCGTCCCGGGCATCGACTTCTCGAACGATCCCCTGCTGCAGGGGCGGAATTTCTCCTATCTCGACACGCAGTTGAAGCGTCTCGGCGGGCCGAATTTCACGCATCTGCCCATCAATGCCCCGAAGTGCCCGTTCCATAATTTCCAGCAGGACGGCCACATGGCATTCCACAATCCAAAGGGACGGGCCAATTACGAGCCCAATTCCTGGGGGCCGGAAATCGGCGGACCGCGCGAGGCGCCCATGCAGGGCTTCCAGACCCTTGCCCAGGAACCCGAAGGTCCGAAGGTCCGGTTGCGCGCCGAGAGCTTCGCCGATCACTATAGCCAGGCCCGGCAGTTCTATCGCAGCCAGACGGCCATCGAGCAGAAGCACATCTCCGACGCGCTGGTCTTCGAACTAAGCAATTGCGAGACGCCCGCCATCCGGGAACGCGTGGTTTCGCACCTTCTCAACATCGATGGCGACCTGGCCAAGACGGTGGCTGCCGGCCTCGGCCTGCCCAACCTTCCGAAGGCCGCGACCCCGGCGGCGCAGCCCAAGATGGATCTGCCCACGTCGGATGCGCTCAGCATTCTCAAGAACGGGCCGAGCCATTTCAAGGGACGCAAGCTGGGCATCCTGATCACCGACGGCGTCGACGCCACTCTGCTGGCCGCCCTCGAGAAGGCGGTCGAAAAAGCTGGCGGCACTTTCGAGCGGATTGCGCCGACAGTCGGCGGCGTCAAGGCAAGCGACGGCACGCAACTACCCGCCCATCGCAAGATCGATGGCGGTCCCTCGGTGCTCTTCGACGCGGTGGCCATCCTCGCCAGCGAGGCCGGTCTCGCCGACCTGCTGAAGCTGCCGCCGGCGCGTGACTTCGTCGCCGATGCCTATGCGCACTACAAGTTCTGCGGCTTCACCGCCGCGGCGACGGGCCTGTTCGACAAGGCAGGACTGCCGAAAGAACTCGACGCAGGATTCGTCCAGCTCGCCCAGGCGGGCGACGCGGATCGCTTCATCCAGACCTGCGGCGCGCTGCGCTTCTGGGATCGCGTCGACGGCGCCTAAGCTCTATCCGCCAAGAACTACCGGAACGGTTGCTGTTTTGCCGCAGCAACCGTTTCTGTTTCCAGCCGTTTTCTCCCGCTCATCGCGGCGACACGAGGAAAACATGGCCCCACGGACTCTGCTTCAGTTCTTCCACTGGTACTATCCCGATGGCGGGCGTCTCTGGGGTGAAGTGGGGGAACGGGCCGATGCGCTCGCGAGCATGGGCATCACCGATGTCTGGCTGCCGCCGGCCTATAAGGGCGCCACCGGCGGCTATTCGGTCGGCTATGACAGTTACGACCTGTTCGATCTCGGCGAATTCGACCAGAAAGGCACCGTCGCCACCAAGTATGGCGATCGCGCCGGCCTTGAACAGGCGACAGGCGCGCTGCGCGCCAAGGGCCTGCGCGTCATTCATGACGTCGTCTTCAATCACAAGATGGGTGCAGACGAAGAAGAGGCCGTGCGCGTGCGCCGGGTCAATCCCGAGGACCGCACCCAGATCGAAGACGAGGCGTTCGAGGCCAAGGCCTACACCCGCTTCACCTTTCCGGGTCGCAACGGCCAATATTCGCAGTTCATCTGGGACGTGAAGTGCTTCAGCGGCGTCGATGTCATCAAGGACCCGGATGAAAGCGGGATCTTCCGGCTGGTCAACGAATATGGCGACGGCGAATGGAACGAGGAGGTCGACGCCGAAAACGGCAATTTCGACTTCCTGATGGGTGCCGACGTCGAGTTCCGCAACACGGCCGTCTATGAGGAACTGAAATATTGGGGCCGCTGGCTGCCGGAGCAGGTGCCGGTCGACGGGTTCCGGCTGGATGCGGCCAAGCACATCCCGGCCTGGTTCTTCCGTGATTGGGTCGGCCATATGCGCGACACCGTAGATCCCGAGCTCTTCGTGGTTGCCGAATACTGGCATCCCGACATGGAGACGCTCTCGAACTATCTGGAGCTGGTCGACAAGCAGTTGATGCTGTTCGATGTCGGACTGCACCACCGCTTTCATGACGCATCCGCCCAGGGTGCCGATTTCGACATGCGCACGATTTTCGACGGCTCGCTGGTGGCCGCGTCGCCGGAACATGCGGTGACGCTCGTCGACAACCACGACACCCAGCCCTTGCAAGCGCTGGAGGCTCCGGTCGAGCCCTGGTTCAAGCCGCTGGCCTATGCCTTGATCCTGTTGCGGGAACAGGGTGTCCCCTGCGTCTTCTACCCGGACCTGTTCGGCGCGCACTACACCGACAAGGGTGGCGACGGCAACGATCACGAGATCCACATGCCGGCGATCGAATGCCTGCCCAAGCTGATCGAAGCGCGGAGTCGTTTCGCGAATGGACCGCAGACGGACCTGTTCGACGACGCGAACTGCGTCGGGTTCATCCGGCACGGCACCGGAGAAGAGCCCGGCTGCGTGGTGGTCCTGTCCAATGGCGAGGGCGGCGAGAAATCGGTCGAGCTAGGCCCCGATCAGGCCGGCGCTACCTTCCACGATTTCCTGGGTCACCGGGACGACCAGATCGTGCTCGACGATCAGGGCCGAGCCGCCTTCCCGACCAATGGCGGCAGCGTGAGCGTGTGGGTCCGGTCCGAGTCCTAGCGTTCTCGCAGGCAGAGTGCCCCGTCGCGGAAAACGCGGCGAAAGATTAGGCCCGAGTCCGGCGGTCGTACAACGACGCTGGACTCGGGCCTAATCTTGCGGATCGCACTACGCTGGCGCCCGCGATCCCTCGATCAAGGCAGTCAACAAGGCACCTGCATCGGAGCCGGGACTGGCGAGATCCCGGACACTGTCCATGTGGTTTCGGGACCGAACCGAATGCAGCGTCACGGAGAGCCCCTGCCCCACCAGGACATCGCGAAAGGCTTGCGCCTGCTGGTGGAAGGGCGGCGTTTCCAACTCGCCGACGGCCACCACGACGCGGGTACCCGCGTCATGCCGATGGCGCATGGGCGAGAAGCGGGCGACCTCGTCGTCCGTGATGGCGATTTCCGCATGCAGGAATGAGGATTGCAGCGGCTGCAGCTCGTAAAGACCGCCCAGCAGCAGCGCCGCGCCCATGCCGGACGACGTCTCGGGATCGTCGAACAGGAACGTCGAGAGATGCGCGCCGGCGGAATGACCGCTGACGGTCAACCGGGATGCATCCCCGCCATAGTCGGCGATATTCGCAATCACCCATGCCTTGGCGCGCCGAACCTGATCGACGATCGTCGCCATCCGAACGGACGGCATCAGCGCGTAGTCGACGATGACGGCGATGGCGCCCGCCTGCGTCACGGTTTGCGCGACGCAGGAATAATCCTCCTTCGAGAACATCCGCCAATATCCGCCATGGATAAAGACATGGACGGGCATCAAGGGGCTGGGGTTGGCGGGGAAGAACAGGTCCACCGTCTCGGTCGGATCCTCTCCATAGGCGACGTTGGCGTGCATCGGCACCGCCGACCGCGTCTGCGCGCTGCGCGCTCGAATGTCCGCGACGATGGCGTCGAAATCAGCCACATGGTCGCGGATCCGGTACGGATCGAGCGTGGAATGCGCAGTCGCCATGATGGCCCCCTCAGAAACTGGTGGCGATGTATTTCGCCTCCATGAATTCGGCTATGCCGTGATGCTGACCGCCCTCGCGACCCAACCCGCTTTGCTTGACGCCACCAAACGGGGCGGCGGGATCGGAAACGAGGCCTCGGTTGAGCGCGATCATACCGGCTTCGATTCGCGATGCTACCCGCAAGCCGCGCGCCACATCGCGCGTGAAGATATAGGCCGCCAGACCATATTCCGTGTCGTTGGCGCGGGCGATCGCCTCGCTCTCCGTCTCGAAGCGATAGAGCGGCGCCACGGGACCGAAGATCTCCTCATGCGCCATTTCCGCCTCGGGCGAGACATCCGCCAGCACGGTCGGCGGATAGAAGAAGCCCTCCCCTTTGCCGACGGTGCCGCCGCACAGCACCCGCGCCCCGCGGCTGGTCGCATCCTCCACCAGGCGATCGATCTTCTGCACGGCCTTGCGGGTGATCATCGGGCCGCACTCGGTCGCATCGTCCGTGCCGGCGCCGACCTTGAGATTGGCCATGCGCTCGCGCAGCCCCTCGGCGAAGGCGTCATAGATGCCGGACTGCACATAGAGACGGTTGGCCGCCGTGCAGGCTTCGCCGGCATTGCGCATCTTGGCGACCATCGCGCCATCGAGCGCCGCCTGCAGATCTGCGTCGTCGAATACGACGAAGGGCGCGTTGCCGCCCAGTTCCATCGAACAGGAGATGACGTTCTTGGCCGCTTCCGCCAGCAGCGCGCGGCCGACACCGGTCGAGCCCGTGAAGGAGAGCTTGCGCACCGTCGGATCGGCGAGCATCCAGGCCGTCAGGGGGCCGGGGGTGGACGTGGTCAGGACGTTGACGACGCCGGGCGGAACACCGGCCTCTTCATAGAGCGCCGCCAGCGCATAGGCGGTGAGCGGCGTTTCGCTCGCGGGCTTCAGGATGACCGTGCAGCCGGCCGCCAGGGCCGGCGCGATCTTGCGGGTCGCCATCGCTGCTGGGAAATTCCACGGCGTGATCAGGACACAGACGCCGATCGGCTCGTAGTCGACGATGATGCGGTTGGTGCCGGCCGGCGCCCTGCCGAACTCGCCGGAGATGCGAACCGCTTCCTCGGCGTTCCAACGGAAGAACTCCGCCGCATAGGCGACCTCGCCGCGCGCATCGCGCAGCGCCTTGCCGTTCTCCAGCGAGATCAGCTTGGCCAGCATCTCCGAGCGTTCGACCATCAGATCAAAGCAGCGGCGCAGGATTTCCGAGCGCTTGCGCGGCGCGGTCTCCCGCCAGCCCTCGGCAGCAGCGGAAGCCGCCGCAACCGCGGCTGCGGCATCCTCCAGCGCGGCATCGGGCACGGACGCAATGATCTTGCCGGTCGACGGATCGGTGACGGCGATCACGCGACCGCTGCGGGAGGCATGCCAGGCGCCGTTGATGTAGAGACCGCGCGAAAATTCGGAAAGATCCAGTCCATGCGTTGTCGACGGATCGATTTGCTGACGAACGTTCATCGGAGTTTCTCCTGAAGGGTTCATTGAGCCGAGGCGGCGAGGTCGCCGTCATAAGCGGCCTGGACCAGGCGGCGCATGGCGTCGAGATCGAGGCTTCGCGGGTTGTTCTTGACCAGACGCCCGATGCCGAGGGCCTGCTCGGCGGTCCAGTCGACCTTGTCGGCGGGCAATCCAAGCGCGGCGAGCGTCGGCGTGATGCCGATCGCCGCGAACAGGCGGCTGATCTCGGCGATCGTGGCATCCGCCATCGCCTCGACGCTCCGGCCTTCGCCATCAACGCCCAGCGCGGCGCCAACCTCGGCGATCTGCTCTGCCACCACGGCGCGGTTATAGGTCATCACGTAGGGCAGCATGGTCGCGACCCCGAGGCCATGCGGCGTGTGGGTAAGCGCGCCGACCGGATATTGCACGGCGTGGGCCGCGGCGGTGCCGGCGGTGCCGAAGGCACAGCCCGCGGCCAGCGCGCCCATCATGACGTCGGCGCGTGCATCCTCGTCGCTGCCATCCGTGCAGGCCCGTTCGAGCCCGCGCCCCAGCAGCTTGATCGCCAGAAGCGCGAAGTGATCGGTGAGATCGCTCCTGCCAATGAAGACATGCTGCTGCGCCAGCTCGGCTCCGTTCCCGCGCCGCGCCGCCGTGAATGCCTCGATGGCATGGGTGAGCGCATCCGCCCCGGCGATGGCCGTCAGGCCACGCGGGCAGGTCATGGTCAGCTCTGGATCGCAGATCGCGGCGGCGGCGATCAGATACGGGCTGGAAATACCGACCTTGAGCGTCTTTTCCGGATCGGAAATCACGGCAACCGGCGTGACTTCGGATCCCGTGCCAGCCGTGGTCGGCACGGCGATGACAGGCATGACAGGCCCGGGAATCCGGAACTCGCCATAATAGTCCTGCAGCACGCCGCCATGGGTGAGGAGAAGCGCCGCGCATTTGGCCATGTCGAGACAGCTGCCGCCGCCAATGCCGATGACCATGTCGGGGGCGAAGGCCCGCGCCGCCTCGACGCAAACGGCGACGCTGTCGCGCGGGACGTCCGGCAGGATCTGATCATAGACCAGCACCTCGATCGACGCGGCGCGCAATCCCTCGACGCTCCGGGCGAACATTTCCGTTCCGGCAAATCGCTCATCCGTGCAGATCAGCGCACGCTTGCCGAGCTTGCCCGCCACATCGGGAAGCGCGTGGCGCTGGCCTTTGCCGAACAGGATTTCGCGCGGAAGCCTCAGGGCTGCAAACAGGCTCACTGGTGTTTTCCTTAAAGAACCGAGGAGGGGGTGAGATTCAGGCTGTTCAACGCGTCCCAGAGCGGGACCTCGATCGGGAAGCCGTCGGCCAGCGATGCTTGCCGCCGCCGCGAGGCGCCGTCGCCCGGAATGCTGACGGCGATCTCGGGATCGGCGGGCACGGATGACCGGACGGCGTCGAGATAGGCGGAGAGACGGAGCGCCAAATCGGGCGCGGCAAGCGTGTCGATCGCGATCAGCACGTCGCCCTTGTTGCAGGCGATGCGATCATCCAGCGTGCCCTGGATATCGGGCGCGAGCGCCGATCCCGCGAGCGCGGCGACGAGCAGTTCGATGGCCATGCCGAGCCCATAGCCCTTGGCGCCGCCGAACGGCGCGATCGCGCCTTGGGTCGCGCGGGCGGCGTCCGTCGTCGGACGTCCCTCGGCGTCGCGCGCCCAGCCGGCCGGAATCGGCCAGCCATTGGCGGCGTGGTAGTGGATCTTGCCCATCGAGACGGTGCTGGTCGCGAGATCCAGCACCATCGGGCGGTCCGCCGTGGGAATGGCGATCGCGATGGGGTTGGTGCCGAGCATCGCCCGCGTGCCGCCATGGGGGTGGACCAGCGCCTCGCTCGAGGACATGGCGATGCCGATGCGCCCGCGGGCCGCGATGTGCTCGACATAGTGCGCCAGCATGCCGAGATGGTTGTTATTGCGGATCGCGGCCAAGGCGATCCCGGTCTCGGCAATACGCTCCTCCAGGCGACCCAGCGCCGCCATGGCTACAACCGGGCCGAGCCCTTTCTTGCCGTCGACATCCAGCACGGCGCCGGAGCGCCAGCGCGCCTCGCCGGTGGTTTTGCCGTCGATCAAACCTTTTTCGAGACGGCTCAGGATACGTGGCAGCCGCTGCAGACCATGCGACGGGTGCCCCTTCAGCTCGGCCTCCACCAGCACGCGCGATTGGATAAGCGCATGACTTTCCGGCACTTTTCTCTGATCGAGGAGGTCCATGGCCAGCGCCATGGCTGCCTGTTCGGTGATGTTCACGAGCTCACTCTATATCAGATCCTATAGGATATAGTATTGCGTTGGCCCAAATAGCCTGCTAGGTCTGGCTCCTGTCAATAGGCAAAAGACGGAAGAAGATGACTTCAACCCGCTTCACGGACACAACCCAGGGCAGTGCCGTCATTCACCGGGCCAACAGCCTGGCCGAGGACGTCTATGAGGCGATCTTCAACCAGCTGATGTCCCTCAAGATCGCGCCGGGCTCACGCATCACGGTCGACAGCCTCGTCAAGGAGTTCAGCGTCTCGCAGACGCCGATCCGCGAAGCGCTGGGCCGGCTGGAAGGCGAAGGCCTCGTCGTGAAGACCCATCTCGTCGGGTATAGGGCCGCTCCGCAGATCACGCGCCGCCGCTTTGACGAACTTTACGAGCTTCGGCTGCTGCTCGAGCCGGACGCCGCGGCCAAGGCCGCGTCAGCGATGGACGCCGAGAAGCTCGCCATTCTTCGCGAGGCCGCAGGCGTGATGGCGGGCCGCGAAGGCAAGGACGACCACGTCCATTACTCGACCTTCGCCCGGCTCGACGCGATTTTCCACGACCGGATCATGGAGTTCGCGGGCAACCAGCTCATCCGCGAGATGCTGGGCTTCCAGCATACCCACTTTCACATCTTCCGCCTGATGTTCCATTGGCGCGTTACGGCAGAAGCGCTGGACGAGCACCAGGCGCTGCTGGACGCCTTCGCGGTCGCGGATCCGGAAGCGGCCGCCAAGGCGATGCGCGCGCATATCGAACACTCGCGGGACCGGCTGCTGCCGGCCTTCGACTGAACCGTACCCCGTCTCCATGGCACGCGATCCGGACATGCAACAGACGCCGCCCCGCCACGACGCTAAGCAGGCTGAACCCTGCCTGCTGCGCACGGCGAACCTCTCCAAGCAGTACGGCCCCGTCACGGTGCTGTCGAATGTCGGCATCGACATTCATGCCGGCGAGATCCATGCCATCATCGGCGAGAACGGCGCGGGGAAGTCGACGCTGATGCGCCTGATTTCCGGCTATGTGCAGCCGAGCGCGGGCACGATTGCCGTGTCGGGAAAACCGGTCGCCTTCGCCACGCCGCATCAGGCGGAAGAAGCCGGCATCGTTCTGGTCCACCAGGAGATTCTCCTGGCCGAAGGGCTGACGGTCGCCGAGAACCTGTTCCTGGGCCGCGAGCTCACGCGCAACGGGCTGGTCGATGACCGAACCATGCATCGGATCGCCCGCGAAAAGCTGGACGAGCTGGGCTGCCACGTCTCGCCCCGGACGCTCGTGCGCGACGTCGGGCTCGCGGACCGGCAGTTGATCCAGATCGGGCGCGCCCTGCTCGACGACCACAAGCTGGTGATCTTCGACGAGCCGACCGCGGTCCTGACGGGCAGTGAGGTCGAGCGATTGCTTGAGATCGTGCTGCGCCTGAAGGACCGCAATATGGGGGTCCTCTATATCAGCCATCGGCTCGATGAGGTGCAGCGCCTGGCCGACAAGGTCACCGTCCTGCGCGACGGCAAGATGATCGGCACCTATGCCGGCCATACGCTGAGCCAGATGGACATGGCCGAGCTGATGGTCGGGCGCGAGCTTTCGGCGCTCTACCCGCCCAAGAGCGAGGCCCCGCGCGGCGAGGCCATCCTACGAGTTAACAACGCGACCGTTCCTGGCTACGCCAACGACGTCTCGTTCACCCTGCACCGAGGCGAGATCCTGGGATTTGCCGGCATGATCGGCGCCGGGCGAACCGAATTGTTCGAGGGCATCGTCGGCCTGCGGCCGGTCGACGCCCGCGTCGAGCTGCATGGCCAGCCAATCGCCATCCGCTCGCCGCGCGAGGCCATCGACGCCGGCATCGGCTATCTGACCGAGGACCGGAAGGGCAAGGGCCTGCTGCTGCAGGAGCGGCTGGCACCCAACCTGACCCTGTCGGCGCTTCGTCGCCTCAATCCAGGCCTGTGGCTGCGCAAGCGCCAGGAGGCGGTCGCGCTGGACCAGGCCGTCGACCAGTACGACATCCGTGTCCGCAGCCTCCGCCTGCATGCAGGTCAGCTCTCGGGCGGCAACCAGCAGAAGCTGCTGCTCGCCAAGATCCTGCTGACCAACCCCAGCGTCGTGATCATCGACGAGCCCACGCGCGGCATCGACATCGCCAACAAGGCGCAGATCTACACCTTCATCCGCAAGCTGGTGAGCGAGGGCAAGGCCTGCGTGGTCATTTCATCCGAGATGCAGGAACTGATCGGCCTTTGCGACCGGATCCTGGTCATGCGCCAGGGCCGGATCAATGGCGAGATCGCTGGCGAGCGGATGACGGAAAGCAATATCGCATGGCTCGCCACCGCCGAGGCGGGGGTCGCCCACGCGACCGAGGGAGGAAGAGTATGAGCGTTGCAACGACAGAGCCCGGAAGGCTCGAGCGCGACAGGGATTTCAACTTCAACTGGACCGCGGCGGGCCCATTCCTGGCGCTGCTGGTGCTGCTCGCCATCGGCTTTGTGATCAATCCGGACTTCCTGTCCGCGACCAATCTCAGCAACGTCATAACGCGCAGCGCCTTCATCGCGATCATCGCCGTCGGCGCGACCTTCGTGATCTCCTCGGGCGGACTCGATCTCTCGGTCGGCTCGATGGCCGCCTTCATCACCGGCATCACCATCATGTGCATGAACATGATGGTGCCGAATGTCGGCGTCTGGTCGATCCCGGCCGGCATGGCGATTGCCATCCTGGCGGGCATCGCCTGCGGCCTCGTCAACGGCGTCATCGTCACCGTCGGCAAGATCGAGCCCTTCATCGCGACACTGGGGACGATGGGCATCTTCCGCGCCCTGATCACCTACATGTCGGATGGCGGCACGATCCCGATCGATCGCACGCTGCGCGAAGCCTACCGGCCGGTCTATTTCGGCACGGTCGCCGGCATTCCGCTGCCGATCCTCATCTCGCTCGCCGTGGCGGCGCTGGGCGCCTTCATCCTCTACAAGACGAAATATGGCCGCCAATGCGCCGCCGCCGGTGCCAATGAGGATGTGGCGCGCTATTCCGGCATCTCGATCATCCGCACCCGGACGATCGCCTATGTGATCCAGGGCGCCTGCGTCGCCATCGCCGCGATCTGCTACGTGCCACGCCTCGGCGCGGCAACGCCGACCACCGGCGTGCTGTGGGAACTTCAGGTGATTACCGCGGTCGTGATCGGCGGCACGGCGCTGCGCGGCGGCAAGGGACGGATCTGGGGCACCGTCGCCGGCGCCGTCATCCTCGAGCTGATCGCCAACCTGATGGTGCTCTCGGACTTCGTATCCGAATACCTCGTGGCCGCTGTGCAGGGCGTCATCATCATCATCGCCATGCTGATCCAGAGGTTCTCGAAATAGCCCGCGCCGGACCACGCGGGTCTCGTTCTCGATCGGTCCATCTTAACGGGAGGAATCAATGACAAAAACGAAATGGGCAGTAACCGCCGCGACCCTTGGCGCGCTTCTCCTGGCAGGCAACGCCATCGCCGCGGACAAGAAGGTCGTCGCCGTCTCGATCCCCGCAGCCGACCATGGCTGGACGTCCGGCATCGTCTATCATGCCCAGGCCGCGGCCAAGGAAATCAACGCCGCCTTCCCGAATGTGGAAGTCGTCGTCAAGACCTCGCCCTCGGCCGCCGCGCAGGTCAGCGCGCTGGAAGATCTGTCGGCCGGGCGCAAGCTCGACGCGCTCGTGATCCTTCCGCACACCTCGGAAGAGCTCACCATGCCGGTCAAGGCGGTGAAGGAGGGAGGCACCTTCATCACCGTGGTCGATCGCGGCCTGAACGATCCGGCGATCCAGGATCTCTATCTGGCCGGCGACAACATCGCCGTCGGCAAGAACACGGCCAAGTTCCTGGTCGACAAGTTGGGCGGCAAGGGCAATCTCGTCGTGCTGCGCGGCATTCCGACCGTCATCGACGACGAGCGCATCCAGGGCTTCAAGGATGGCATCGCCGGATCCGACCTCAAGATCCTCGACATCCAGTACGCGAACTGGAACAGCGACGATGCCTTCAAGCTGATGCAGGACTATCTGGCCAAGTATCCGCAGATCGATGCGGTCTGGGCCAATGACGACGACATGCTGCTGGGCGTCCTCGAGGCCATCAAGCAGTCGAGCCGTACCGAGATCAAGTACGCGCTCGGCGGCAACGGCATGAAGGAAATCATCAAGAAGGTGATCGACGGCGACGCGATGACGCCCGTCGAGACCCCCTATCCGCCGTCGATGATCAAGACCGCAATCTACATGACGGTCGCCAACCTCATCGGCCAGGCCCCGATCCGGGGCGTCGTGAAGCTCGACGCACCGCTGATCACCAAGGACAATGCGGCGGAATACTACTTCCCCGATTCGCCGTTCTAAAAACGGACTGGCAGGCGGGTCGACGACCCGCCTGCCCTTCAACCGCACGAAGGAAGCAAGAATGCCCGGCAAGAAAATCCTGATGCTCACCGGCGACTTCACCGAGGAATACGAGATCTTCGTGTTCCAGCAGGCGATGGAGGCCGTTGGCCACACGGTTCACGTGATTTGCCCCGACAAAAAGGCCGGCGACATCCTCAAGACGTCGCTGCACGATTTTGAAGGCGACCAGACCTATACCGAGAAGCCCGGTCATCACTTCATCATCAACAAGACCTTCTCGGAAGCCGAAGCCCAGTTGGACCGCTACGACGCCGTCTATGCGGCGGGCGGCCGTGGCCCCGAATATATCCGTACCGACAAGCGCGTGCAGGCGATCGTCCGGCACTTCCACGAGGCGCAGAAGCCGATCTTCACGATCTGCCACGGCGTCCAGATCCTGATCGCGGTCGATGGCGTGGTGCGCGGCAAGAAGGTCGCGGCCCTTGGCGCCTGCGAGCCGGAAGTGATCCTGGCCGGCGGCACCTATATCGACCTTTCGCCCACCGATGCCTATGTCGACGGCACGATGGTCTCGGCCAAGGGCTGGACGGCGCTGGCGGCGTTCATCCGCGAATGCCTGAAGGTTCTCGGCACCGAGATCCGGCACACCTGACCCCACCGCTAGCGAGGTCGCTGGCCGAGCCGCGGCCTGCCTCTGGGTCTACAGAGTGGTACCGACATGCAAGGGGCGCCCAGTGGGCGCCCCTTTTCGTGTTGTTCCGGCCGAGGCGGACGGGAGAGCGTTGCCGCCCTCCCCGCCCTTGGCGGGCTAGCGCTTGGGAACGAAGAAGTGCTCTTCCTTCGGCAGCTTCGCGACCGTCTCCGGCGGCAAGCCGAGATTGGTCACGAGAACGTCCGCGGGGTTTGTCGCCAGCCAGGTCGACAGATCGTTCGATTCATATTTCGGGCTGTTGAAGCCGATCAGAACCTTCAGGACCGTGGTGCCCGTGTTCTTGATGTAGTGACCGGCGCCCATCGGCACGTAGCCGATATCGCCCGCTTCGTACTGGTCCGTGACCGTCGTCGCCTCGGCCAGGAAGACGGCCATCTCGGCGGTGCCTTCGAGGAAATACTGCCATTCGTCGGCATTCGGATGCCAATGCAGTTCGCGCATGGCGCCCGGCTGGATCTCCAGCACCGACCCGGCCATCGTCGTCGAGATCGGGAACTCGTCGACCGTCACCGTGCGCTGGACACCGCCGCCCGGCACCCGGCGCGGCTCCTGCGCCATCAGCGGATAGCGATGGGTGGTGACCAGCTTCGGATCCTTCTGCGGGGCCGAGATGAACGACGCGTCATCCGGCACGGCGCCCTTGGCGAAATAGGCCTCGCCCTTCGGCAGCAGGGCCACTTCCTCGGGCGAAATGCCGAGGCTCTGCGCGACCACTTCCGGCGGGGTATGCGCCAGCCAGTCGGTGATGCTGAAGGTGTGATCTTCGGAGAAATCACCGTTGTCGAAGATCAGGATGAAGTGGCACTCGTCCGGGCCGACGCCCTGGATCGAATGACCCCAGCCGCGCGGAAAATACCAGATGTCGCCGGGCGAGAACGTGTCGATGGCCCAGCTTCCATCCGGGCGCATCAGCGTCGTGCGAACGCTGCCCGAGATCACATAGCCCCATTCGGCGGCATTCGCGTGCCAATGAAGTTCCCGCATACCGCCGGGCTCGACGCGCATCGAGACGCCGGCGATGCCCTGGCTGGCCGGGAACTGATGCACCGAGGCGCCCCGGGTGATGCCGCCCGGTCCAAGCCGCGGCTTTTCCTTTTCGAGCTGATACTTGAAGGACAGAGTCGTCTCAGCCATGTGCATTCTCCTTGGGTTGAAGGTGAGGATTGGGACCGCAGCGCTAACCGGCCACGAAGTGACGAACGATCGCGATCCAGGCCGGCGCCGCGACGGCGAAGGCGAGAACGCAGACGATCAGGGTGGACGAGGCGAGGGAGACATAGGTCTGGAACCGACCCGCCATGACGATGCCGGTGAAGGCGGGCGGCAATGCCGCGAGCAGGACGATTTCTTCCAGACGGGCTCCGGAGACCCCGAAATACAGACCCGCCGCCAGCATGGTGGCCGGCATGAGGATCATCTTGACGAGGCTGTTCCAGACGACTTCGACGCCGAATTCGAACTTGTGCGCCGAGAGGACGAGGCCTGCCGCAAACACCGCCACGCCCGAGTTGGCATGACCGATCAGCGTCAGCGGTGGATCGATCAGGTCCGGCACGCGGACGCCGACCAGAACCAGGACGACGGCGATCAGCGGCGCCAGGACGACGGGTTCCTTGATCGCGCGGGCCAATGCCGCGGCCGGCTTGGTTCCAGCGGGGGCCACGAAGAACATGCCCAGCGGCACCTGCAGCACGTTGACGATGAGCGCCAGCACCGCAACGCTCAGGGCAGCCGCGCCCCCGAACAAGGGCGCCAGGACGGCGATGCCGAGAAAGCCGACCGTCGGCGCGGCGGCACTCAGTCCCGCAATGCCGGCTTCCTGCTTGTCATGCTTGAAAACCAGCTTGGCGCCGAGGAAGGCGACGACGTACCAGCCGATCAGAACGGCAACCGAAATCAGAAAAATGCGGCTGTCCGAAAACAGTTCTTCCCGCGACGATTTGACGATCGATACGAAAAGAACAGCCGGCAGGCAGAAATCGAGGACAAGCTTATTGAAGCCCGCTGCTTGGTCCTGATCGAATATATTCCTCTTGCCACCAAAATAGCCAAGTGCCAAAACAAAGAATATTGAAACAATATCCTGTATAACAGCCGTCATATCCCAGCCCCTAAGCCATTATAATGATCATTAATCTCGAATCTGGAGACGCATAATCGAACATAGACTTAGGTATGATTTTGAATCAACACTTTTACACCAAAGAGTTGCATTAATTTCGGATCAGCCTGCCCTTGGTAGTGGCCATCAAAAGGTCGCGCGGAACCGGCGCAGCCGCCTTAAACGGTTTGCGCGCCCACCGGCGCTTGCAACTCGGCCCACAATGTAGGAGGGAGGCTGGCGGGAGACGCCTGCTCAGTTGGACAGTTGACAGACCACATCCCTGGATTGCAGGGATGGGCCGTCTCGCGGCCCAATCTGGGCTGGCGTCGGCCAACCCTCCGCAACCTTCGGAATCTCCTGAGATCGCTGGATCTGCCATCGTCGGTCGCATCCGGCAAGGCTGGCGCGGCGTCGCAGGATCTGATCAACTCGCGGATCTAGGAGCCTGCCATGCCCGTCGTCGATGAAGACCAACGCTTGTGGAAAGCCGAGAACCTGAAGCGGGCGCTGCATGCGGCGGGCGTTGCGCTCTGGTCCTGGACCGTGGAGAGCGACGACTTCGCGATGGACGAGCAGGGCTTTGAGCTTTGGGGCCTTCCGCAGTCCGGCAGCGTGACCTTCGAGGACCTGTCTTCCCGGATCCACCCAGCAGATCGGGACCGGGTCCGAGCGGCGTTCACCGCGACACGGGCCATCGTCGGCGCCTATGAGATCGATTTTCGCATCCTGATCGGAGAAGAGATCCGATGGATTTCCACCCGTGGGCTCGGCAATGACGAGGGGTTGCACCGAGGCCAGATGTCGGGCGTCTTCCTGGATGTGACCGGTCGCAAGCAGGCGGAGGAAGGCAACGAGCTTCTCGCCGGCGAAATGAGCCACAGGGTGAAGAACCTCCTGGCGATCGCGGCGGGTCTGACGGCGATCACCTCGCGCTCATCCACCACGGTCCAGGAAATGGCCAAGGAACTGACGGCGCGCCTCACCGCCCTTGGCAGGGCGCACGATTTGGTGCGTCCGCTTCCGGGCCACCAGGGCCGGGCCGCGCTGCTCGGCGACATTATCGCGGTGCTTCTGGCGCCCTATGACGATTCCGGTGCGTTCAGCGGCCGTATCCGGGTGGCGGTGCCCCGGATGGGCGTGGGCGAACAATCCGCAACCTCTATGGCGCTGATCATCCATGAGCTTGCCACCAACTCGCTGAAATATGGCGCGCTATCCGTTGGGTCGGGTCTGCTGGATATTTCCGGGACGAGCACGCAAGGCGAGGTCTGCATCGTCTGGACGGAGCGAGGCGGCCCATCCGTCGAGCCACCGGCCGATGAAGGCTATGGCAGCCGGCTGCTGCACCGGAGCGTGACCGGGCAGTTGGGCGGCACCATCCACACGGACTGGTCGCCCGAGGGGATCGTCATCACACTGTCGCTGAACCCCAAGAACCTCGCCGAATGAACCACATCGCGCGGCCCAGTGCATAGCCCGGGCAGCGTGGATGCCGTCCGGGCCAACGGGCGTTGGCTCTTCATGAGGTCGCGTATTGTTTCAGCAAAGCGGCAGGCGCTTCGCGGAAAAGCGCGTTAGGCCTGCCGGGCCTTGCGGTTGGCGTAGCGCCGGTCGCGCTCGGCCTTGCGAGCCGCTTCGTCTTCGATGACGCGCGAAACGCGATTCTTCTGAGCAGCTTCGCGCTCGTCGCTCTCGGCGCGGGCGGCAGCCTCGATGGCGGCCTCGCGCTCGGCGGCTTCGGCGCGAATGCGCTCGTTCTCTTCGGCCTTGACCCGCTCGCGCTCCATGCGGCGCGCGTCCCGGGCTTCGGCAACGGCTTTGCGCTCAGCCTGACGGGCGAGCAGCGTCGGTTCGGCAGCTTCCTTGGCGGCGAGATACGCGCGCAGGGCGGCGGCCTTGGCATCGGCGGAGGTGCTGCGACGGTCTACGAATTTATCGGCGACGTTTTTCAAACTTAAGTTCCAATGACGTTTCAAACGGAAGGATATTCAGGCCTTCGAAGCGAGCTTTGAAGGCTTCTTCGCCAGGACCGTCAGTTGATCCTGGGCTTCCTTCGCGAGGCGTGCCTCGCGCAGGCGTACGGTCTTCTCGTCGCGAGCGACGACGATCAGATCCAGTTCATCGAACACGCGCTTGCGCGCGACGAACTGAGACTGAGCTTTTCCAAAGGCGACGTCCGCCGTTTGGCGAGATTTGGTGTTGATCTCTGTCATGATCATTCCGATCTGAAGACGGACAAGAAAAAAGGCCAGGCAATCTGCCTGACCTTGATTGGTCTCATGCTTTCAACAGTGCCAGTACATCCGTGGTCAAAGGAAAGCAGATCCCTAATTAAGCAGCCTGAAGATTGCAGGCCGACATCTTGCCCGAACGGGCGTCGCGCTCAACCTCGTAGCCGAGCTTCTGGCCTTCGACCAGTTCGCGCATTCCAGCGCGCTCGACGGCGGAGATGTGCACAAAGGCGTCCGGGCCGCCATTGTCAGGCTCGATAAATCCGAAGCCCTTGGTGGAATTGAACCATTTAACGGTGCCAGTGGTCATGATGAACCCTCCATAGCAAATTGCACAACCACGGCGAGACGTCGCCATGGCGTAATGTAGTGATTTTTGAAAGGAAGGTTCGTTCGAGCGCGGTGCTAATCGCGCGGCAATCAAAGCCCGTCAACCAAAACTCAGCGTGCTCTATTTACGATGGCAGCCGCCGAATGTCAATGAATTATTCTTATGCCATACGATCGGCATGCCAGATCAGCCGATGAATTCCTGCGGAAGGGCCGCGAGAAACACTCGTGAAAGCCAGTGTTTCGGCCCCTTTTTCATGGCTCCGCCGATGAATGCGGCGTGACGTTTCTCCGGGGCGCCGGAGCCTTCCGATGCGGGAGGATTCGCTGAGCGCGGCCCCAATAGCACACGCAGGATGGCTTGTCGGGAAGCTCCGATAAGTGGATCCCGAGGAAGGCCGGACCGCCCTCAAGGTGAGGCGATCCGGCACGCTGACTGTCCTGCGCTATTCCGGATTGCCGGGCAGGAAGGTGAACGGCTTGGCCGGCTTGAATTCAGCCGCGACTTCGCCGGCGAAGATCTCGCCGTTCTGAATGGTCAGCTTCTGGACCGGCGCGCCGGGCTTCAGGTCCAGCTTGTCGAGCGACACCCAGAAGGTGTTCGGCCGGGTCGCGGAATCGAAGTAGTAGATCCGGTTCTTCTGATCGGAAATCGAACGCCAGATGGTCGAGGAGATGTTCGGTTGGTCCGGCGTCGTGATCCCGAGCGGCACGCTGACGGCGCGTTGCACGCCCATGACGCTGGCGACGGCCTGATAGTCGAACGAGTGCTGCGGCACGCTCTTGATGTAGTTGGGATCCGCCTCTTTCGGGATCGCGCTCAGCAGGAACGAGGCCCGGGCGAAACGGTCGGCGGCGCGATTAGTGCCCGGCAGGAAGACCAGGCCACCGATCTCTTCCCAGTACTCGTTCATCGCCAGCTGCTTATCGTAAGTCGGCGAATTGGTCATCACGGTGTACTGCTTGCCGTGATGGATGATCAGCTTGCCTTCGACATATTCGAAGATCGCGGAATCGCCGGATGCATCCGACATGGCAAGATGAAGCGCGGCGGGCGAGCCGTTGGGGAGCGCCGGAGCGAGCAGGTTGAACGGCTCGGTGCGCAGATAGGCAACGGCCTCATCCACCGTCGCGAAGTTGTCGAGCACATACTGGGCCCACAACGAAATCGACAGGAAGGGACGGCCCGCCACCGGCGCCGGATACTGCGATTCCGCCAGATAGAGAATGTTGGCGACCAGGCCCTTCTCGTTCATTCCGTCGGTCGATCCGGCCTCGTAGCCCGAGGTGATGACGCTGCCATACTTGGACGTCCAGGTGAGGGATTGCGGACCGGATGCGCCATCGCGCTCGATTCCCGCCGGGAACGCCCAGAGGTTGGAGAACATGTCCTCCTTCCAATCCATGTTGCGCCCGGTCGCCACCATCTGGCCGTCTCCGACGAAAAGGGTGCGGGTGCAGGCATCGGCAAAGCCGGTCAGGGTTGGCATCAGCATCGCGGCCGAAAGGGCGAGTGCTGCGGATCGGGAGAGACGCTTCTTCATGGAAAACTCCTCACATGAGTTCGGGGGAGCGAGGGGACGGCGCGGCTCAGAACTTGATCGTGCCGCCGAGAATCGGTCCCTGGATGACGGAGTCGAAGACGAAGGGGCCGTCTTCGTAGTCGATGCCCTGCGCGCGATAGCCGGCCAAGGCGGAGAAACGGTCATTGACCTTGTAGCCAACCGCGCCGAGCAGATCCCAATTGGAATCGGAGGAGCCGCCACCGGCGATCGCCCAGCCGCTCACGAACACGGAATCGGTCAGGGAATACTGCGCCTTGACGCCGATCACAGCGTCGACCCAGGTCGCCCTGTGACGACGGTCGAGGCCGAGTTGCAGCGGCGCGTCCGTGACATTGAGTGACGCCTCGACCGACCAGATCCGCGCGCCTGCCAGAACATCGAAATTGCCGCGATCGGTCTTGATCAGCGAATAGGCGGCGGCCGGCGTCCACTGCAGCAGTTCTGTGCCCAGCTCCGCGCCGATTCCATAGGGCAGCTTCGCATCGGCCGAGAGCTTCATATAGAGAAGGTCGGAGAAGACCGAGAAGCGGTCATAGCGCGCCTCGACCACGCCCATGGCCGCGAAATCGAGATGGTCCCAGATCTGCGAGAAATCCATTTCGAACGACGCCTTCACCGGGCCGAACCCGACATTTCCAGACGTGGACGGCGCCCAGACATAAGGCGCGACGGTGAAGGTCCACCCCGAGGCCGGCGCTGCCATGGCGGCTTCCGGCACGGGCAGGATATCGGCCGCCGAAGCGGTCCCGCTGGCTCCGGCCACGATGCCAAGCGACAGCAAGACGGTTCGCAATCCTGCGCCCGCAGGCCCGGGCCGCTTGGCGGAAGAGACGTTCAGGGCGGGCAGATGGAGGGGCATTGGATGCATCTCTCGGCAAGATCGGACCGTGTCGGAAGATCGCAATCGGCTGGCGGAACTACACGCGAATCAGAGTCCATCAGCCAGGATGCAACCGTATTTCCCCTGTCCCCCATACGGGTTTCCGGCAAAGCTCGTCAATATTCCGGCACTTGCGACATCGTCCGCCGCGTCGAAACATCGCCACGCTGAGCCGCGCCTCGGGCAGGAAACGCGGTTCCTCGCCAAACCGATCGAGACCGCCTATAGGCAATTCCAGAGGCCGGGGGGCGCAAGTGGATCAGCCCTCCCGGTGACAAGCACGCGAGATGCCGATGTTCGATTCGACGCCGATTGCCAACCCCGCCGCCAAGCCCGCCTTCTATCTCGAGCTCGACCAGCAACTGGCTTCGCTGATCGAGGGCGAGCCCGACGCGATCGCCAACGCCGCCAACATGTCGGCGCTGCTCTATCACGCGATGCCGGAGCTGAACTGGGCCGGGTTCTATTTCCTGCCCGAGGGCACGGACGTGCTCGTCGTCGGCCCTTTCCAGGGCAAGCCGGCCTGCGTCCGCATCCCGATCGGCAAGGGCGTCTGCGGCACGGCGGTGGCAAAGCGCGAGACGATCCTGGTTCCGGACGTGCATGCCTTTCCCGGCCACATCGCCTGCGATGCGGCATCGCAATCGGAGCTGGTGGTACCGCTGATCCGCGACGGGCGGGTGTTGGGCGTGCTCGACCTCGACAGCCCCAGGGCCGGCCGGTTCGACGCCGACGACCAGATCGGCATCGAACGCCTCGTTGCGCGCTACGTCGCCAATCTTCCAGCCTGACCCATCCGAGTAACCACCCGGAAAGCGTGCAGCTTCTATGGATGGTCCGCCGGGTCGCGACAGCGGCGAGGCAGGACAGACAATTGGCCGGGGGAACGGACAGCGCATGGCGGCGGATCAGGGCACGGGCATCGCGATCATCGGCTGCGGCTATGTCGCGGATTCCTACCGACAATGCCTCGCCCTGCATGACGGCACGCTGCGCCTGACCGGCGCCTATGACCGCGACGCTGGGCGGCTTGCCGCCTATCGGTCGACATGGGGCGACCCCGCCTATGCCTCGCTCGAGGCAGTGCTGGCCGATCCCGCCTGCTCGATCGTTCTGAACCTGACGGATCCCGAGAGCCACGCCGCCGTCACCGAGGCCGCGATCGCCGCAGGCAAGCATGTCTATTCGGAGAAGCCGCTGGCGATGACGGCCAGCGAGGCCGCCGCCTTGCGCGATCGCGCGCGCGATGCCGGCGTCCGGCTCGCCTCCGCGCCCTGCAATGTCCTTGGCGAAAGTCTGCAGACGGCCTGGGCCGCAATCCGGGCCGGCACGATCGGCAAGGTGCTGCTCGCCTATGCCGAACTCGACGACGGCATGATCCACCGCACGCAGTATGGCGACTGGCTGAGCCGCAGCGGCAAGCCCTGGCCGGGACGTGGCGAATTCGAGACCGGTTGCACCTATGAGCATGCCGGCTACGCGCTGACCATCTTCGGCGCGATGTTCGGCGCGGCGACGCGGGTCACCGCCTTCTCGGCCCTGCTGGTGCCCGACAAGCAGACCACGCCGCCGCTCGCCCATCCCGCGCCGGACTTCTCCGTCGGCTGCATCGAATATGAAAGCGGCGTCGTTGCGCGGCTCACCAATTCGATCGTCGCACCCTATGACCATCGCATGCGGATCATCGGCGAGACGGGCACGCTCGAAATCAAGGAACCGTGGGACTACGCCTCGCCGGTCATCCTGCGCCGCCCCGGCGAGGGACGGATCGCGCGGCTGATCGAGCGGCGTCTCGGCGGCGGCCTCGGCAAGCGCCTCCCGATGGCGCGCCCCGTGCCGTTCAAGGGCGGGCGCGGCAAGCCGACCATGGATTTCATGCGCGGGCCGGCGGAATTGGCCGCCGCGATCCGGGAAGGTCGCCGGTCGCGGCTCGACGAGGATTTCGCCGTGCATGTGACGGAAGTGACGGAGATGCTGCAATATCCCGAGCGTTTCGACCGCCCTGCCCGCGTGCAGTCGCGCTTCGCACCGATCGAGCCGATGGACTGGGCACGATGACCGCGCCCGCCCCCGAAGCCAATCTGATCACCTGTTCGTTCCGGGGCGATCTCGACGTCTGCCGGATGCTGTGCGAGAGCATTGACCGCTTCGTGCCGGCGACCATCCCGCACAGCCTTTACGTGCCGCGCGCCGACCTGCCCCTCTTCGCCGATCTCGCCTCGGACCGTCGCATCGTCGCCGCGCAGGAAGACCTACTGCCGCGGTGGTTCATGAAGCTGCCGCTGCCAGGCCCAAAATGGCGGCGGCGGCTGCACCTCCCCCGCCGCAACATGTATGCGACGCCCTACAGCCCGCTGGTGCGCGGTTGGATCGCGCAGCAGATCATGAAGATCGCGGCAACCGCCAACGCCACGGCCGAGATCGTCGCCCATATCGATAGCGACAATGTCTTCATCCGACCGCTGAAGCTCGAGCACCTCGCCTGGGACGGCAAGGTGCGGATCTATCGCAACCCCGAAATGGTCGATCTGGAGACGCATCGCGTTTGGCAGGAGACGGCAGGTGAGCTGCTCGGCCTGCCCGCCAGCCGCTATTACGGCGCCGAATACATCAACCCCTTCGTCGTCTGGCGGCGCTCCGTCATCCGCGGCATGATCGAGCGGATCGAGGCCATCGCCGGCCGCGACTGGCGCATCGTGCTCGCCCGCACGCCGCATTTCGCCGAATACGTCCTCTACGGCGTCTATGCCGACAAGTTCCTGGGCCTCGACGCGGCCGGGCTGATGCCCGAATCCTTCACGCTCTGCCACTCGCGTTGGGGCGACGAATTCGCCGGCGCCGAGGACGAGGAATCATTTGTGCGCTCGCTGCGGCCGGAGCACGTCACCTGCTTGATCCAGTCGACCATCGACACGTCGATGACGAAGCGGCAAGCCATCTTTGACCGGGTCGCGGCGCTCGCGGCCGAGCAGGATCAGGAGGCAGCGCGTTTGGCCGGATCGGCCTCGCGGTAGACGGGATAGAGGCTGCCGAGCGACAGCTTGCCGAGCACGCCCGCCCAGCGATAGCGGAAATCGGCCTGCGCCGCCGGACCCTTTCGGCGAACAAATGGATAGCGCACCGCCAGCAGGCCCAGTTGCACCAGCGCCTTGGCGCGCAGCCACCAGCGGGTGAGAACGGGTGACGGGCTGTTGCCGGCCACCGCTTCGGCATAGACCTGCCCGCCGGCGAAGAAGCGGCGGCGGAGATAGGCTGGATCGCAGCGCGACGCCGGCACGAATTCCGACACCCGCGCATCCGGCAGCCAGCCGAACCCGCGGCCGCGCGCCTGCAGCCGGCAAAAGAGATCGAGATCCTCGCCGCCGGCATGGCCGAAGCGCGGATTGAACGGCTCGGCATCGGCAAGCGTGGTGGCGCGGCGGAAGATCGAATTGCAGGTCGCCACCGTGATGACCCGCTCGCGCCTTTTGCCGAGCGCCACGACATCCTGGCCGGACGGCGCCTCGATCTGGCGGGAAAACAGCGTGTGGATCGCCGGAGTCACGCGATCGGGGGTCTCGAACATCGGATCGACGCCGCCGAAGAAAACGTCATGCGGATGCTGCCGCAGCCCGGTGACCACGGCCTCCAGCCAACCCGGCGCCAGTTCCTCGTCATCATCTATGAAGGCGATGAACGGCGAGGTGGTGGCGCGGATGCCTACATTGCGCGCGACCGAAATGTTGGCGGGATGGGCCTCGACATAGCGAACCTCGAACGGGCTCGCCGCGTCGGCCGCGGCGACCACCGACGCCGCCGATCCGTCATCGCTGTTGTCCGCCACGACCACGGTAAGCCGGGTGCCGGGCGGTATAGCCTGTGCGCGGATGCTTGCCAGCGCTTTGCCGAGAAGTTCCTCGCGCCGATAGGTGCAGAGGATGATCGAAAGATCGATCGCCTCCGCCTCGGCCGCCCCCATCTTGTTCAAGCCTGCTGCCCCCGCCATTCGCGCCTTCCTAGACCAACGCACTAGGCGCGGCCAGCACCGGCTGCGAAATCCCGCCCCCGCGACAGCACGAACAGGCAGAGCACCGCGACATTGGAAAGCACCGTGCCGCGCATGAACAGGGTCGCTTCGGTCAGGTTGTGCAGCAGATAGAGCCAGAGCAGCATCGCCAGGAAGCCGATCGCCGCGCGCGCCGGCCGGCCCAGCGGCCCGGCGATCGCCTGCGCCGTGCCGGATAGAGCGCCCGCCGCCACGATCAGCGCGGCGGCGATCGTCGCCGGCAGGCCGACATGCAGCCAGAGTTCCAGATAGCCGTTATGCGCCTGGTTAATCGTGCCGATCTCCACATCGCCGAGCCAGGTGCCCGGCTCCAGCCGCTGCAACGGATCGGCAGCGAGGCCGACATCCCAGAAGGCGCCATAGCCATGGCCGAGCCAGAAGCGTTCCTGCGCCGAACGAAGGGCAAAGGCCCAGAGTTCGTCGCGCCCGGTGAAGGAGGCGTCGCCCAGCGTGGCGGTCAGCAGCGCATCCAGGTTGAAGTCGAACACCGCGAACAGGCCAAGCAGCGCCGTGACGGCGAGGAGCCCCAGCGCGATCATCAGAAGCACGAAGCGCGCGCCCAACCATTCGGCGCAGGCGAGCACGGCGATCATCATCACCGCGACACCGGTCAGTCCGATCGATGTCTTGGACTTGGTGATAATCAGGAAGAGCAGCGCCGGCAGAAGCATCAGAAGGCCGAGGCCGACGGAACGGGCCCGCGTCGCGCCCAATATCCAGGTCGCGCCGCAGATCACCGTGATCATGGCCACCAGGCCGGCGACGTTCTTCTGGGTATAGAGGCCGCGGACGCCGATATCGGTGATCGCGACGCCGGGCCAGAGCGCCGTCCCCACCAGATTGACCAGCATCACGCCCGTTAGTCCGAGAAACCACCAGGTGTGAAACCGACGAACATCCTGAAGGCTGGCCGCGATGCCGGCGGCGATCGTGGTCAGGAAGACAAGGAGCAGCGCCCGGCGGAGCGTCAGGCCGGGATAGTCCGACCAGACCATGCTGGCCATGCAGAAACCGGTGAAAGCGACCAGGGGCAGGTTGCGGATAAAGAGCGTCGCCGCCGCGCGGTAATGAACGACGATCGTGACGAGGGCGAGCAGGAAGAGCCCGAGAACGGCGAAGCGGTCGAGCGGGCTGCCCTCGACGCGCTCGGCAACGGAGGCATCGGCAAAGGGGCGTGTGCCGATAAAGGTGTAGAGCATGAAGCCAGCCAGCAGCACGCCGTGCAGGCTGTCGCCGGCCGCGCGGGCCAGGCCGCGCGCATCCGCCAAATTTCGCAGGCTTGCCGGCGTCGGGGCATCGCTCATCTCATCGACTCCGAGACGCCAGGATCGCACCCGTCGCGCGGGCTTCGGCCACGCCTGCCCCGCCCGGTATGGACGGTGCGGCAAGTTCGTCTACCATGACCATCCGCTTGCCTTGCAATCATAGATTCGTAGGATCGGCGTCCAACAGTAAAGATCGTCCTACGGCGCGCCATTCGGCCGGCCGGGACGCGAGATCCAAGCAGAGCAAGAAGGCTTCCGGGTGGGTAGTGTTTCCATCGTCATTCCCACCTTGAACCGGCCGAAGGCACTGCAGCGCGCCGTCACGAGCGCGCTTGCTCAGTCGGATCTGGCCGATCTCGAGGTCGAGATCCTGGTGATCGACAATTCTTCCGATGGCAATGCGCGGGGGCTTGTGGAGGCGATGGCCGCCGGCTGCAATCGGCCGGTGCGCTACATCTCCATGCCCGTGCCCGGCGTCGCCAATGCGCGCAATGCCGGCGTGACCGCCGCGCAGGGGCGCTGGGTCGCCTTCCTTGATGATGACGAGGAGGCGTCGGGGATCTGGCTCAGCCGGCATGTCGAGATCGCGCGCCGTAGTGGCGCCCAGGCGGTGTTCGGCCCCGTGTCGGCGAAGGCCGAGGGCGATCGCGAGATCGGGCCGCTGGCGCCCTATTTTTCGCGCCATTTCGACCGGATGGATGGCGAGGACGTCACCGATCTCGCACCCTATCTCGGCACCAACAATTCGATGTTCGACCGCGCAAGCTGCCTGCAGGGCGAAGGTGGCCCATTCGACACCAGCTTGAACGAGACCGGGGGCGAGGATACGCTGCTGCTGAAGCGCCTGGTCGACGAGGGAAAGCGCTTCGCCTGGTCGGCCGAGGCGAACGTGACCGAATGGGTGCCGGAACGCCGGCTCAACTGGGCCTATGTCCGCAAGCGCAAGTTTCTGAGCGGCCAGATCCGCGTGCTGACGCACCACAAGGCCCAACCGGTCGAATGGAGCCGCATCGCCTTCTGGATGTGCGCCGGCATGGCGCAGATTGTCCTGCACGGCATCGCCGCCATCGCCACCGCGCCGTTCGATCGGATCCGGTCGGAAAAGGCGCGGGTGAAGGTGCGCGGCGGGCTGGGCAAGGTGTTCTGGATGCGCCATTTCCGCCCTGCCCTCTATGGATCGGGCCTGGTCTCGTGAGCTACCGACACCGCGCCGGACCGACCCGGCGGACGGTGCTTGCCGGCGGCCTCGGGTCGGGCCTGCTGGGCGCCCTGCCGGCCAGGGCCCAATCCGGCGGCCGATGGATGGTCCGCATGCAGGATGGCGGGCCGGGAACGCCGATAAGCCCGCTGATCTACGGCTCGAACGAGATCGGCACGATGGATGGCGGCGCGCCCTCGGCCGAACTGGACCGGGCCGCAGGCGTCACCGCGCGCCGGCTCGGCGGCAATTTGATGACGACCTATAACTGGGTCAACAACGCCGCCAATTCCGGCAAGGATTATCATCACGCCAACGGCCCCTTCCTGCTCAATGCGCTCGGCCTGGCAGAGAGCGAGTGGCAAAAGCCGGCCTTGCTGATCGAGACGATGCACGAGGCCTCGCTCGCCATGGGCGCGAAGAGCCTCGTCACTGTCCCGCTCGCGGGCTATGTCGCGGCCGATTTCGCGGGTCCCGTGCCACCGGAGGCGAGCGCCCCGTCGCCCCGTTTCGTGCCGACGCGCTGGGAACCCGGCGCCAAGGCCGGCGATCCCATCGTGCCGGCCGTCGCGGACATTCCGCAACTGCTCGCCCGGCTGGTCGCGCGCTATGGCGGCGCCGACAGCGAGCGCGGTATCCATGCCTATGCACTCGACAACGAGCCCGGTCTCTGGGCAGAGACGCATCCCCGCGTGGTCACGTCCAAGCCGACGATCCGAGCCTTTCTCGACCGATCGCTCGCGGCGGCCCGCGCCATCAAGCGCGCCGATCCCGCCGCGCGCGTCTTCGGCCCCGTCAGCTGGGGTGCGTCGGAGATGGTCTCGTTCCAGGATGCGCCGGACTGGAGCGACTACCGGCAGCATGGCAGCTTCCTCGCCGCCTATCTGGATGCGTTTCGCACGGCTTCGGAACAGGACGGCATCCGCCTGCTCGATGCGCTCGACGTCCATTGGTACCCCTACAGCAACCGGGGCGACCTATTCCGCTCCGAAGATCCGGCGCTGGCGGCCGCCCTGCTCGATGCCCCTCGATCGCTGACCGAAGCGGGCTTTCGCGAGGACAGCTGGGTCGTGCGGGCACTGGCCGATGCCGGCGGCGATCGCGAGGTCGGCCTGCCCCTGCTGCCGAGCCTGCGGCGCATCGCCGATCATGTGTTTCCCGGCACCGAACTCGCCGTGACGGAATTCAACTATGGCGGCGCCGGCCAGATCGCGTCGGGACTGGCGCTGGCCGACGTGCTCGGTCGGTTCGGCCAGCAAGGCGTTTCCTTCGCCACCCATTGGGGCAGCCTCGCCGGGTCGCTCGGCGACGCCTACCGGCTGTTTCGCAGCACCGATGCGACAGGCCGGCGCTTCGGCGACCGGTCGCTTCCTGTGACGATCGAAGGCACGCCGGATCTCGTCGCCTATGCCTCGACGTCTGAAGACGGCAAGCCGGGCGTGCAACTGATCGTAATCAACAAATCGGATTCGTCGGCGACGGTCGATCTGCGCTTCGAAGCGACTGAAACGCCGGATTGCCTGTCGGTCCTTGGCTTCGACGCGGCCAATCCCACGACGACAGAGCTGGCGGAAATCCCGATCCAGTTCGATGGTGGCCAGCAGGTGCTGCTGCCGGCGCGTTCGGCCCGCCGCTACAGTTTCGGTTGAGGAAACAACGTTCGCGCCAGGCCTTCGTCGAGGCCGATGCGGGCTTCGAGGCCGAGGTTCGCGGCCGCCTGCGTGCTGTAGACGGCATCGCGGCCAAAGATCGCCATCTCGGCACGCGTCGGCGCGAGGGCCGCGCGCTTCGATCCCGCCAGGCCCAGGCGGCGGCCGATCTTCGCCGCGACGGCCAGGAACTGGCGAAAGCCCAGCCTCATGCCGCCGAGCGATGGCAATCTCTGCGCACCGATCCGCTGTGCGACAGCCGAGAAATAGACATTCCAGGTTGGCGTCTCCGGGCCAACGACGTTCAATACCGTCAGCGCCGGCCAGCCCAGGCTCTGGCCTGCGAGCAGCGCGTGCCCTGCTCCCGCCACCAGCGCGCCGATATCGTCGACATGCACCAAAGGCGCCGGGCCGTCGGCCGCGCGGCCGAAATTGCCCCAGGCGCCGGCGGCGATGCGCTCGGCAAGCTTGTCGGTCCAGAAGCGGCTGCCGGTGCCATAGACAATGCCCGGCCGGAGAATCAGGACCCGGCGATGCGGATGGGAAGGGTCACGAGCCCAGGCGTCAATAAGCGTCTCACATTCGATTTTCGCCCTGGCATAGGCGCCGAGCGAGCCGGCCGGCGGCATGCCTTCGTCGATCACGCCGGTGCGGTCGCCATAGACCGCGATCGAGCTGAAATAGACCAGGGCCGGCACGCTGGCCTCGGTCATGGCCTGGAGCAGCAGCCGGCATTGCGCCACCATGGCCGCCTCGTCGCCATAGGCGGCATGCACGACCAGTTCGACATCGGCCACGGCGCCGCGGGTCTGCGCGAGATCGTCGAGATCGCAGGGCGTCGGCACGATGCCTTCCGGCGAGACCGCGCTGCTGGGCGACCGCCGCGTGCCGGCACGCACCGTATAGCCACCCGCCGCCATGGAAGCAGTGACGACCGACCCGATGAAGCCCGTCGCGCCGGTTACCAAGGCGGAACGGCGCGTATCGGGATAAAGGGTCATCAGGTCAGGACTCCGTGGTCGGGGCTGTGCGGGCGCTTGGCCGGACGATCGCCAGCAGGTTACGGAATGCCGGACGGGCGAAGACAGCCAGGAGCACGGCATAGCAGACAACGCCGATCCCGATGGAAATAACCAGCGCCAGCGGACGATTTAGCCCCTGCAAGACGAGTCCGCTTCCGGCCACGACGAGCCCCATCGCCCCCGCCAGGCTCCATGCCGGCAGCAGGGCCCGAAAGCGCTCGCGCTGCGGCCAGGCCAGATTGGGCGCGGGCAAGCCGATCGCCAGGAACGACTGCACGGCATCGCCGACCAGCCGGGAAAGGCCGACGCTGATCGGACCGAGCGGGCTGGCAAGGACCAGTAGCAACAGGGTCGCGCCGAAGCCGGACAGCGAGCCGATCAGGCTGAATTCCGGCCGCGCGCTGGCCGAAAGCGCCGTATAAACCAGCCGCGCCGGCAGCAGGATGGCGGCGCCGAGCGCCAGGCAGATGGCGATATCGATCGCCCCGTCCCAGCCCGGTCCGGCGACGATCGGCAGCAGGATCGGCGTCACGGCGGCCATGCCGACGAAGAGCGGTGCGATGACGAAGGCGGCGTTGGCGACGACGGGCTCGACCCGGTCGCGCAGCCGGCGCGGATCCGAGCTGGCGCCGGCGAAATAGGAAAAGGCGAGATTGTGCGACGTCGCGACGATGGCCCCGCGGATCGGTTCGATCAGCCGCATCGCCATGTTCACATAGCCAAGAACGGTGACGCCATAGAGCGCGCCGACGACATTGTTGAAGGCGAGATAGGTGAGGTTGTCGGCGAGCCTGTCGAAGAAGGAGATGCGCGCGAAGCGGCCGATATGGCCGAGATGCGCCATCGACCAGCGCGGCAGGATCAGGAAGCCGAGCCGCCATTGCAGCAGGATGGCGCGGGCAACCACGACAAGCAGGCGCTGCGCGATCAGCGCCCAGACGCCGCCCCCGGCAAAGGCGATCGCCAGCGAGAGCGCGATGCCGATCGCGTGGCCGCCCAACGTGGCGATGGCGACGTCGTTGAAGCGATGCAGCCGCCGCGCCAGCGCGGTCGCAATATCCGAATGTCCGCTGAAGAAGATCGACAGCATGGCGACCGGCAGCAGCACGCGCATTTCCGGCTCGCCATAGGCATGGCCCAGCCAGAATCCGCCGACCACGGACAGGGCGAACAGCCCGAGCGCCACGAGCCAAGCTACCGCCAGGGCGGCGCTAAGATGGGACTTTCGCAAGGCGCGCCTTTGCGCCAGCGCCTCCTCGAATGGCGCGCCGACGCAGACCGACGCGACCGCGACGAGCGTCAGCACCAGCGCGCTGACGCCGAAATCGCGCGGCTCCAGCATGCGCGACAGAATGACGGTGCTGCCGGTCAGAAGCGCCAGCCGTCCGATCGCATCGGCCCCCGCCCAGCCGATCCAGCCGAGCAGACGCGGAGGCTTCGCCGAACCCTTGCCTTGGTTCATCGGAGGGCTCGCATGGGCAACAGGTTCGGATGCCGGCTCATCGCGTCAGGACGGCTGCGCGATCCCGCCGGGCAAACCGGTGGGACGGCGAGACGGAGGCCGTTGATCCGGATCAACGCGAGGCGGCGCGCCCCTCAGGGAGCCAAGCCGCCACATCGCCCGAAGAAGGATCCACGCCGCCGCCAGCATTATGCCCATCAGGGCGCCGAAGACCGCCCAAGCCACCTGGCCCGTCAAGGACTTGCGCGCGGGCGGGGGCTGCGCGACGGAGACGATCCGGACCGAACCTGGATCAATGCGTCCGAATTCGCTCGCCTGCAGGGCGCGCGTCTTGAAGGATTCGAGCAGCGTGCGGTTGGTCTCGACTTCCTGCTCCAGCGTGCGCATCTCGATCTTCGCCTGCTGCGTTTTGGCCACGGCGTCGGAGAGCGACGCGACCGACCGGGCGACGGCCTGCTCGGTGGTGCGGGCGCGCTCCAGATCGGCGCGCGCGGAGAAGCGGATGCGGTCCAGTTCGAGACGGATGCGCCGGCGGATTACCTCGACCCGGCCCTGCGCTTCGGTCAACGCCGGATGGCGATCGCCGAGACGGGCAGCAAGCGTCGCCAGATCTTCCTGCGCGGCGTTCTGCCGTTCGATCAGCAGCGTCAGAGACCGCGTGTCGTCATTGGCGCCCAGCATGGAAAGATCGCCGCCGGAGGAATCGAGCTGGGCCGCCCGCGATGTCGCCTGATCCAGGCGGATTTGCGCGGCACTCACCGCGTTGACGGCGTCGGCCAGCTTCTGCTCGACCACCAGCCTGTCGCCGGTGCTGATCAGCCCGTTCTCGATGCGAAAGGCGTTGGCCCGCGCCTCGGCGTCGCTCAGCCGCTTGCGCAGCGTGTCGAGCCGGGACGTCAGTTCGTCGGTCAGGCGCCGGGCGGCTGCAGCGCGGTTGGCGGCATCTTCCTCGATGTATGCCTTGACCACCGCATTGGCCAAACGGGCCGCGGCGACAGGCGTGCGGGCGGTCGCGGTAACGTCAATGACGAAGCTGCGCTCGGCGCGCTGGACCGTGATCGACCGTTGCAGCGCGGCCAAGGCCGCGGCATTGCCACCCTCCGCATCCAGGCTTGGGCGCAGCGGCATCGGCTCGACCGGCGTCGCGCCCCTGTCCGCCTCGTCCTCGTCTCCCTCTGGCGACAGCTCGTTCATCAGGCTCTCGTCGCGCAGGATCTTCGAGAGCACCCGCTCCGAGGTCAGGACGCGCATCTGGCTCTCGACGACGCCGATCTGGCTGTTGGCGTCGAATTGCGCCGTCGAGACGTCGCCTGGAAACACCGGCAATCCGCGCGGATCGAGCAGGAACTGCGCCGTGGCGGAATAGCGCTGCGGCAGGAAGGACTTGGCGACAAAGCCGAGCCCGCCGAACACGACGCCGGCGAGCAGGATCCACCAGATGCCACGACGGAAGGAAGCCGCGACAACGGCAAGCGCCAGCGGCCAGGGCCCCGCGTCGCTTGCCGAAGCCCCGTTGGCTGTTCCGTGGGTGCGGGGACCGTCAGCCATGAATGCGGCGGCTCTTCCTCTGGACTAGGCGGCGCTCCGGTCCGGAACTGGGGACCGCGGACCTGCCGTGAAAACGCAATACGGACCATCGCCGCCTCCGTGGGGAGCAGCGATGCGAGGTCCCAGTTAATCGTCTGGCGATTAATTTTCGGTTCAGGCACGGCCGCAGCCTGCCCCGGCGCCCGGTCAGCGCAGCTTCGGCGTGTGCAGGGAAGCGCTTGCAATTCCGCCCGAGCACTATTTCAATAGAAGGTGCAGATCCCAGACAATTTCCGGCCATTCTCCGCCAGCCTGAAGCGGGCGGAACCAGCAGCCTCTGCCACAGACCATACAGACGACCGCAAGCCAGTATTCGCATCGCGTCTTATGACGGCACGTCCCGCCGTCTGATGACGCGATACCGGGGGGCCCATGGCAATGACAGGTCATCGCGTTCGCATCCTGATCACCGGAGGTTCCGGCTTTGTCGGGCGTCCGCTGGTTCGGCTGCTGTCTCGCGATCATGACGTTCTCGTCTATGACGCCCTTCGTTTCGGACGATGCCGATTCACGGAAGCGGAACTGGCCCAGATCGAGCTGGTCGAGGGCGATGTTCGCGACCCGGTTGCCGTCGAACGCGCCGTCGGCGCCTTTGCGCCGGAGGTCATCGTCCATCTCGCCGCCATCCATTTCATTCCGCATTGCGAGCAAGACCCCGTCACGGCGGTCATGGTCAATGTCGCGGGTACGGTCAACCTACTGGCGGCCGCGCCACGGGGTTGCCGCTTCGTGCTGGCCAGTAGCGGCGCGGTCTATGGGCCCGACGATGTGCCGCATCGCGAGGATGTCTCCGCGCTCGAACCCAGCGATGTCTACGGGCTGACCAAGCTGCAGGCCGAGGGATATCTGCAGCACTTCAGCCGCGCCAAGGGGCTGGCGGGCATTGCGGCGCGCCTGTTCAACGTCGTTGGCCCCGGCGAGACCAACCCGCATCTCCTGCCCGAGATCGCATGGCAGCTGAAGACGGGCCAAAGCGAGGTCCGGCTCGGCAATATCTGGCCGAAGCGCGACTACATCCATGTCGAGGACGCCGCCGCCGGCTTCGCCGCGCTGGCGCTTGGGGGCGATGTGCCGCCGGGCGAAGCCCTGGCCGTCAATCTCGGCACCGCGCGCCAGCACTCGGTCGCGGAGATCCTGCACCACATGCGGCAGGCGGCGGGCGTCGACTTTCGCGTCGTGATGGACCCAGCCCGCATCCGGGCCGTCGACCGGCCGTTTCTCGCTGCGGATATCGGCCGGATCGAAACACGCTTCGGCTGGAGGCCGAAACGGACGATCCGGGAGGCGGTGGAGGATCTCTGGCGCCACCCGGACATCCGCCCGGGGCTCTTCCTGCCAGACGTTCCGGCCGTGGGAACGGCGTGATGCGGATCGCGCTGCTCACCGAACTCTATCCGCCCAGCATCGGCGGGCAGGAACTCTTCTTCGAGGGCCTCGGCCGAACGCTGGCCCGCCGGGGCCATAGCGTCGATGTCTTCTGCGTCGCCCATGCCGAAGGCCTGCCGCCGCTGGAGATCGTCGACGGGGTCACCGTGCATCGCTTTCCCACCGACCCCGATTACAGGACGCCACCAAGAGCCTGGATGAAGCGCGCCTGGCCGACGATCTTTCGCTACGCCTTCTGGACGCGGCGCTGCTTGGCGGGGCACGCATACGACCTGGTCCTTCTCAACCAATGGCCGCTCCTGCACGCGGTGACCCTACCGTCTGAGCATCGCCGCCACGCCGTCCTGCATTGGTGCGAGGTTCGCGACGGCCGGTTCTATGTGATGCTGCAGAAATGGCTGCCATGCCTCGTCCGGCACAATGCGGCGATCAGCGACGCGGTGGCAGGCGCGATCGGAATGGCCTCCGGCCGGCCCTTCTTCGTCCTGCCGAGCGGCCTCTGTCTCGACGACTATCACTCCGAGCCAAGATCTACCCGGAGCGGTATCCTGTCGCTCGGCCGCATCGTCGAGCACAAGAACCTGCCCTTGCTCGTCGCAACCTTCGAACGACTGAAGCAGGATGGCTATCCGGGCCGGCTGACCATTGCCGGCGACGGACCGGCCCTGCCGGAATTGCGCCGCGTTGTCGCCGCGTCGCCTGTGGCAGATGCCATCACCCTTCCCGGTCCGGTGAGCGATGCCGAAAAGGCCCGGCTGCTGGCGCAATATGAGTTGTTCGCCCTCGTCAGCCGCCGCGAGGGCTTTCCACGCGTCGTCGCCGAGGCGATGGCCAGCGGATTGCCGGTCGTCACCGCCGGCTTTGTGGGCAACGGGACTCAGGACGTGGTGTTGGCGGCCGGATGCGGTCTCGTCGCCGCGCCAGAACCGGCTGCCTTAGCCTATGCGGCCCGCCGGGTGCTGGGTCAATGGCAGGAACTTTCCGACGCCGGGCGCCGCCTTGCCCTGGGGCTCGACTGGAACACGATTGCCGAGCGGCTCGAAAGCCAGGTCGGCTGGGAGGCTATGCCAGCGGGCGCAGCCCCACAGATCGCATCCAGCCATGCCGGCGGCTAGTTTCGTCCTGCGCCGACAGGCGCTCGCCATCCCCGCCGCCAATCTCTCGGTGCGGGCCCTCGGTCTGGCGATGCGGCTCGGATTGGTCGTCTATCTCGCCCGCTTTCTCGACATGGATGCGGTCGGCCAATTCGGCCTGATCCAGGGCGCCGCCAGCCTGGCCCCGGTCGTGCTGGGATGGGGCGTCACCTACTATCTCGGCCGCGAACTTGTTGGCAGACCGCCGTTGGAGGCCGGCCGGCTGGTGCGCGACCGGCTGCTGCTCACGATCGCGAGCCTCGCCGCCGTGGGCGCCGTGTTGGCGGCTTTGATAGTGACGGAGACGATCGAGGCGCCACGCGCGCTGCCCTGGATTGCCGCCATCCTGTTTCTGGAATCGCTCGCCTTTGATCTGCATTTTGCCCTGATCAGCGTCGGCAAGCCGGTCGCCGCCAATTTCCTGCTGTTCGTCCGGTCCGGGCTCTGGGTCTTTCCCGCCGCCGGGCTCGGCCTCGCCTTTCCGACGCTGCGGACGCTCGACTTCGTGCTTCTGTGTTGGACGCTGGCGCTGATCGCCAATTTCGGGGCCCTTCTGCCGATCCTCGCCGCCTGGCCGCTCGCCGCGATTGCGCGCGCCCGCATCGACCGGGACTGGATCGCGGCGCGGATGCGGGGCAGCAAGCTGATCTATCTGAACGATCTCGGCATCGTCGGCATGACCTATCTCGACCGCTACATCGTCCATTCGATGCTCGACCTCCGCGCGACCGGGATCTTCGTGCTGCATTGGGCGATCGCCAATGCCGTGCATGTCCTCGTGACGGCGGCAACGGTGCAGGTTTCCCTCCCGGCGCTGGTAAGCGCCTACCGTCAAGGCGACGGGCCATGGCGGATCGAACTCAGCGCGCTGGTCCTGCGGGTTCTGGCGATCGGTGCGCCGCTTGCCCTGCTGGTCTTTGCCGTCGCCGTCTTTGGCCTGCCCCTGGTCTCGGCTGAAGCATTGCCGATTTCGGGTCCGCTGCTGGCGCTGATGCTGGTTTCCTCCGTCATCCGGCTAGTGGGCGACGGGCTCAACTATGGCCTCTACAGTCGAGGACTCGACCGCTCCCTGGCCGGCATCAACATCCTCGGCGCGGTCACCGCCGTTCTGCTCAGCGTCGTGCTGCTGCCCCGGCTTGGGCTCGTCGGGGTGGGGCTGGCGATGGTGCTGAATGCGACCTTGCTGCTGGCCGCGCGCGCGGCCGTCCTCGCCGCCCGCCACAGGATCGGCCCCGCGGAGCGCGCGGATGGCTAGCCGGATGCGTCAGCGCGTTCTGCACATCCTGCCGGATGGCAGCGCGGGCGGCGGCGCCACCGTGGTCCTCGGACTCTGCCGCGATCTCGTGGCGACCGGAAACTGGGATGTCGGCCTGGTTACCGCGCCCAATTCCCCCGTCGCCGAGCAGGCCGAGAACTCCGGGATCGCCTGCCTGCCGCTCGACTTCTTCACCTCGCGGTTCGACTTTCGCCTGCCAGGTCGCCTGGCGCAGCGGATCAAAGCGTTCCGCCCCGACCTTCTCCATGCCCATGGAGCCCGCGCCGGCTTGCCGTTCTGCCTGCCATCTCTGTCGAAGACGGTTCCGCTGGCCTACACGGTGCACGGCTTTCACCACGCGAAGAGGCCGCTACCGATGCGTCCTCTGGGTCGCCTCGCCGAAGGACGGATCTTTGCGCGGGCCGATGCCGTGGTGTTCGTGTCGAATGGCGACCGGTTCCAGGCGAAACGCGAGCGGATCCTGCCCGCAGGCGACGATCGGCACTCGGTGATCGCCAACGGCATCGATCCCACCGAGTTCGAGGGCCTCGTCCCTTTCGAGGAGCGCTTCGATCTGGTCTTTGCCGGGCGCGCCCACCGGCAAAAGAATCCGTTCTTCATGGTCGAGATCATGGAAGCCTTGCGCGGTTCCGGCATCCGCCTGCGCATGATCTGCGGCGGCGCGCTGGAGCCTTCCCTGCGCGCCCGGATCGCCGCCAGCCCGGCGCGCGACAGCATCACCCTCTCCGGCGCCCTGCCTAGGGACGAGGTGCTGCGGACGTTTCTATCGGCCAAGCTCTATGTGCTTCCCTCGCTTTGGGAGGGGCTGCCGATCGCACCGATCGAGGCACTGCATTGCGGCTTGCCGGTGATCGCCTCCAACATTCCGGGTACGGACGAGGTGGTGATCGATGGCGTCAACGGGCGGCTGATCGACCGGTTCGATGCAGCCGACTATGCCCAGGCGATCCGCGACATTCTGGGAGACGAGGCGCATCGAAGCCGACTTGCCGCGGAGGGAAGAAAGCGCGTGAAGGAACGCTTCCTCCGTTCCGTCCATTCGGCCCGTCACCAGGCTCTTTACAGATCCATGATCCCTTTCTCCGAACATCCCGAGATCACCGACCTATTCGGCCGACACCCCTTACGAAGGACCGCCGCCACCTACGAAGACTAGGCCGATTTCGTGTGGAGGAAGTACATTCCTCGCCTTACGGAAGGCATTCGCCAATTGCTCGCGATAGGCATTTCCAATACAGCTTGTGCCGCTTTCCTGTTGTCCACCCGGAATTTGCCGTCCATGAGCAGCAAGATGCCCGACAGCCGCCGGGATGCCACCAAGGCGGGAAGCCGCGCCACAACGCCTCTCCGATTGAGAGACACCCCCCGGGCCATCCTTCGCACCCTCGTCTATGCCGGCATCATCGCGCTCAGCATCCTGCTCTGGTGGGCCATCGGCAGGCTCGCGCTGGGCTGACCGTCAGGCCGATTGCGGCCCCGGCACGCCTTCGCGCTGGGCCGCCGCCACGTCACAGCGAAAGCTCGCCACCAGGCAATTCAGGGCGGCGCGCAGGGTCACGGCCAAGCTGGCGTCGAACTCGTAGCGCAGCCAGTTGTCGAGCATGCCCGACATGAAACAGCGCAACGTCATCGAGGCGGCGCAGGCGGTCCACCCCGGCCCCAGATGCCCATCCGCTTCCGCGGCCTCGAAGGCGCGACGGAAATTGGCATCCATGGTTTCACGCATCTCCTGCTGCCAGGCCAAGGCTTCCTGCATTTCTCCGACATATTCGCAGCGCGTCACGATGATCTTGTAGACCTTCCGAGTGTGATCGTCCGTCGCGAACAGTTCGATGACCTCCAGAGCCCAGTCGAGCACGCTTCGAAGCGGTTCCGCGCCGCCTTCGAACGCCCGGGCAATGACGGCGTCATGGATGCCGTGGACGCGCTGGATGATGGCGCCCAGCAATTCCTGCTTGTTGGCGAAATGCCAGTAGATCGCGCCCCGGGTGACGCCGGCCGCGGCGGCAATCTTCTCCATGGACGCACGGGAAACGCCGATCTCGACGAAGACGGTTTCGGCCGCATTCATGATGCGTTGCCGAGTTTCCTCAGACTCCGATTTCGTGCGCCTCATTCATACGGCTCCCTTTACATACATTGTTGTTTGTATATATGCTGTGCTGCAATAGATCCAGCCATCTCTTTTTGCGGTGCAAAAGCATGCGTTTGCCGTCTCCCTCCCGTCGAACCATAGCCGTGCTGCTCATGGGCGCCAGTCTGCTCGCCCTGCCGGCTACGGCCATGGCCCAGGCGCCGGCCGCTCCGCCGCCGCCCAGCGTCGAGCTGACCACCGTCAATGCTCGCGAGGTGCCGCTGAGCTACAGCTATGCCGGGCGCGTCTCCGCTTTCCGCGAAGTCCAGGTCCGTGCCCAGGTCGGCGGCATCCTGATGGAGCGCGCCTATGTCGAGGGCGCCAGGGTGAAGGCCGGCGACGTGCTGTTCCGTGTCGATCCCAAGACCTATGAGGCGGAAGTCGCCCGCGCGGACGCGCAGTTGCAGACGGCACAGGCGCAGCTTGCCCAGGCAACGCGCGACAAGGCCCGCGCCGTGGAACTGTTCACCCGCCAGGTGGGCTCGCAAAAGACGCGCGATGACGCGCTCTCGGCCGTCGACCTCGCCGAGGCCGCCGTTGCCGCCGCCAAGGCGCAGTTGAAGACGGCGCAGATCAATCTGGACTATGCCACCGTGCGCGCGCCGATCGACGGCGTAACCAGCCTCGACGTCGTCCCGGAAGGCAGCCTGATCGGCGTCGGCACTACCGACAGCCTGCTGACCACCATCAGCCAACTCGATCCGGTCTATGTGAACTTCTCCTTCACCGACGCGAACGCCGCCGAACTGCGCAGCATCACCGATGCCCAGAAGGCGCATACGGCCGATGCAAAGCTGACGGCGACGATCACTTTCGGCGATGGCCGGGTCTACGACAAGCCGGGCGAAATCGACTTCACCTCGTCCAGCATCGACGTCCAAACCGGCACGATCCGCTCGCGCGCCGTGTTCCCCAATCCGGACCTCTACCTGATCCCCGGCCAGTTCGTGCGCGTCACCATTTCGGGCATGTCGCTTGCCTCGGCGATCGTGGTGCCGGAAATTGCCGTTCTGCAGGGACCGCAGGGCAAGTTCGTCTACACCGTCGATGACAAGAACGTCGCCGCCATGGCGCCGGTCACCCTCGGCCAGTCGGTCGAGGGCGGCTGGATCGTCACCGAAGGGCTGAAATCGGGCGACCACGTCGTCACCTCCGGCGTCATCAAGGTCCGTCCCGGCGCACCGGTCGCCGCTGCCAAGACGATCGTCCAGACTGCGCAGGCGAACTGATGAACCGCTTTTTCGTCGAACGGCCGGTCTTCGCCGCCGTCATCTCGATCGTCATCGTGCTGGCGGGCATTCTCGCCATGCGCGCCCTGCCGATCGCCCAATATCCCGAGCTGACGCCGCCGCAGGTGGTCGTCACCGCAACCTATCCCGGCGCCAGCGCCGACGTGTTGACCCAGACGGTCGCGGCGCCGCTCGAAGAGCAGATCAACGGCGTCGAAGACATGCTCTACATGCAGTCGATCAATTCGGGTTCCGGCTCGACGCGGCTGATCGTGACCTTCGCCACCGGCACGGATGCCGACCAGGCGACGATCAACGTCAACAACCGCGTGCAGCGGGCGCTTTCAGCGCTACCCTCGGAGGTCCAGCGCCTGGGTGTCACGGTCAACAAGCAGTCGAGCTCGATCCTCGCCGTCGTGGCGCTGACCTCGGACAATCCGCAATACGACTCCGTCTTTCTCGCCAATTATGCCCTGCTGAACGTCATCGACGAGTTGAAGCGCACGCCGGGCGTCGGCGAGGCGAACCTGTTCAGCCGCGAGAATTACGCCATGCGTGTCTGGCTGCGACCGGACAAGCTGGCCCAGTTCGGCCTGACGACGGACGAAGTCGCGACCGCCATCCGCGAGCAGAACCAGCAATACGCCGCCGGCCGCGTCGGCGACCCGCCGACCGAGGGCAAGCTGACCTATTCCTACGCCGTCACCACGGACGGCCGCCTGCCCGACGCCGAGGCCTTCGGCAATATCATCCTGCGCTCGGATTCGAACGGCTCGACGCTGCGGCTTCGCGATGTCGCCCGCATCGATCTCGGCGCGCAGGACTATGGCTTCAAGGCCATCCTGAACGGCCAGCCGACCGTTCCGATCGGCATCTATCTGCAGCCGGGCGCCAACGCGCTCAACACCATCGAGGCGGTCAAGCTCAAGCTGGACGAAATCCAGGGCCGGATGCCGGAAGGGGTCAGCTACAAGATCCCCTATGACACGACGCTGTTCGTGCAGGCCTCGATCGACGAGGTGATCAAGACCTTCATCGAAGCGCTTGTTCTCGTCGTGGTCGTCGTCTTCGTCTTCCTGCAGAACTGGCGGGCGACGCTGATCCCGCTGATCGCCGTGCCGGTATCGATCCTCGGCACCTTCGCCGGCATGTATCTGCTCGGCTTCTCGATCAACCTGCTGACCCTGTTCGGCCTGGTGCTGGCGATCGGCATCGTCGTCGATGACGCCATCGTCGTGCTCGAAAACGTCGAGCGCATCATGACGACGGAGAAGCTGCCGCCGCGCGAGGCGACCATCAAGGCGATGGGCGAAGTGACGGGCCCCGTCATCGCCATCGTGCTGGTGCTGGTCTCGGTGTTCGTGCCGGTAGCCTTCATGGGCGGCCTGGCGGGCGAGATGTATCGCCAGTTCGCCATCACCATCGCCGTTTCCGTCACCCTGTCGGGCATCGTCGCGCTGACGCTGACGCCGGCGCTCTGCGCCCTGCTGCTGAAGCCCGGCCATCACGAGCCGATCCTGCCCTTCCGCCTGTTCAACCGCTTCTTCGAATGGCTGACGCGCGGCTACACCTCGGGCGTTCGCTTCTTCCTGAAGCGGGCCCTGCTCGGCATCGCGCTGTTCGCCATCATGATCGGCGCGATGGGCTATCTCGCCATGAAGATCCCCGGCGCGCTGGTGCCGGAAGAAGACCAGGGCGTCATCCTGACGGTCGGCATCCTGCCGCCGGCGGCCGCCCTGTCGCGCACCAGCGACGTGATGTCGACGGTGAGCGACAACGTCTCCAAGCACCCTGCGGTAGCCAGTGTCCTGGCCTTTTCCGGCTTCGACCTGCTCGCCGGCTCGCAGTCGCCAAGCGCCGGCGCCGCCTTCGTCAAGCTGAAGGACTGGGCCGAACGCAAGACGCCGGATCTCGACGCCCGCGCCATGCCCGGCCAGGTCATGGGCATGAATGCCGGCATCCAGGACGGCATGGTGCTGGCGTTCAACCCGCCGCCGATCCAGGGCCTGAGCACGACGGGCGGCTTCGAGCTCTACGTCCAGGACCGTGCCGGCGCGGGCACGCCGCAATTGCTGGCGACGACCCAGGCGCTGGTCGAGGCGGCTGCCAAGCGGCCGGAACTCGCCGGCGTCCGCACGACGCTGGCGACCAACGTGCCGCAGTACAAGATCAACGTCGACCGCGAGAAGGCCAAGGCGCTTGGCGTGCCGCTGACCTCGATCTTCTCCACCATGCAGGCGACTTTCGGCAGCCTCTATGTCAACGACTTCACGCTCTATGGCCGCAATTTCCAGGTCAAGCTGCAGTCGGAGGCGAACTTCCGCGAGAAGCCGGAAGACCTGCGCCAAGTCTTCGTCCGCGCCGACAGCGGCAGCATGATCCCGCTCGATGCGCTCGTGCATGTCGACCGGACGATCGGACCGGACCTGCTGGAACGCTTCAACAACTTCCCGGCAGCGAAGGTGATGGGCAATCCGGCGCCGGGCTATTCCTCCGGCCAGGCGCTCGCCGCCATCCGTGAAGTCGCGGCGGAAGCGCTGCCGCTCAACTATACGGTGGCGTGGACCGGCTCGGCCTATCAGGAAATCGCCACCGGCGGTTCAGGCCAGCAGGCGCTGATCTTCGGCATCATCATGGTGTTCCTGATCCTCGCCGCCCAGTACGAACGATGGTCGCTCCCGCTCGCGGTCATCCTGGCGGTGCCGTTCGCCCTGTTCGGCGCCTTGCTCGCCATCTGGCTGCGCGGACTCAGCAACGACGTCTACTTCCAGATCGGCTTGGTGACGCTGATCGGCCTTGCGGCGAAGAACGCGATCCTGATCGTCGAATTCGCCGTGATCAAGCGCGAGGAAGGCATGAGCGCCTTCGACGCGGCGCTGGAGGCGGCGCGCCTGCGCTTCCGTCCGATCATCATGACGTCGCTCGCCTTCATCCTGGGCGTGCTGCCGCTGGCGATCTCGACGGGCGCCGGCTCCGCCAGCCGCCATTCGATCGGCACCGGCGTCATCGGCGGCATGCTGGCGGCGACCTTCATCGCCATCTTTTTCATCCCGCTGTTCTACAAACTCATCGGTGGTGGCAAGGACAAGAAGGTCGAGGCGACCCCGCCCGTGGCTCCCACGGCTACGCCCCACCCGGAATCTGCCTGAGCCGGCAGCGCTTTCAGCAGCCCAACAGAAAGGGGCGGCGCCATCGGCGCCGCCCCTTTTTTCATACCTGGGTGGACGCGCCCCATCGCGCGCGGCGATCGCTCAGATGTAGCGCGGATAGGCGTCCGCGTCGGGCGCGTTGGCCCAGCTCATCAGCGTCTGGCCGCCGTCGATCAGCAGTTCCGAGCCGGTGACATGGCGCGCGTCGTCGCTGGCGAGGAAAGCCACCACCGCCGCGACATCCTCCGGCTGGCCGATACGGCGCAGCGGAATACGGTCGGAAAAGCGCTTGGTGCTCGCCTCGAAGGCGGCCTGGTCAGCAGCCGGCACGCCCAGCGTCGTCTGGATGACGCCCGGGCAGACGGCGTTGACGCGGATGCCATAGGGCGCGCAATCGAGCGCCGCGACCTTGGTCAGGCCGACCACGGCATGCTTGCTGGCCGTATAGGGCGAGCCGCCCGACAGGACGTCCCAGCCGGCCATGGACGAACCCATGTTGACGATCGCGCCGCCCTGCTTCTGGGCGATCATGATGCGGACCACGGCCTGCTGCACGATGAAAATGCCGCGCAGGTTGATGCGCAGCACGCGGTCCCATTCTTCCAGCGCCAGCTCGGGGATCGGCGCGGGGGTGCCGGAGATGCCGGCATTGTTGAACAGGATGTCGATCCGGCCGAAATGCTCGACGACGGCAGTAAGCGCCACGTCGACGGCCGCCGGATCGGTCACGTCCGCCGAAACGGCAAACGCCCGGTCGCCCAGTTCCGCCGCCAGCGCCGACGCGCGCGCGCCGTCCTGATCGAGGATCGCCACGCCGCGCGCGCCATCCTCCAGGAAGCGTCGAACGGCGGCCTGGCCGATCGCGCCGGCTCCCCCCGTCACCAGGACGATCTTGTCCATGAACCTCGTCATGACGGTCTCCAATCAGCTTGTGGGATAGTCGCGCCAGGAATGGCGGGGCTCGTAGCCCAGCGTCCGGCGTGCATTGTCGAGATCGAACGTGCTGGCGAAGCCCGGCATCGGGTTGCGCGTCACATCCGGGAAGGCGCGCTCAGCCAGTTCTGCCGTCGGCTCGTCCATGTAGCTGTCGGCGGCGCTGATCATGACGCGGGCATGGCCCTCGACGGGCGCTTGCAGCGCCAGCAGGAAGGCATCCGCCGCATCGCGCGCGTCGATATAGGACCAGAGATCGCGGCCGGCATCGCCAGAGGCGCGGCGCGGACCGATCTGGCCGGCAAAGCCTTCCGGCGTCTGCACCCAGGGCATCCGCAGGCTGACGGCCGTGAACGCGCCGCGCGCGACTGCCGCCTGCACCATTTCCTCGCCCAGCCACTTCGAAAGCCCATAGGCATCCTGCGGGCCGGCCGGGTGATTGTCGTCGATCGGCAGATAGAGCTGCTTCGGCCAGTTGGTGAAGAACGGATAGCCGAAAATGCTGAACGAAGAGGCGTAGACGAAGCGGGTCACGCCCGAAAGCGCCGATGCCTCGATGACGTTGTAGGCCAGCGCCATGTTGGTCTGGAACACCTCCGCCGCCGCGCGCCCGGTCGGGCGCGGGATGGCCGCGATGTGGAAGACGGCATCGGCATCGCGCACCAGCTGCATCGCGATGCCGAGATCGGTCAGATCGGCGGTGACATGTCGCCAGCCGCTCCCGGCCGGCGGCGGCACGCTGTCGATGCCGAGCACGTCGTGGCCCGCGGCGACGGCAGCCGCGGCGACATGCCGTCCGAGCAGGCCGCTGGAACCCGTGATGACGATCCGCATCAGTTTTGCACCTTCGGACAGGGCGGCAGCGCCTGGATGATGGCCTGCGCCAGTTTCAGATCTTCCAGACCGCCCTTGAGGCTGGTCCGCGGCGCGGTGCCGTTCTCGATGCAATCGATGAAGTGCAGCCACTGCTGGCGGAACGCCGTGTCGGGCTTGCCGGGAAGGATGGTCTCGGACGGGCCGTTGCCGCGCGGCTCGCGGATGGTCACGGTCGCGGCCGTGTTGCGGATGTAGGGATTCTGGAAATCGACCCGCACTTCGTCATGTTTGCCATAGGCCGCGATCCACTCATCCCACCACTCATACTGCGCGCCGAACGAGACCTCGAACACGCACGGTACGCCATTGGCGAAATTGAGCAGCGCGAAAATGTGGTTGGGATCGACCGCCTTGGCGTATTCGACGCTTTCGGCGACGCCGAAGGCGCCGCGCAGGACGGCGAGGTTATGGCTGCCGAGCATCAGCAGCATCAGATAGGTGTCCTTGTAGCCGGCATGGTCGGGCCCCAGCGACGCCTCGATGCGCGCATCGGCCAGGGCACGACCGGCGGCGAGGCTGGCCGGATCGACGTCGCTGCCGCGAACCTGGGTGTACAGGCTCTGGTAGCGGTCGAAGCGGCCGGCGAAATTGTGCACGTGGATCTGCTTCAGCGCCTCGATCGAGGCCATGCGTTCAATGCCCAGCACATAGCCGGGATCATAGAGCTTCATGTAACCGACGAGACCGAGCACGCCCTTGGCCTTCGCCTTCTCGATCAGCGGCGCGGCTTCCTCAGCCGTGAAGGCAAGCGGCTTCTCGACGGTGAAGTGCTTGCCGGCGGCGATCACGTCTTCGATGATCGGGCCGTGGTCATAGGTGCAGATCACCACGACGTCGACGGCCGGATCGTTGATCAGCTCGTGATGGTCGGTGTAGCGGCCTGCGACGCCATAGGCCTCGCCGAGGCTGTCGACGACCTGACGCGAGAGGTCGCACAGCGCCGCGATTTCGAGTTCGGGCAGTTCCTTGATGATGGGCAGATGCATGAGCTGGGCAATCTCGCCGCAGCCCACGACGCCGACACCGATCTTACGCTTTGTCATTCTCAGGCCTTCACTGCGCCGGCGGTCAGGCCGGCAATAAACTGCCGCTGCATGAGCACGAACAGGAGGATCACCGGCAGGGTGGTGATCATCAACGCTGCGAAATAGAGGTTCCACAGGGAGTCGTACTGCTGGAAGAAGTTGACCAGCCCGAGCGGGATGGTCTGCACCTCCGGCTGCCGCAGCAGCAGGAAGGCGAGGAAGAAGTCGTTCCAGACCTCGATGAAGCCGAAGATGATGATCAGCGCCATCCCGGGACGGGCGAGCGGCAGCATGATCCGGACCAGGATCGCAACCCGCCCTGCCCCGTCGACGCGCGCCGCATCCTCTAGGTCGAACGGCAGCGACATAAAGAAGCTGCGCATGATGAAGATCGAGAGCGGCATGATCGACGCCGCATAGATGAAGGAGATGCCGACGGTCGAATTGATGATGCCGAGGTCGCGCGCCACCATGAAGAGCGGGATCGCCAGCACCTGCGGCGGCACCAGCATCGAGCCGACGACCAGGCCGGTGACGATGTTCCGGCCCGGAAACCGCAGCCGCGCCAGCGCGTAGCTGCAGGGCGTCACCACCAGGATCAGGATCGCCAGCGAAAGCGCCGTGACCGTGACGCTGTTGACGATGCGCGTCCCCATCTCGGCCATCTGCCAGGCCTGGATGTAGTTGTCGAGGACCGGGCTGGTCGGCGGGCCCCAGACATTGTTGATCAGTTCGGACTTGGTCTTCAGCGAGCCGAAGAGCACCCAGAGCAGCGGATACAGCGTCTGGAACAGCACGATCGCGAGGGCGGCATAGATGCCGATGCGCTCCAGTGCGGCGGTGAAGGCGCGGGAGGAATCGGGCGGGACGTCGCGGGTGGAGGACATAGCCATCAGACCTTGAACCTCGTGCGGCCGAGCCAATAGACGAGAATGGCGCAGATACTGCCGACCAGGACGAACAGCGCGTAGCCCATGGCCGCCGCATAGCCCATCTGGCTGTTCGTGAAGGCCGCCTTGACCATGGCGGTGATCACGACCTCGGTGGCGTGGTTGGGGCCGCCCTGCGTCAGCACATGGACGATGTCGAAATTGCGCACGAAGGCGCCGGAGAGGCTCAGGATCGTGTTGATGAAGATCACCGGCACCATCAGCGGCAGCGTGATGTGCCAGAGCCGGCGACGGGCATTGGCGCCATCGATGCGGGCCGCCTCATAGAGCTCGGACGGAATGGTCTGCAGGCCGGCCAGGTAGATCACGGCGTGGAAACCGAGCCATTTCCAGACATCGACTACGATGACGGCGTAGAGCGCGACATTGGCATCGCCAAGCCAGCTGCGCTTCCAGGATGCCAGGCCGACGAATTCGAGCCCGGCATTGAGCAGGCCGAACACCGGATTGTAGATCCAGGCCCAGAGCAGGCCGGCGGCGACGAAGGAGATCGTCACCGGCACGAACACCGAGGCGCGGATGAAGCCGCGCATGAAGGTGACGCGGTTCAGCAGCAGCGCCAGCGCCAGACCCAGTATGTTCTTGGCCAGGATGCTGACGATGACGAAGATGAAGCTGTTTTTCAGCGCGAGGAGAAACACCCCGTCCTTCATCAGCCGCAGGTAATTGCCGAAGCCGATGAAGCGCGGGTCGGAAAAGCCGTCCCAGCGCTGGAACGAGAGCCAGAAGCCGCTGACGAAGGGCCAGAGGAAGAACAGCGCGAACAGGATGCCGGCCGGCAACATCATCATCGCCGCGACAAACCCGTCGCTGCGCCCCAGCCGCCTCGCAAGCGAGACGCGCGAGGGCGCCGGAGATTTCGAGGTCAGGGCTGCCGGCATCGCCATGGCTTAAGCCCGCGCGTCGGGAGTGAGCACGAGGCCGAGCGTGTTCTTGAGATAGTCGATGCTTTCGAGGGTGCTCTGCTCGGCGGTCTTCTGCGAGGCATCGAGTTCGACGATGGCGAGGCCAGCATAGTCTGCGTCGAGCAGTTCCTTGACGATTCCCTTCAGGTCGACGACGCCGGCGCCCAGTTCGCAGAAGGCGGCATAGCGGTCATAGCCCTTCAGGGCGGGATCGACCTTGGTGTCCTTCAAATGCATGTAGCGAATGGCGGAGATGTAGGTCTTCACCGCGTCGACCGGGTCGGAATAGGTCTGCGCCAGATGGGCCGGGTCGATGCAGAGGCCGGCGACCGAGGTGTCGAGCACGTCCATCAGGCGATCGAGTTGTTCGCGCGTCTCGACGAAGGTGTCGAGATGCGGGTGGTAGACCGTGTCGATACCGAGATCCTTGGTGCGACGGCCGATATCCTCGAGCGAGCGGGCGAAATCGCGATAGTCCTGCGCGTCATGCGCATTGCCGGAAGCGACCGACGGTCCGCCGCCCAGCACCAGCACCGGCGCATCGAAACCCTTGAGCAGACGGGCCAGAGACAGCAGAACGTCGCGCTCATATTCCCAGGCGACGGGATTGACGAAGACGGCGTTGACGTAGAGCGACGACAGGCGGATGCCGAGTTCGCTCTGCGCCTTCGACAGGATCGCATAGCGGCGCAGGATGTCCGTGTCGGTGGTGACACCCATCGGCGCCTGGTGGCCGAGCTGCATGTATTTGCGCGCGAACTGATCCGACAGGCTGGTGAAGGCCAGGATCTCGAACCAGCCAAAGCCCTGATCCGCCAGGAACTTCAAGGCCGGCTGCAGCGGCAGCCCTTCAAGGTCCCAGCTGTTCAAATGATAGCCGATGGAGAAACGCTGCGGCTTTGCGCTCAGGGTGGTCATGATCTTGTCCTTGTCGATGATCCGTTTCGGGCGGCATGCGTCCGATCAACCGGCGAAGCCCCGGCTTCCCAATGATGCCGGGGCTCGCTTGCGGGTTGGGAGGCTTAGTCCTGCGGCGGCCAGTTTCCCTGGGCGACGAGGTCGTCATAGACGGCCTGCACGGCGTCCGCGGCCTGCTGCGGCGTCAGCTGACCACCGACGACGCCGGCGATCGACGACGAGACGGCGGTGGCGATTTCAGCCGGCCAGACCCAGTCGAGGAACTTGACCGTGTTCGGAAAGGCACTGGCGCGCAGGTCCTTGGCATAGGCATCCTCGACGACCGGGACGCCCTTGACCGAGGTCGCCAGCGGCTGCTCGGGCTCGAGATAGAGCGTCGCGACCTCGGGCTGGGTCAGATAAGCCATGAAGGCGACGGCCGGCGCGACCTTCTCCGGCGCGATCGTCGCCGACATGCACATGCCGTTGTCAGCGCCGCCGCCATGCTTCGGCTCGCCGGGAGTTCCGGCCATCTTCGGGAAGGCGAAGGTGCCCCACTCGAAGTCATGCACGCTTTCCTGCAGCGACGGAACTTCCCACGTGCCGCCGTAATACATGGCGCTCTTGCCGCTCGCGAAGGCCGAGCGCATGCCGTCCTGGTCGACGGCGAGCGAGTCCTTGGACAGGATGCCGTCATCCACCCATGTCTTGATCAGGTCGAAGGCGGCGACGCCGTCGGGATCGTTGAACTTCGCCTTGCCGTCCAGGATCGCCGTAGTGCGGCCGATCGGGTCGCCGGAGGCCTGGGCGAAGGTCTCGAAGTACCACATCGGCCACATGGGCGTGTTGGAGCCCTGATGCAGCAGCGGGATCAGCCCGGCCGCGGCAAGCTTCGGCGCGGCGGCCTTCAGGTTCTCATAGCTCGGCGGCACCGGGATGCCGAGATCCGCGAAGACCTTCTTGTTGTAGAAGATCGCCGAGGTCGACATCGTCGTGATCGGCACGGCGTAGACTTCGCCGCGCACGGTGAAGGCGCCGATCGCCGGCTGGTCGAGATTGGCGGAAAACGCCTCGATCTCCTTGGTGATCGGACGAACCAGGCCGCGACGGACATAGGCGCCGTTGGTGTAGAAGGCCGAGCACGCGATCAGGTCCATTTCCTGATTGGCGAGACGCGCCGTCATCAGGCGCTGGACGTCGTTGGCCTGCGGGCCCTGCGCGTCCCACTCGACGGCCTTGACCTCGGGATGCGCCGCGAGGAAGCCGGAAATCACCTTGTCCTGAATGGCCTTCTGCACGTCAGGCGTCTGACGCGGGGCCAATTTATTGAGTGCCGAGCCGCCGAACACCTTGAGGGTGACACCCTCGGCGCTGGCAATCGACGGAGACAAGGAAGCCAGAACGGTCATGGCACTGGCTAGCATCAGGCGCGAAACGGTTAGCTTGCGAATGAGCATGGAAGTCCCTCCGATCAATGACGAGAACAGGTCCCCTCGACCGCCTCATTCATTGATAGTCATACAATAATCAGATCGAATCCCGGCCTTTGTCAATGGACCTGCAGGTGCGCAGCTCAATTTCGGAATCTGCATTAAAATCAGCCAGATAAGGTTCCGACGTGACCGGATTTTGGACAACTTGCCTTGGTTGACACGGCGTGAGTAATATACTTACTAGCCAAATAAAGTTCTTGGAGCTGAGGGCCGGATGGATCGCTGCGTGGACGCCGGCGATGCAGCGAAACCCGCATGGAGGATCATATGAGTGCTGACGTTTTCTCGGATCATCGCCATGGCGAGACCCTGACCCTCGACCCGGCCCGCACGGCGGTCATCGTCGTCGACATGATCAACGAGTTCTGCAAGCCGGGCGGCGCCATGGTGCTGCCGGGCTACGAGACGCTGGTGCCGCAGCAGCTCGAGGTGATCGAGGCTGCCCGCGCCGTCGGCGCACCGGTCTTCTGGGTGCATGACGTGCACCGCGCCAACATGCGCCGCGACCGCGAATGGGTGAAGCGCACCCCGCATTGCGTCGAAGGCACGTGGGGCACGGAGATCATCGAGGACCTCGGCGCCCGCGCCGACGAGATCCACATCGTCAAGCGCCGCTATTCGGCTTTCTTCCAGACCGATCTCGACATGACCCTGAAGGACATGCAGATCACCCAGCTTGTCGTGTTCGGCGTCGTGACCAATATCTGCGTCCGCTCGACCGTGCATGACGCCTTTTTCATCGGCTATGACGTCGCCGTCCCGCAGGATTGCTGCGCCGCAACCGGTGCGCGCGAGCAGGAAAGCTCGCTCTATGACATCGCGACCCATTTCGGCGTTGTGACGAACGCCGCCGACGTGGTCGCATCCCTCAAGGATGGTCTTGCGCTGCGTCAGGTTTAAGGATTTTCTGAACGCCAGAGTGGCAAGGGGCTACACCTATTGATTGAAAACGCAAGCCAGGACGGCGAGCTCGGCGACGAGCCAGCTGCAGGCACGAGCTATAGCCGGGCGCAGATCGACGAGATGATCGCCGCGACCGGCTACGATCTGGATCACCATCCGGCCCATATCATCCGGAAGGTGCACCAGCGCGCCACGACCTGCTTCCAGCAGATAATGGCAGGCGAGGACCTGACGCCGACGCAGTTCGCAGCACTTGCCACCATTCTGCGGCACGGCGACGTTTCGCAGAACCATCTCGGCCGCCTGACGGCCATGGACCCGTCGACGATCAGCCTGGTGGTGCGCAAGCTCCGCAAGCTTGGGCTGGTGACGCGCGGCACGTCGAGCACCGACCAGCGGATGGTGATCATCACGCTGACGGACAAGGGCGTCGACTACACGCTCGACCGGCTGAGCAAGAGCAAGGAAGCCGGCACCCGGCTTCTGGCACCGCTATCCGCCGCCGAACAGGCGCTGTTGCTGGAACTGCTGCAGCGCATCAGCGACGACTGATCAACGCCTCGTCCCCGACCTGTTGCAGCAGCCAGCCGCGGAAGCGCATGAAGCCTTCCCTTTGCTGGCTGCGATGGGGATAGATCAGCGTGTAGGGCTGGTCGCCGACCAGCCGCCGCTCCGAAGCCAGCACCAGATCGCCCGCCGCGAGCGCGGCGCGGGCGAGGATTTCAGGCACTAGCGCGACGCCGAGACCGGCGATCGCCGCATGGATCACCATGTCGAAATGCTGGAAGCGGGCGCCGCGCAGGATGGTGCGGCTGTCGAGGCCGGCATCACGGAACCAGTCGAGCCAGAGCGTCGGCCGCGTCGATTGCTGCAGCAACGGCATGTGCGAAAGCTCGGAATCCGCGAGGACGCTTCTGCCTTCCAGAAGGGACGGCGCGGCGAGAACCACCAGTTGCTCCTCCATCAGCATGTCGGCATGCGCGCCGGGCGGGCGGTGATCGCCACGCTGGATGGCGGCGTCGAAGCCATCCGCCTCGAAATCGACCACGTCCAGCCGCGCGGAAATATCGAAGGTGAGGTTGGGCGCAACGCTGCGATAGGCCGCGAGCCTGGGCACCAGCCAGGTACTGCCGAAGGTCGGCAGCACCGCCAGCCGCAGCACGTCGGCATGGCCGCCGAACGCCATCACCGTCATCGCCGCCTGCTGCAGATCCTCCAGCAACCGGTCGACATCGCGATGCAGCGCGCGACCGGCGTCGGAGAGGATCAGCCTTTGCTTGACGCGGTGGAACAGGCGCACGCCGAGCCGCTCCTCCAGCGTGCCGACCGAGCGGCTGACGGCGCTTTGCGTCAGGTTCAGCGCATGCGCGGCGCGCGTGGTCGCACCGAGCCGCGCACAGGCCGAGAAAGCCTGAAGCTCTGTAATCGTGGGGATATAGCCTTCGCGCATGGCCGCCGCTTACCCTCGGATTATGATCGATACTCATCAACTTCGCTGAAAGCCTTGTTATCCCGCCTGGACGCGATTTGCTAGTTTTCGGCAAACGCGTGGCTGTTCGCGGCCCGCATGCCCAGACTGCAAAGGTGACCGCATGTCCGCATTGAACCCCACCCTGAAGGCCAAGGATCAACCGGCGCTGTCGCGCTTCGCCTGGGAAGACCCGTTCCATTTCGAGTCCCAGCTCGACGACGAGGAGCGGATGATCCGCGATACGGCCAAGGCCTTTGCCGCCGACCGCCTGATGCCCCGTGTGGAAAAGGCCTATCTGGACGAACTGACCGACCCCGAGATCTTCCGCGAGATGGGCGAGATGGGCCTGCTCGGCGTCACCGTGCCGGCCGAATATGGCGGCGTCGGCGCTTCCTACGTTTCGTACGGCCTGGTGGCGCGCGAGGTCGAGCGGGTCGATTCCGGCTATCGCTCGATGATGAGCGTGCAGTCGTCGCTGGTGATGTATCCGATCTACGCCTATGGCAGCGAAGCGCAGCGGCAGAAATACCTGCCCAAGCTCGCGAGCGGCGAGTGGATCGGCTGCTTCGGCCTGACCGAGCCGGATGCCGGCTCCGATCCGGGCGGCATGATCACCAACGCCCGGAAGACCGAAGGCGGCTACGTCCTGAACGGCGCCAAGACCTGGATCTCCAATTCGCCGATCGCCGACGTCTTCATCGTCTGGGCAAAGTCGGAAGCGCATGACGGCGCGATCCGCGGTTTCGTGCTGGAAAAGGGCATGAAGGGCCTCACCGCCCCGAAGATCGGCGGCAAGCTGTCGTTGCGCGCCTCGATCACCGGCGAGATCGTGCTGGCCGATGTCGAGGTTTCCGAAGACGCGCTTCTCCCCAACGTGTCCGGCCTCAAGGGTCCCTTCGGCTGCCTGAACCGCGCCCGCTACGGCATTTCCTGGGGCGTGCTGGGGGCTGCCGAGGATTGCTGGTTCCGCGCCCGTCAGTATGGCCTCGATCGCAAGCAGTTCGGCAAGCCGCTGGCCGGCATGCAGCTCTTCCAGAAGAAGCTCGCCGACATGCAGACGGAGATCGCACTCGGCCTGCAGGCTTCGCTGCGCGTCGGCCGGCTGTTCGACGAGGGCCAGGCCGCGCCCGAGATGGTGTCGCTGGTCAAGCGCAACAATTGCGGCAAGGCGCTCGACATCGCCCGCCAGGCGCGCGACATGCATGGCGGCAACGGCATCCAGATCGAGTACCACGTCATGCGGCACGCGCAGAACCTCGAGACCGTCAACACCTATGAGGGCACGCATGACGTGCACGCGCTGATCCTCGGCCGCGCCCAGACCGGCATCCAGGCCTTCTTCTGATGCAGGCGCTCGCGGGACTGAAGGTCATCGAGCTGGCGCGCATCCTGGCTGGCCCCTGGGCTGGCCAGACGCTGGCCGATCTCGGCGCCGACGTCATCAAGGTCGAGAGCCCCGAGGGCGACGACACGCGCAGCTGGGGCCCGCCCTTCATCGAGAATGGCGGCGAGACATCGGCCGCCTATTTCCATGCCTGCAATCGCGGCAAGCGCTCGATCGTCGCCGATTTCCGCACCCAGGAAGGCGCCGATCTCGTCCGCGCCCTGATCGCCGATGCCGACGTCGTCATCGAGAATTTCAAAGTCGGCGGCCTGGGAAAATACGGGCTCGACTATGCGAGCCTGAACGCGATCAACCCGCGCCTCATCTACTGCTCGATCACCGGCTTCGGCCAGACCGGGCCGTATCGCGAGCGCGCCGGCTATGATTTTCTCATCCAGGGCATGGCCGGGATCATGGATCTGACCGGCGATCCCCAAGGCGAACCGCAAAAGATCGGCGTCGCCTTCTCCGACATCTTCACCGGCCTCTACAGCGTGATCGCCATCCAGGCGGCGCTCGCCCAGCGCGCGCGCACCGGGCTTGGCCAGCATATCGACATGGCTCTGCTTGATACCTCGGTCGGCGTGCTCGCCAACCAGGCGATGAACTTCCTCGCCACCGGCAAGCCGCCGCGCCGGCTCGGCAACGCGCATCCGAACATCGCGCCCTACCAGACGTTTGCCGTGGCGGACGGGCATCTGATTTTGGCGGTGGGCAATGACGGCCAATTCGCCCGCTTTGCCTCGGTCATCGGCAAGCCGGAACTCGCCACCGACGCCCGCTTCCTGACCAATTCGCTCCGCGTCGCCAATCGGGTGGCGCTCACGGCGCTGATCGCCGGCGAACTGGCGAGCTGGCAGCGAGACGCGCTTTTGGAGAAGCTCGCTACAGCGCATGTGCCGGCCGGCCCCATCAACACGCTCGAAGACGTGTTCACCGACGCGCAGGTTCTGGCGCGGGGGATGCAGATCGATATCGACGGAATTCCGGGCGTGCGTTCGCCGATCACCATGTCCGGCTCGGAACTGGCGCTGACCCGGCGCTCGCCGCGCCTGGGCGAGCATGGCGACGAGGTCCGCGCCGAGATCGCCGAGAAGACCTGAGCGGGCTTCCGTCCCAAAGCAAGCCCCTCACCCCACTCTCTCCCGCAAGCGGGCGAGGCTTCTTAGCAGGCGTTCCTCATTTGGCGCAGTCGCAGCAATGGGCGCTAGCGAGCCCCCTTGCCCGCTCGCGGGAGAGGGTTGGGGTGAGGGTGGCTCTCCCGAGCCCCACAAACAAAAAAGCCGCTGTTTCGACAGCGGCCTTCTCTCATTCGGGGAGGAAGTCCGGCCTACTGGCCGATGTCTTCCTTGCGCATGCCGCCGACGCGGGCCAGCGGCCGGCCGGAATCGGTGACGGCGATCGCGACGACCATCTCATGCTTCTTGGGAGCATCCGGAATGCGGACTTCCATGGCGTCGAAATGGCTGCGCACGCGCGCGTGATCCTTGTGGCCGAGCGGGACGTCGATGACGGCGCCGATATTGGCCCGCTTCTTCGCCGACGGGATCAGAGCATCGCCCTTGCCCAGCACGGCGCGGAAGGGAGCGCCGAGCTTCGGGTGCATGATCGCCGCCGCATGCTCGAACTCGCCCTCGGCCCCGACGATCACCGCCTTGCCGAAGCTCTCAACCTGATCGCCGGGAATGCCCAGCAGCGCGACCGCCCGCCGGGGCAGGATGTCGCCGAGCTGCTCGCCCAGATCCATCAGTTCGCTCAGATCCTCGACATAGCGGCCCGAGGCGGAATTCGAGACGACCGCGACGGCCGACACCTTGCGAAAGGGATGCGGCAGGACGACGTCGCCCTCGATCAGCGTCTCTTCCAGCGTCGTGACGATCTTGCGGATGACGGTCATCGCAGGCCGTCCTCGCCCTTGATGTCGGAGACAGCCAGGCCGCCGACGCGGGCATGCACGCGCGAGCCGGTGGTCATCGACAGGATCAGAACGATCTCGTCTGCGCGCGGCGCGTCCGGAACATTCACCTCGATGGCATCAAAATGGCTGCGGACATAGGAGGCGTGGATATGGGTGATCGGGATGTCGATATTGGCGCCGAGGCCGCCGACCTTCTTGGCCGAGGGAACGATCGCCTTGACGTCGCCGAGCAGCGCGCGCATCGCATGGCCGCCGGGCATGTGCCAGAGCGCGCCATGCTCGAGTTCACCGCCCTCGCCGACGATCGCACCCTTGCCGTAGCCTTCGATGACCGACTTGTCGCCGCCGAGCGCATTGAGCAGGCGCGTCGACATTTCCAGGCCGAGCGGCTTCAGGTCTTCCATGAAGCCGGTGATGTCTTCGACATAGCGGCCGGCATAAGGGTTCTTCACCACGGCCATGATCGTGCCGCGACGGGGCGGATTGGCGGAAACGGGTCCGCCCTCGTGAAAAATCTCCTCGATGCGGATAAGGAACTTCCGGACGACGACGTCGGTCATTTCAAACTCCTGAAGTGGACAGTCGAGAGCAATGGCGCGGTTTCAAGCGAAGTGGGGTACCGGTTCGCGTCAAGAAAACGCGACCTGGCAGAGCTCTAGTTGCAGATGAAGGGCAGGCGCTCGGCCGGCGGCGTGTTGCGGCTGCGGCCGGAACGGACGATGCCGTCAATGACGATCATGCCGACGCCGGGCAGATCGCCAAGCTGGATGCTGTCGAGCAGATCGCGGCCGGCGGAATGCATCGCCTTGGCGAGGAACACGAAATCGGCGGGACGGCCGACCTCGATCAACCCGCTTTCCAGGCTGCGCATGCGGGCCGTATTGCCCGTGGCAAAGCAGAGCGCGATCTCGGCCGGCACGTCGCCCAGCGACGACAGCAGGGACACCATGCGCAGGATGCCGAGCGGCTGGACGCCCGAGCCGGCGGGGCCATCGGTGCCGAGGATGACACGCCCCATCTCGCCCATTTCGCGCGCGATGCGCAGCGCATAGAGGGCGGCGCGCTCATTGCCGTTATGGACAATCTCGAGGCCGGCCTTGCAGCCTTCGCAGATGCAGCGGATTTCCAGATCCGGCAGTGCGGTGTGGCCGCCATTGATGTGGCCGACGACATCGGTGCCGGCCGCCAGAACGACGTCGGCGCCGATCAGGCCCGAGCCCGGCACCGAGGGGCCGCCCGTGTGGATCGTCGACTGGATGCCGTATTTGCGCGCCCAGCCGACCATCTTGCCGGCGGTCTCGCCATCCTTGACGCTGCCGAGGCCGATCTCGCCGAGCAGGCGCACGCCCGCATCCGCCAGATCCTTGAAATCCTGCTCAACCATGCCCTGCTCGATGATCGGGGCACCGGCATGGATCTTGACGCCGCCGGGGCGGAAATTGGTGAATGTGCGCTGCGCGGCGATCGCCAGCGCCTTCAGGCCGACAATGTCGGTCGGGCGGCCGGGCGTATGCACTTCGCCAGCGGAAATCATGGTGGTGACGCCGCCATGCATGGTGCTGTCGATCCAGCCCATCTGGTTCTGGCGCGGCGTCCAGTCGCCCGCGACGGGGTGGACGTGACTGTCGATCAGCCCCGGAGCCAACGCAGCCTGATTGGCGTCGATGACCTGGGTGGCGTCTTCCGTGTCGAGATCCCCAAGACGACCAATGGCCGCGATCCTGCCGTCGACGACGACAACCGTATCCGCGTCGAGGATCGGGTTTTCCATGGCGCCGCTAAGGACCATGCCGATATTGCGGATGACGAGTTTGCCCTTCGGCAGCGCCGAGACGGGATCGTGTGACATCGCTCTTCTCCATAACGCGAGATCGTCAAGCCTCCCTTCGTCAACTACACGCAAACTCATATGAGTTCAAACAATAATGATAAGGCAATCCCTATTAGCAACAGCGCTTTCGTCCTTTGCGTTTGGAGGACGACGGACGGAAAGCGCGAAGCAGGACTGGCCTGGAATCGCGTGTTTCAAGGCAAAAATGCCGCGTCAGGGCGAGGCGAGCGATCCGAGCGGACGCAGACACGCAAGCAGCCGCTCCGCCGCCGGCGACAGGCCCCTGCGCGATCGCGTAAGGATGCAAAGCGTGCGCTTCAGCGAGAGATCGCGCAATCCGACATGACGAATTTCGGGGCTCTGAATCACCGAGGCCGCGAGCTTCGGCATCAGCGCCACGCCCATGCCCTGCGAGATCAGGGTGAGCTGCGCGATGGTGCCACGCGTGCGGATCGAGCCGCGCCGGAATTCGGGCGGGATTTCGGGCGCAGCGGCGATCCGCTTGCCGATGCCGGTGCTCTCGTCGAGTGCAATGACGTCGGCGACCGGAATTTCGGCGAGATCGACCTCGGCGCGCCCGGCCAGCTTGTGGTCGCGATGGCAGACCAGCACGAAAGGGTCGACATGGAACGGCTCGTAGTCGAGCTGGTCGGTCTCGTGCCAGCGTTCCGCCAGGCCAAAATCCACCACCCGGTCCAGCACCAGCGCCCCGATCCGCTCGGCGATGTCGTCATAGACCGTCACCTCGATCGCCGGATGGGCGGCGTGGAAGGCGCGGAGCGCGGGGGCGAGATGGAACAGCACCACAGACGGGGCGGCGGCCACCCTGACCGCGCCGCGCTCGATGCCGCCGACCCGGCGAAGATCATCCAGCGCCATCTCGAAATCGGAGAGAACCCGGCGCGCCCCGGCCAGGAATTCCTCGCCGGCCTCGGTCGGCGTCACCGGCCGCGCCTCGCGATTGAACAGACGCAGGCCGCAATCCGCCTCCAGCTGCTTGATCGTCTCGGTCAGCGCCGACGGGACAATACCGAGGCTGTCGGCGGCGCGGGTGAAGGATTGTTCCTGCGCGAGCGCCAGGGCGGCGCGGAAATGCCGGATGCCGATGTTCGTTTTTTTCGAATGTTTTGTCATTTCATTCCAATGTTACGAAGCGGCTAGGCGTGGTTCAAGGGAAGCTCGAAAGGCTTCGCCATGATCCAATCCGTCCGTCCATTGACCGCCCCTCTTCCGCCAGAGCTTGCCGGCTTCGCCGCGGCGCTAGCCGAGGCGGGCTTTGCCGGCGATGTCGCCTCCGACCACGCGGCGCGGGCCGCGATGGCCACCGACAACAGCGTCTACGAACTCGAACCCGACATCATCGTCGCGCCGAAAAGCGCTGCCGATGTCGAGATACTCATGGCCGTCGCCGACCGGCCCGCGTTCCGGCATCTCGCCGTGACCGCGCGCGGCGGCGGCACCGGCACCAATGGCCAGAGCCTCAATCGCGGCATCATCGTCAATTTCCAGCGCTTCATGACAGGGATCCTGGAACTGAACGCAGCCGAAGGCTGGGTCGATGTCGAGCCCGGCATCGTGCTCGACGAATTGAACGGCCTGATTGCGCATACTGGCCTGTTCTTCGCGCCGAACACCTCGACCTCGAACCGCTGCACCATCGGCGGCATGATCAGCACCGACGCTTCGGGCAAGGGCTCGCGGATCTATGGCAAGACCAGCGACAACGTGCTGGGCCTCAACCTGACGCTGAGCGGCGGCCGGACGATCCGCAGCCTCGAGCCGCCACCCGCCTGGGCCCAGTCCATGCTGGACGACATCGCCGATGCCTGCGACGCCGGCCGGCAGGCGTTGATCGACAACACGCCACGCATCTCGCGCCGCTTCACCGGCTACGACCTCGAACGCGCCCGGCCGGCGGCGGATCGGCTCGAATGGTGGCGGCTGCTGCTCGGCGCCGAGGGGACGCTCGGCCTTGTCACGAAGATCCGCCTGAAGCTGACGCCGAAGCCGGCCCACAAGCGGCTCGTCGTCGTCGCCTTCGACAGTTTCGCCGCCGCGCTGGCGGCCGGGGAACCGATCCTCGCGCACGCGCCGCTGGCGATCGAGATCATGGACGACTGGGTGCAGCGGCTCGCCCGCGACGCCGGCCTCATGGACAGCCTGCCGGTCGATATTCGTGGGCAAGCGGAGACGCGGATTTCCTATCTGTTCGTCGAGTTCGTCGGCGAGGCGGAAGACGCCCTGACGGCCTCGGTCGCCCGCCTGATCGCCGATGCGGCACGGCTTCCCGGCGTCATCGGCAGCTATTGCGCCCGCGACGAGGCGGACGCCGCCAAGCTCTGGTCGACGCGCGCCGCCGCCGTTGGCCTGCTCGGAAAGCGCGAGGGCGCCCGCCGCCCGGTCGCCTTCGTCGAGGATTGCGTCGTGCCGGTCGAGAACCTCGTCGCGTTTGTGGACGGGTTCGATACGATCCTCAGGGGTCATGGCCTGCGCTATGGCATTTACGGCCATATCGATGTCGGCTGCCTGCACGTGCGCCCAGCTCTCGATCTCGACGAAAAGGCCGATCGGGCGACCTTCCAGGCGATTTCCGACGCCGTCTATGCGCTCTGCAATAGGCATGGCGGCATCTTCTGGGGCGAGCATGGCAAGGGCATTCGCGGCGCCTATCTGCCTGACTATGTCGGTCCCGTGGCGTATGCCGCCTTCCAGCGGATCAAGCACGCCTTCGACCCGCTGGAGCGCTTCAATCCGGGCAAGCTGGTAACGGTCTCCCGCCAGCCGATCGGCATCGTCGAGCTGCCGTTTCGCCAGGGCAATGCCGCCAACGATCCCGGCTTCGAGAAGGCTTTTCACTGCAACGGCAACGCGTCCTGCCTGACCTACAGCAAGACCGTGCCGATCTGCCCCTCCTTCAAGGCTACACGCGATTTGCGCCAGTCGCCGAAGGGGCGCGCGGAGGCCGTGCGGAAATGGCGGCAGGCGCAGGAAGCCAGCGACCCGGACCTGGCCGCGATCGGCCGCGACACCTATGCCGTGCTCGATAGCTGCCTCGGCTGCAATGCCTGCGGCAGCGCCTGCCCGGTGCATGTCAGCGTTCCCACGCTGAAATCGCAGTTTCTCGACGCCTATCACAATGACAATCGCCGGCCGCTGCGCGACCATGCGGCGGTCGCTGTCGAGGCTATGGCGCCGTTTGTCGCGGCGATCCGGCCACTGGCGCGCCGGCTGATGCCCTTGGCGAGCCTCATGGCGCGAGGGCTCGGTCTCATCGACCTGCCGGCGATCTCCGAGCGTGGCTTGTGCCAGCTTGGCCATCCCGTAGTCCGCCACACGAAGATCGGAACACTCGCCACGGACGAGAAGACCGTGCTGGTGCTGGAGGATGCCTTTACCGCGACCTTCGATACCGCAGCGGTCGGGGCCGTCTGCGACGGGCTGGTCGCGCTCGGCTACCGGCCCATCCTTGTCACCCTGCCGCCCGGCTCGAAGGCAGCGCATGTCAAAGGCATGCGCAAGCGTTTCGCCCGGCTGGCGGGCCGGCAGATCGAAGCTCTGACGGAGCTTGGGAAGACCGGCCGCCCGATGGTTGGCGTCGATCCCGCCTTCGTGCTGATGACGCGCAGCGAGTTTAGCGAGCTGACGCCTTCCGTGCCGAAGGTCCTGCTGGTGCAGGAGTTCCTGCGCCAGCGCCTAACAGCGGGAGATCCATGGCCGAAGGCCCTCGCCGCCGCCAGCGCGCCGAGGCTGATGGTCCATTGCACCGAGGCCTCCGCGGCACCGCAGGCGCTCAAACAATGGCAGGAAGTGTTCGCAGCGCTCGGCCTATCCGTGCGGCCGACCCCGACCGGCTGTTGCGGCATGGCAGGGCTGTTCGGGCATGAGCAGCGCCAGCAGACGGTGAGCCGAACGCTGTTCGACGCGTCCTGGGCGCCGGCGCTGGCTGGGGAAACGACGGTGCTCGCCAGCGGCTTCTCGTGCCGCTGCCAGGTCGAGCGCCTTTCGAAGACCGCGGCGCTGCACCCGATGGCTGCCATCGCCGCCGGACTGAAGCCCGGCTAGCGGCGCTTGGGCGCGGCGATCGAACTGCGCAGCAACACGTCGCTGCCGAGCATGATGCGGCGCGGCGGGCCATCGAGCCCCTTCAGACGGTCGAGCAGCAACCCCGCCGCCTGGCGGCCGACTTCGACCATGTCGCGATCGATCACGGTGATCGGCGGATAGACCAGTTCGCCGAGCAGCGCATCGTCGGCGCCGACGAAGGAGATATCGTCCGGGATCGACAGGCCCAGCAGCCGCACCGCCTTGAGCGCGCCATAGAAGATGTCGCTGCCGGCGGCGAGAATGGCGGTCGGCGGGTTGGCGCCGGTCAGCAGGTCATGCGTCTCGGCCATGCCGCGCTCGGCGCTCTGGGTCCGCGCGCGGATCAGCCATTCGTCGATCGGCACGCCGGCCTTTTCCAGCGCCCGCTTGAAGCCGGCGACGCGGTCGCGGCCCGGGCGGATGTTGTGCGAGGCGGTGATCAGACCGATGCGCCGGTGGCCGAGTTGCAGCAATTGCTCTACCACGGTCTCGATGGGCTGCATGTGCTCGCTATAGACGACATCGGCCTCGACCGGGATGTCACGGTCGAGCACCACGACGGGAACGCCCATGCGGGCGATTTCCTCGATCGTGCCCGTGGCGGTCTCGTCCGAGAGCGTCACGATCAGCCCGTCCATCTGGCGCTGCCGGGCCGCCTGCAGGAATTCGATCTCGCGCGCCGGCGAGCGGTTCGACGAGAAGGCGAACAGCATGTAGCCTTCAGGCGCCAGCACGGTTTCCGCGCCCTGCGCGACGCGCGCGAAGACCTGGTTGGTCATGTCGGGGATCAGGAAGCCGATCGTCATGGTCTGGTTGGTGCGCATGGCGCGCGCCGCGGCATTGGGCTGGTAGCCGAGCTCGGCCATCGCGGCCAGCACGCGGGCTCGCGTTTCCGGCGCGACGCGCGGGCTTTCGCTGGCGACGCGGGAGACGGTCCCGATCGAGACGCCCGCCGTGGCCGCCACTTCATGGATGGTCGGCTGGCGCCGGCCGCCCGGCAATTTCCCTGACATAACGTTTACATCCCTACCCTGTCTTCTTGCGGATCAGGGGCATGGACCGGCGATCGCATGCGCGTTTCCTCGTTGGCACAGGCTGCCATTGACCCTACGGACAAGCAAGGATTATCGCGCAATCTGATGTGAATTGATGGATTTCCAAAGCCTATGGTAGGACCATGTTGACGTTTACACCATCCTGCCATTTTATGGGCCGGCTCGCTGGCTGGGGCGGCCGATGCATGCCTGCCGATCGACCGATACTGGCGCATCGCCGCAGGCGCCCCAGCGCGGGCTCGCGAAAGGGAGAGGAAACATGGATCCATTCAAACGCCGGCAACTCGGCGGCACCGACGTGATGCTGCCGCAGATCGGCTTCGGCGCGGCGCCGCTCGGCGAGCTGTTCACCAAGGTTTCGGACGCCGACGCGGAGGCGACGCTGAAGTCCGCCTGGGACGCCGGCGTGCGCTATTACGACACCGCCCCTTGGTATGGCCGGGGCCAGAGCGAGCACCGCGTCGGCCGTTTCCTCTACAAGCAGGACCGCAACGAGCTGATCCTCTCGACCAAGGTCGGCCGCATCCTGCGCGCGCCGATCCAGAAACCGGACCAGTTCGATACCGGCTTCTGGTCCGGCGGCCTGCATTTCGATCACTATTTCGACTACAGCTATGATGGCGTCATGCGCGCCTATGAGGACAGCCTCCAGCGCCTCGGCATGAACCGCATCGACACGCTGGTGATCCATGATCTCGACTGGTGGCACCGCGGCTCGGAACCCATGGTGCAGGCGGGCTTCGCCCAGCTCGCCAATGGCGGTTTTCGCGCGCTCGCCGATCTGAAGGCGGCCGGGCGCATCCGCGCCATCGGCGCCGGCATCAACGAACTCGGCCTGATCCCGCGTTTCCTCGAACTGTTCGACATGGATTTCTTCCTGCTGGCGCTGCGCTACACGCTGGGCGAACAGGAGACGCTGACGAAGGAACTGCCGCTCTGCGTCGAGCGCAAGGTCGGCATCATCATCGGCGGCGTGTTCTCGTCCGGCCTCTACGCCACCGGCCCGGTACCGGGCGCAAAGTACAATTACTTCGAGCCGACGCCGGAAATCCTGGAGAAGGCGCGCCGCATCGCCGAGGTCTGCCAACGCCACAACGTGCCGCTGCCGGCCGCGGCCCTGCAGTTCCCGCTGCACCATCCGGCCGTCACCTCCGTCATCCCCGGCGCGTTCAAGCCGGAACAGGTGACGACCAATCTCGACTATGTCCGGCTCGATATCCCTGGCGATCTCTGGGCCGAGCTGAAGCACGAAGGCCTGATCCGCGCCGACGCTCCGACGCCATAGGGCGGCCAAGGCTCAGGCTTACCCCCTCTCCCGTTCACGGGAGAGGGGCAGAAAGATGCAACGCTCGCTGGGCTTCCCGACCGCCTAGACGACGGGGAGCGAACCGCCATCGATGCGGAACTCGGCCCCGGTGATCGACGCCGCGCGGTCGGAGGCCAGAAAGGCGATCAGCTCGGCGACTTCCAGCGGCGTGTTGGGACGGCCGATCGGGATGCCGCCGATCGCCTTCATCAGCTCGGCGCGGGCGGTGTCAAAGTCCGACCCGGCCTTGTCCGCAAGCCGCTCGACCAGCGCCACCGACGACTCGGTTTCCGTCCAGCCCGGCGAAACCCGCATGACGCGGACGCCCTTGGGGCTGACCTCCTTCGACAGGCCCTTGCTGTAATTGGCCAGCGCGGCCTTGGCGGCGGCATATCCAAGCGTCGATTCGAACACCGGCGATTGCGCCTGGATCGACGTCACATGCACGATCACGCCGGAGCCCTGCTCCAGCATCGAGGGCAGCAGCTCGCGGTCGAGGCGAACGGCGGAAAAGAAGTTGAGGTTCATCTCCTTGGCCCATTCGTCTTCGTCCAGGGCGGCGAAGCCTCCGCCCGGTGCGTGCGAACCGCCCAGCGCGTGGACGACAACGTCAACGCCGCCCAGCCGCGAGAGCACGGCCTCGGCGACGCTGGTGCAGCCTTCGATCGTGGCGACATCGGCCGCGATCGAGATCAACTGGTCGTCGGCACTTTCCAGGGCGGTCCGCGCCACGCCGAGCACGGTCGCGCCGCCTTCCCGAAACTTGAGCGCCGTCGCCCGGCCGATGCCGCGGCTGGCGCCGGTGACGAGAACGCGCTTGCCGTGAAAATCGGAAGCCATCAGCCGATCTCCAGCGAGCGGATCTCATCCCCCGCGAGAGCGAAGCGCTGCGTCAGCTGCACCGGCGAACCCGGGAACTGGCCGCTGACCCGGACGGAGACGACATGAACGCCATCCTGTTCGCGGGACTCAACCACCTCGGTTTCGTGCTTGTATTGCGCATAGGCGTTGGCGGCCCAGGTGGCGATGGCGGCGCGTCCGGTCCGGACCGCGCCTTCGTCGCGCACCACGCCGTCGACGGCGAAACAATGGGCAAGCGCTTCGAAATCATGGGCGGCGGCGGCCGAATAATAGGCGGTGACAGAATGGGGAAGTTTGTCGGTCATGGCTCACTCCGTTGCATGAAGCCAAGACATGCGAGTAGACTGCCAAAATGACAAGAACCGACGAAAAAGTAAGGTACGAACCAAAAAGTAAGGTGGACGCCAGCGGCGCGCCCTACACGCCGCAGACCGCGGCGTCCGATGTCGCGGCGACGCTCGGAATTCTGGAGGGGCGCTGGAAGCTGCTCATCCTGTTCCATCTGTTCGACGGAAAGGAACACCGCTTCTCCGAACTGGAGCGGGCCATGCCGGGCATCTCGCAGAAGATGCTCATCCAGCAGCTGCGGCAGCTGGAGAGCGACGGCGTGGTTCGCCGCATCGTCCACCATCAGGTGCCGCCCAAGGTGGAGTATCGCCTGACCGAATGGGGCCAGGCGCTTTGTCCGGCGCTCGACGCGATCCTCGTCTGGGCGGCGGCCCGCGAAAGGCTGGTCGACGCCGGGACTGTCGCGGAGCCATCGCCTCAATAGGTGGCGCGGCCGCCCGAGAGATCGAAGGTGGCGCCCGTGGTGAAGGAGTTTTCCTCCGACGACAGGAAGCAGATCATGCTGGCCGCTTCCGAAAGCTCCAGCATTCTGCCGCGCGGGATCTTCGCCAGGATATAGGCAAGGAATTCCGGCGCCTGGCTCAGCGCCATCGTCGTCTTGGCAACGGCCGGCGTCACGGCGTTGACCGAGATGTTCTGCGTCGCCAATTCCTTGCCGAGCGATTTCGTCAGCGCCAGCACGCCCGCCTTGGTCGAGGAATAGGCGACGGCGTTGGGATTGCCTTCCTTGCCGGCAACCGAGCTTACATTGACGATGCGGCCGTAATTGCGCGCGATCATGTGCGGGACGACGGCGCGGCAGCAATGGAAGGTGCCGGTCAGGCCGATATGGACGACGTCGCTGAAGGCCTGCGGCGGATATTCCCAGGTCGGCGCGTTCGGGCCGACAATGGCGGCATTGTTGATCAGGATGTCGATCTGGCCGAAATGGCCGATCACCGCCGCCGTCGCCGCCTCAACCGCGGCCAGATCGCCGATGTCGACGGCGCGGCCCTCGACATGCTCGCTGCCGATTTCGGCGACGGTCTTTTCGAGCAGGGCGGCGTCGCGGTCCCAGATGGAGACCTTGCCGCCCGAGGCGAGGATGCGCTCGGCGACGGTGCGGCCGATGCCCTGGCCGCCGCCGGTGACGATGGCGACGCGGTCCTTGAAATCATAGTGGTTCATGATGGCTTCCGTTGCGACGGCGGGCGGCTGCGAAGGGCTCGCCGCCGGTACGAAGAGGTGGACATGACAATGCCCGCGACGGGCCAGAGCGCGCCGCGGGCATCGAACGGGACCGACGGATCAGAAGTTGAAGTCGGCGATGTTGGTCTTGTCGAAGGTGGTGAGATCGGCCTGCGTCTTGATCACGCTGTCCTTCTCGACGGTCACCTTGCCGAGGCCCGGCACTTCGAAGACGGTGCCTGCCTCGTTCTTGATCGTGCCATTCTTGACGCCGACGGCGAAATTGGCGGCGAGCAGGCCCTGGTTGTAGGGGCTCCAGAGCTGGAACGCCTCGACCGTGCCGTTCTCGATGAAGCGGCGCATCTGGTTGGGCGTGCCGAGACCGACGACCTTGACCTTGTCGGCCTTCTTGGCCGTCTCCACGACCTGGGCGGCGGCGGCAACGCCGACCGTCGTGGGCGAGATAATGCCCTTCAGGTTCGGGTAGTTGGCGAGCAGGGCCTCGGTCTCGGTGGTCGACTTCTGCGGATCATCATCGCCGTAAGCGATCGTGACCAGCTTCATCTTGGCGTATTTCGGATCCTTCTCGAGCGTATCCTTCATCGCCGCGATCCAGACGTTCTGGTCCGGAGCGTCCGTGGTGGCCGAGAGGATGGCGATCTCGCCCTCATAGCCGATCTGCTTGCCGAGCAGTTCGACCTGCGACGGGCCGGTCTTGGTGAAATCGACCGGCAGGATGGCGGCGTCGCGGTGCGTCTCGTTGCCCGGCATGTCGGAATTGACCGACAGGATGATCGTGCCCTTGGCGCGGGCGCGGTCGAACACCTGGTTCAGCGCATCCGGGCTGTTGGGCGAGATGGCGACGACGTTGACGCCGCGCTGGATCTGCGCCGTGACGAACGGGATCTGCGAGGTGGCTTCGGCCGAGGCCGGAGCGACGGTGGTGAACTCGCAGCCCAGCGTCTTGCAGCCGTCCTCGAAGCCCTTGATGATCGAATCGAAGTACGGGTTGCCGGTGTTCTTCGGGATGTAGACGATCGAGACCGGGTCGGCGGCATAGGCCGCGCCGGAGAGAAGCGTCGCACCGAGTGCGACGGCGAGCATCAGGTTTCTTCTCAGCATTTTCAGTTCCTCCCTGTTAGTGCTGCGTTAACGTCCCGTTAGCGTTGGCTACGGGCATAGATCGCGTTGGTGGCGATGATCGAGACGATGAGCAGCAGGCCCATGATGGTGAGCTGCGCATTGATGGCGATGTTAGCGACGGTCATGCCGGTGGCGATGATGACGAGCAGCCAGGCGGCCAGGAACGTTCCCAGGATCGAACCGCGTCCGCCGAAGATGTAGGTGCCGCCCAGCATGACGATGAGCACCATGGTCAGTTCGCCGCCGGTGGCGAGGTCGTAACGGACCGAGCCGAGGCGCGAGGCGACCATCAGGCCTGCGATCGAACTCACCAGCCCCGAGGCGATGAACAGGCCCATCTTGATGCGGCGGACCCGGATGCCGGCATGGATGGCGGCGATCTCGCTGGTGCCGATCTGGTAGATCTGGCGACCGTAGATGGTGATGCCGAGGAACAGGCCGAGCAGGATCGACGCGGCGATGAAGATCAGCACCGGGATCGGCACGATGCCGACCATGCGGTAATCGATGCCGACGAACCAGGAGGGAAAGCCGCTGATCGACTTGTCGCCGGCCAGTACCTGCGCCAGGCCGCGATAGAGGATCAGCGTGCCGATGGTGACGATGATCGAGGGCAGCCGCAGGACCGTGACGAAGAAGCCGTTGAAGGCGCCCATGGCAAGGCCGGACAGCAGGCTGACGCCGATCGCGACCGGGATCGGGGCGCCGGCCTTGAAGGCGGTGCCGAACAGGCAGGCGGAGAGCGCCATCTGGGCGGCGGGCGACAGGTCGATCTCGCCGGAGATAATGACAATGGTCAGCACCAGCGCCACGATCGCGAATTCGATGTAATAGGTCGAGCTTTCCAGGATGAAGCCGAGATCGGCGAAGAAGGGCGACAGCCGCGTCGCGACGATCGCCGCGATCACAAGCAGCAGCAGCGTCACCACTTCAGGCCGGATCAGCCAAACCTGCCAGCGCGGGCGGGGCGCGGCGGCCTCGCGAACGATCACGCGCGGCGTGGTAGCGGGAATCGGCGATTTCTCGATCGAGTTCATGCGCCACCTCGGGCAAGCAGGCCGCCCTGGCGGACGGTGCGGTCGATGACGAGGGCGATCAGGATGATGCCTCCATAGATGGCGTTCTGCCAGAAACCGGAGACGCCGAGGATCGGCAGCGCCACCTGCACCGATCCGAGCAGCAGCACACCGAGCACGGTGCCGAGCACCGACCCGACGCCGCCATTGATCGAGACGCCGCCGATGACCACCGCCGCGATGACGGTGAACTCGAAGCCGACCCCGGTGATGCCGGGGTTCACATAGCCGAAGCGCGCCGCGTAGATCAGCCCGGCGAGCCCCGCCAGCGCGCCCGAGAGCGTGAAGACGAGGATGGTCACCGGCATGACGCGGATGCCGCGCAAGGGTGCCGCCACCGGATTAGAGCCGATGGCGTAGATCTGGCGGCCGATCTGGCTATAGTTCAGGAACAGCCAGGTGGCGAAGGCGACGCCAAAGGCGATGATCACGATCCACGGAATGTCGATCGGCGAGGTCTGGGCCATGCGGATCAGCGGCTCGGGAATGTCGTTCGGGTCGATCTGCTTCGAGCCGGACAGAATGAACAGCAGGCCGCGATAGAGGCTGAGCGTGCCGAGCGTCACGATGATCGAGGGCAGCTTGAACACCGTCACGACCAGGCCGTTGACGAAGCCAAGCGCTGCCCCCGACAACACGCCGACGGCGAAGCCGACGAAAAGCGGCAGTTCGGGGTGATCGCGAAACACCATGCCGGCGGCGATGGCCGAGAAGCCGAGGATCGAACCGATCGAAAGGTCGACGTGGCGGGCGACCAGCACCATCATCTGGCCCATCGCCGCGACCAGGATCAACGGCACGGCGAGCAGCACGATGCGCAGCGTCTCGGTCGAGAAGAAGCGCGGCTGGATCAGGCTGACGAAAGCCACGAACAGCACGAGCATGACGAGGATGCCGGCCTCGCGGGCACGGAACAGGCGGGAGACCTGACTCATGCCGCCGCTCCCGAAACCGTATGGCGACCGGTGCGCGGCACGGCGGCGTGCATGATCGATTCCTGGCTCGCCTCGGCGCGCGGAATATCGGCCGTCAGCTTGCCTTCGGACATGACGAGGATGCGATCGGACAAGGCGAGCAACTCGGGCAATTCGGAGGATATCAGCAGGATGGCGCGGCCGCTGGCGGCAAGCTCGCCGATCATGTCGTAGAACTCGGCCTTGACGCCGATGTCGATGCCGCGCGTCGGCTCGTCGAGGATCAGGATGTCCGGCTCGGCCAGCAGCCAGCGGGCGAGGATCGCCTTCTGCTGGTTGCCGCCGGAAAGCTCGCCGATCGGCTGGCGCACGGAAGCCAGCCGGATCGACAGCTTCTCGACTGATTCCTTCGCCAGCGCCTTCTCGACCGTCCGGCGGATGATACCCTTGGGCGCGATCCGCTTCGGCACGGCGGCCGTGATGTTGGTCTCGACCGGCAGCGAGCGGAAGATGCCGGCAATGGCGCGGTCTTCCGATACCAGCGCGATGCCGAGGCTGATGGCGTCGGTCGGCTCCTTGATCGTGACCGGCTTGCCGTCGATCTCGATCACGCCCGAGGTCGCCGGCGCGACCCCGAAGATCGCCCGGGCGACATCGGTGCGGCCGGCGCCGACCAAGCCGCCGAGGCCGACGATCTCGCCCTTGCGGATATCGAAGGAGATGTTCTCGAACCGACCCGGCAACGTCAGCGCGCGCACCGAAAGGGCGACATCGCCGACATGGCTGGTACCGCGATGCAGGTAATCCGCCACGGGGCGGCCGATCATGCGGCGGATGATGTCGGCGTCGGTCAGGCTGGCCGTCGTCGCCGTCTCGATCTTGTCGCCATCGCGGAAGATCGTGACGCGGTCGCAGATGGCGCGCACTTCTTCCAGCCGATGCGAGATGAAAATGATCGTCCGGCCCTCTTCGCGCAGCCGGCGGACGATCGTGAACAGGGTCTCGACCTCCTTCGGCGTCAGAGCGGCGGTCGGCTCGTCCATGATGATCAGCCGGCTGTCGGAGGCGAGCGCGCGGGCGATCTCGACCATCTGCTGGTCGGCGATGGAGAGGCCCCGCATCGGCACGGTGACGTCGATCGGCACGTTGAGGAGGCCCATCAGCCGGCGGGCTTCCTTGGCAAGCTCCGCCCAGCGGACGCGACCGAGCGGCTTGGCCCCGACCTGGCCGATGACGAGGTTTTCCGCCACCGACAGATCGGGAAACGAAATCGGCTCCTGATGGATCAGCGTGATGCCGAGCCGCTGGGCGGCGATCGGCGATTGGATCTCGACCGGCTTGCCGCCGAGCTCGATCGTGCCGCGCGTCGGCCGGTGTACACCGGCCAGGATCTTGGCGAAGGTCGACTTGCCGGCGCCGTTCTCGCCCAGCAGGGCATGCACTTCGCCCGGCATCAGGTCGAGATCGACATTCCGGAGAACCTCGACGCCGCCAAAGGACTTCGAAATGCCGCGCGCGGAAACGAGCGGCGCAGAACCTGTCATCGAGCCGTCTCCAGGCGGTAGAAGCGGACGGCATTGTCGCGCCAGAATTTCCGGCGCTCGGCGTCGGTCGCCGAGGCGAGGACGTCGTCGAGAAGGGCAACCCAGCGGCGGAACTCGATCGCCTGCACGGCGACCGGCCAGTCGCCGCCGAACATCACCCGGTCGAAGCCGAAGGCGTCGATCGCGACCTGGACGTAGCGCTTCAGCTCGTCCTCGGTCCAGTTCGCATGATCCGCCTCGGTGGCGACGCCGGAGATCTTGCACGAGACATGCGGTAGCTCGGCCAACTGATGCATCTGGCTCGCCCACGGCTCCATCACGCCGTCGGCGATCGCCGGCTTGCCGATATGATCGAGGATCATCGGCACTTCCGGAATCTGCGCCGCGAATTTCAGCACATTCGCCATGTGGCGATAATCGACGCAGATGTCGAAGGAGAGGCCGAATTCGGCGAGCGTGCGCACGCCCTCGATGAAATCGGGCCGCAGGCAGAAATCGAGATCCGGCTCGAACTGGATGATGCGGCGGATGCCGCGCAGGATATCGTGGCGGGCCAGACGCTCGATCTCGGCGGCGACGGCGCGGCCCTTCTCGAGCGGCGCCCAGGCGACCATGCCCTTTATGCGCGGATCGATCTTGGCGAGCCCGGCGATCCACTCGGCTTCCTGCTCATACTGCGCGGGATCTACCTCGCATTGCAGGAACACCATGGCCTCGACGTCGAGCCCTTCGGTAGCCGCAGCGTAGCGGTCGAGCCCATAGGCCTGATCGAGAACGGGATTGCCGTCGAGCCAGGCATAGCGAAGCTTCTTCGGATCCCAGAGATGGAGATGCGTATCGACGATCGGTCCGCGCGGCATCAGATGCACCTCGCCCGAATCGACACGACAACAGATCCGCTGCCCATGCGCATGCGCTTCCCTCCCCTTCCACGGCATTCCTCAATGCCGCAAAGGCGCCTCCACCCAGCGCCTTTTCCTCATGTAAACGTCAACATGCCGTGCCACGTACGTCAAGCGACATTCGTCCGACGCAACAGGGATTTCGCGGGAGGCTGTTTGGGCCGATATCCAACAAACCATTCATATGCCTCTGCTTCTGCCCAAAATTTGGTCTTGGCGAAAACGGGGCATCGCTTCTGGGCCTAATGGAAACGTTGCTCATCCGAATTGCTGCGTCCAACCGAGTATTGCGACCAAACCGACGGCGCAGACACGGGGCGCTGCACCCAGGCACGCCTGAGACAACAAGCTTGAGACGCGACCTGTCCGCCGGAGTCCTAGGAACGAACGGGTGTTGCCAAAGCCTGCCGAACAGCCGCTGGACAAACACGGTTCGTATAGTTGTATAATGCAACTATAATCACCACAGAGGGTCGCGTGTCCAGTTCCGCTTTGGTTGATGAAATCCGGTCCGCTTCGCGCCGTATCGTCCGTGAGCTCGGCTTCATGGACCCGACGCTGGCCGGCACTGCCTATTCCGCCTCCGCCGTGCATGCGCTGCTGGAGATCGAGCGCCAGGGATCGATGACTGCCGCGCAACTGGTGGAGGTCTTGCGGCTGGAGAAATCCAGCATCAGCCGCATGGTCGGCAAGCTCATCGGCGCGGGCGAGCTTGTCGAGGCCGCCGGCGCAGCCGACAGCCGCACCAAGCCGCTCGAATTGACCGCGCAGGGCATCCGCACGGTCGTCGGGATCCATGCCTTCGCCCGGGACAAGGTAATGGCGGCGCTTGCGCATCTGAACCCGACCGAGCAGCAGGCGGTGGCGCAGGGGTTGTCGTCTTACGCCCGCGCGCTGGCGGCACGCGATCCGGCGGCCGAGGAACCCGCGCTTTCGCCGATCGAGATCGTCACCGGCTACCGGCCCGGATGGATCGGCCGCGTGGCCGAGATGCACGCCGCCCATTATTCGCGGCACTGGGGATTTGGGCCGTTCTTCGAAAGCACGGTAGCCAGCGGCGCCGCCGAATTCACCGGCCGGCTCGACCGTCCGCGCAACCAGGCCTGGGCGGCGATCCACGACGGCCGGATCGTCGGCTCGATCGCCATCGACGGCGAGGACCTTGGCGACAACCGGGCGCATCTGCGCTGGTTCATCCTCGACGAGGGCTGCCGTGGCGGGGGCGTGGGCCGCCGCCTGCTGGGCGAGGCGATTGCCTTCTGCGACGCGGCCGGCTTCGCCGCCACCCGGCTCTGGACATTCAAGGGTCTGGACGCGGCGCGGCGTCTCTACGAAGCGCATGGCTTCGAACTAGCCAAGGAAAAGCCCGGCACCCAATGGGGCGCCGAGGTGATCGAACAGCAGTTTTCGCGGCGGGGGCCGGGCTGAGGGCGTAGCAAGCAAGCCCCTCACCCTACCCTCTCCCGCAAGCGGGCGAGGGTTTCGGCCGGCGCCCGCATCGACGCCGAGGCGCAAGCGGACCCCCTCTCCCGCCACGCGGGAGAGGGCTGGGGTGAGGGTCTTGAGCCCTTACCGCCCCTTCATCAGCGCCATGAATTCGGCTTCGAAGCGGGGGCGGTCGACGGTCATGGCGACGTTGGCGTTGTGGAACGGGATGGCGGTGCGGCGGCGGTCGGCGACCGTCGAGCCGCGCGTCAGTTCGCCATTGAGCTCGATATCGACATACATGCGCTCGAGGCCGACGAGGGTGGGATCCTCGGCGACGGCGACGGCCAGCGGATCGTGCAGGCCGCAGCCCTGGATGCCCGGATACATCGTCTTGTAGGCGTCGACATAGAAGGAGGTGATCTTCATCAGCGTCTGCGCCGCGTGATCGCCCTCGCGCGAAATCTCGTCCATCATGTCGGTCGAGAGCAGCGTCGTCATGGTGACGTCCATGCCGACCAGCGTGACGTTGGCGCCGGCCTGCAGCACGATGTGGGCGGCTTCCGGATCATTGGCGAAATTGGCGTCGACCATCGGGGCGATCGGGCCATGGATGCCGGGATGCAGGATCGTCGAACCCATGACCACGATCTCCTTCACCAGCTTGGCGATTTCGGGCGCCTTGGTGATGGCGAGCGCGACATTGGTGATCGGGCCGACCGGGCAGAGCGTGATCTCGCCGGGGTTCTCCTTGATGACGCGGATCATCAAATCGATCGCGTGCTCGTCGGTCGCCTTGATCTTCGGCGCCGGCAATTCGACGTCGCCCAGCGCGTTGGAGCCATGGATATGGTCGGCCATGCGCTTGTAGGGGCGGATCAGCGAGCGGCCGACGCCCTGCGCCACCGGGATCTCCGGACGCCCGAGCAGTTCCAGGATCTTCAGCGTGTTCTCGGTCGCGATCACCGTGTCGGTGTTGCCGAAGGTGGTGGTCAGCGCCTCCAGCTTAATGCCCGGGCGGCGGACGGCATAGAAGATCGCCATGGCGTCGTCGACGCCGGTGTCGACGTCGAGGATCATGCGGCAGGTTTCGGTCATGGCGAAGTTCCTTGGAGGGTAGAATGGGTCAGGCGTGCGCGGTGATCGTCTCGGCCGCGCGGCGCTTCAGCCGCTTGCGATGGCTGAGCGCGAGCGCCAGCAGCGTCACCACATAGGGCACGACATCAGTCAACTGGTTGGGCAGGCCCTGGCTCTGCAGGCGGACCGACAGCGCATCGGCAACGCCGAACAGCACGCAGGCCAGCGCTGCCCAGAGCGGATGATTGCGTCCGAGCATGACGGCGACGACGGCGATCCAGCCGCGACCGGCGCTCATGTCCTCGGAAAAGATGCTGACCGTGCCGAGCGAAAGCTGCGCCCCGCCGAGCCCGGTCAGGCTGCCGGCGAACAGCACGGTCAGGACACGGTAGCGCGTGACGTCGATGCCCATGGTGCCGGCGGCGCTCGCATCCTCGCCGACGCCGCGCATCCGGAGGCCCAGCGGGGTGCGGAACATCATGATGGTCACGGCGGCGGTCAGGATCCAGGCGAGCCAGGTGATCGCGGTCTGGCGGGAGAAAATCCAGCCGATCCAGGGGATGGTGTTGATCGCGTCAATGCGGATCTTGGTCAGGCCGACAATGCCCGGATCGGAGAAGGTGCCCGAGACGCCGAACATCTGCCGCAGCAGATAGGCCGTGAGGCCGGCGGCGAGCAGGTTCATGCCGATGCAGATGACGACGCTGTCGCCTTTGAACACCGTCGCGCCATAGGCGAGGATCAGCGAGAACAGCACGGTGAAGACGATCGCGAACAGCACGCCGCCAAGCGCGCTGCCGGTGGCGTAGGAGCCGACGACGGCGGCGAAGGCGCCGACCAGAAGCTGGCCTTCCATCGCCATGTTGAACACGCCAACCCGGCCGCAAAGCGTGCCGGCAAGGGCCGCCAGCAGGATCGGCGTGATCGACTGGACCGCCGAATTGACCAGCGACGGGGTGATGAAGCTCATCAGGCTCATGACGACTTCCTGCCGACGCCGTGGCGGATCGCCAGGAAAAGGATGATGACGGATTGCAGGATCATGGTGAGCACGCGCGGGATGGCGGTTTCGCGCTGCATGGCAAAGCCGCCCGTCTGCAGGCCGGCGAAGAACAGGCCTGCGCAGATCGCACCGAGCGGCGCGCCGCCGGCCAAGAGGGCTGCCATCAGGCCGGACCAGGTATAGCCCGGCGTCAGCAGCGCGCCGTCCTGGTAGCGATAGAGCGAGCCGAGCACGAGGATCGCGCCGACGAGGCCGGCAATCGCGCCGCTCGCAAACATCACGCGCACCTGCTGCGCCGCGAGCCGGACGCCGCCATAGCCGGCGAATTTGGCGTTCAGCCCCCGCATCCGAAGCTCATAGCCGCCGACCATGCGACGATCATAGAAGACGACGGCGATGGCGACGATGACCATCAGGACCAGGCCGATATTAAGCGGGCCGGAGATAACGGGCAGCCGCGCCGCATCGGGGATCATCCGGGTCTGGGCGAGACCGGTCGCCATGTCGCGCAGCGGGAAGCCGACGAGATAGGAGGCGATGCCGATCGCCGGATAGGAGAGCAGCAGGGTCGAGATCAGCATCGGGATGCCGAAGCGCGTCTCGCCCCAGGCGGCGAGCGAGGCGTAAAGCCCCGAGGCGACCATGGCGCAGAGGATCGAGGCTGCGATCAGCAGCGGACCGGGCAGCGGCAGATAGAGCGCGGCCATCGCCGCGACGAGGCCGCCGATCACCAGCTGGCCGTCGCCGCCGAGATTGACCATGCCACCGCGCAAGGGGAGTGCTGCCACCAGCGTCATGCCGACCAGCGGCACGGCCCAGTTCAGCGTGTTCGGCCAGTTTTGCGGCGCTAAGGCACCGATCAGGATCTCGCGATAGGCGGCAATCGGATCACCTCCCGAGGCCAGCACCAGCAGCCCGCCGATCAGAATGCCGATGCTGATCGCCAAAGGCACGGCCGGGATCCGCGGAAGCCTCGGGGCCCGCACACTACGCTCGCTCATGCCGCCTCCGTTCCGTCGGTGAGCCTTGCCTCGCCGACGCGGCCGGCCATCAACAGGCCCAGCGTTTCCTCGTCGGCCTCGGCGGCAGGGAGCTCGGCCAGGATGCGGCCGTCGAACATCACCAGCACACGGTCGGCGAGCGCCAGGATCTCGGTCAGCTCGGCCGAGACCAGCAGAACGGCGCTGCCGCGATCGCGTTCGGCGACCAGCTGGGCGTGGATGAATTCGATAGCGCCGACATCGACGCCGCGCGTCGGCTGCTCGGCGATCAGCAGCGGCGCGGCATGCGACAGCTCGCGCGCGACGACGACCTTCTGCAGATTGCCGCCCGAGAGCGTGCCGACGGCGAGCTGCTCCGAGCCGATCTTGATGCCAAAGCGCTCGATCAGCTTTTGCGCATGCGCGGTGACGGCGCTGCCGTCGAGTAGGCGGCCGTTCGAAAGCGGCGGCTTGCGCTGGAATCCCATGGCCAGATTGTCGGCGGCGGAGGCGGCTAGCGCCGTGCCGGTCGTGGCGCGGTCTTCCGGGATATAGGCGAGACCGGCGTCGCGGTGGCGCTCCACGTCCAGCGCCGTGACGTCGGCCCCGTTAATGGCGACCTTGCCGCCATCGGGGATGCGCAGGCCGGTCAGCGCCTCGATCAGTTCTGTCTGGCCGTTGCCTGCGACGCCGGCGATGCCGACGATTTCTCGCGCGCGGATGGAGAGATCGACTCGGTCGACCACCGGCTTGCCGCCATCGGTCGCAACCGTCAGGCCGCGCGCCTCGAGCACCACGGCGCCCGGTTCGGCCGGGCGCTTCTCAACGGTCAGGTTGACCGCGCGGCCGGTCATGGCGCGGATGATCTCGCGTGCCGAAGTCTCGGAAGTCACCATGCGGTCGACCACCTTGCCGTCGCGCAGCACGGTGACGCAGTCGGTGATCGCCATCACCTCATGCAGCTTGTGGGTGACGAACAGGATGGTGCGGTCGTCGGCGGTCAGGTGGCGGATGATGTCGAACAGGCCGTCGCGCTCCTGCGGCGTCAGCACGGCGGTCGGCTCGTCGAGGATCAGCACGCGGGCGTCGCGATAGAGCGCCTTCAATATCTCGACGCGCTGGCGCACGCCGACCGAAAGCTGGCCGACGATCGCATGCGGATCGACCCGAAGGCGATATCGATCGGCCAGCGCCGCGACGCGGCGGGCCGCCTCGCGCCGGTCGATGAAGCCGAAGCGGGTCGGTTCCATGCCATAAACGACGTTTTCCCAGACGGTCAGCGAATTGAACAGCTTGAACGCCTGATGGACCATGCCCATGCCGGCGCCGATCGCATCCAGCGCCGAGCGATAGCGCATCTCGGCGCCGCGCAGAAAGATCTGCCCGGAATCGGGCGCCTGCATGCCATAGAGGATCGACATCAGCGTCGACTTGCCGGCGCCGTTCTCGCCCATCACGGCGTGGACCTCTCCGCTGAGCACGGAGAGGTCGATGTGGTCATTGGCGACGAGAGGCCCGTAGCGCTTGACGATGCTTCTGGCTTCGAGCTCGATCGTCGACATGCCGAAGTCAGGCCGCCCTTACTTGGCGAGTTGCATCGGATCGGCGACCTTCACCGTTCCGGCAACGACCTCGTCGCGCAGCGCCTTCACCTTGGCGACGACATCCGGCAGCTTGGCGATCAGGCAGCCCGATTCCTCGAGGCCCGGCTCCAGGCTGGTCAGCGTCATGCCGCCCTCGGCGAGGCCGTAGGTGGCGAAGGCCGGCTGGTCGCCCTTGAACAGGCCGGCGACGCCCTTCTCGATGACGGTGTCGGTGCGCTTCTGGACGTTGTCCATGATCAGGCCCGGCGCCTGCGGGCACTGGTTGGTGTCGACGCCGAAGGCGGCTGCGCCCGGCAGGTCTTCCATCGCCTTGAAGATGCCGCCATTCGAGCCGGCGCCGGCCGCCATGACGCGATCGACATTGTCGGAAACCATGACGCTGGCGCGCTGCTGGCCGCGGGCCGGATCGGAGAACGGGTTGTTGCCGCCGATCCAGAGCGACGGGGCGATCTCAATCTCCGGCTTCACATGCTTGGCGCCCTCGTTGAAGGGGTCGGTGTAGCGATGGATGAAGGGGATATCGAGCGCGCCGATGGCGCCGACCTTGCCGGTCTCGCTGGTCAGCGCCGCTTCGGCGCCGGCCAGGAACACGGCCTCATATTCGCGGAACACCGAGCAATGGATGTTGGCAACGGGGGTCTGCGGGCAGCTGTCGACGAGCAGGAACTTGGTGTCCGGATAGGCCTTGGCGACTTCCGGCAGCACGTCGTTGAACTCAAAGCCGACAGCGATCACCACCTTGGCGCCTTCCTTGGCGGCGGCGTCGAGGTTCTGGCGGATCGTGGTCGGGTCCGTGCTCTCATAGATCTTGGCGGTCGCGCCGGCGGCTTCCGCCGCCTTTTCCGTGCCGGCCTTGGCGAGCTTCAGGAAGTCGTTCACGCCAACCGGATTGGGCGAGACGAAGACGACCAACGGCTTGGCATCCTGCGCCTGCGCCGTCGTCACCGCCATCAGCGCAGCCGCGCCAGCCAAAAGCCCCCGAAGCCTCATCTGCAATCTCCTGCATGTGGAATGGCCGCGAAGATATCGACTCGTTGATGGCGCCACAACTGCGATTGACCGCATATCGATCATGCCTATTCTGGACGCAACCGATACCCTTGCGTGTCCAGTGACTTGCCCTGTGTACGGGTTGCCCCGCCCCTGCCGATGATTGGATTTTCGATGTCGAAATACGTCACCCGCCGTCCCGAAAAAGCGCTTCCCCTGCGCAAGAGCCGGGTGTTTCCCGTGCATGCCGGCAAGGGCTTCATCGTCACCGGCGGATCGGGCGGCATCGGCAAGGCGATCGCGGAACTGCTGATCGCGCAGGAAGCGCGCGTCGTCATCGCCGATCTCCGCCAGGAAACGGTCGACGCCACGGTCGAGGCGCTGGGCGGCGCGGCCGGCGGCTGCTTCGGCATCGCCATGGACGTCGCCTCGGAAGCGTCGGTCGCCGACGGCGTCGCCAAGGCGATCGACCTGCTCGGCCGCGTCGACGGCCTGGTCAACTGCGCGGCGATCGTGCTGCATTCCGACCCGCTGGCGATCTCGCGCGCCGACTGGCAGAAGCAGTTCGAGATCAACCTGTTCGGCGCCTATGATATTTCGCGGCTGGTCGCAGCCCACATGATCGAGCACGACATCCAGGGCGCCATCGTCTCGATCGCGTCGGAAGCCGGCAAGAAGGGCCATGTCGAGTCGCTCGCCTACAGCGCTTCCAAGGCCGGCATGATCTCGATGACCCGCATGCTGTCCGAGGCGCTGGCCCCCTATGACATCAACGTCAATTGCGTCTGCCCGGGCGGCGTGGCGACGCCGATGCTGAAGGAAGTGTCGGAAGCCTATTCGGAATTCACCGCCGAGCCGGCGCCCGCGATCTTCGACAAGATGCTGTCGGCGCAGCTGGTGCGCCATCTGCAGCCGGTCGAGGTGGCGCGCGTGACCTCCTTCCTGCTCGGCGACGACGCCATGCTGGTCCGCGGCCAGGCGGTCAACGCGGATGCGGGCGAGACGCCGTATTGAACGTCTGTAATCCTGCCTCCCGCGTCCTCCCACGCTCGCCGTCATCCCGGGCTTGACCCGGGATCCATACAGCGGAGTCATCCGGCGATCGTCTCGACAGGCCTCGGCCGAATGGATCCCTGCTTTCGCAGGGATGACGGAGTCTGGGCGACAAACGCTTCCGCCTCTCTGACGCAGTACCCTGCCCTACCCCACCACTGGCTGCGCTGGGCAGGCGACCTTCGCCCCGCCCCTACCAAACACAAAATAGCTCGCGATCGCCAGTAGCCAGACGGCGAGGCCACCATAGAGCAGGACCCAGCCGAAGCCGTTCGTCAGGGCCTGATGGACGACCGCAGGCGATATCCCGCTCTCGGGAGAAACCGTCGCCCCGGCCGCGATCTGCTGCGCCAGCTGGCGCAACGCCGTCGCGTCGATGCCGTCCGGAAGCGCCGCCCGGAGCGATGCGCCGACGCCCTCGACCAGCAAAAAGCCCATCAGCGCGATGTTGATGGCAAGCGAGATCATGCGCGCGCTCATGTCGATCCCCGAGGCCATGCCGGCGCGGTTGGCGGCGACCGCGCCGGTCGTCGTGTTGGTCACCGGCGTGTTGGTGAAGCCGAGGCCGATGCCGGCCAGCACGCAGCCGGGCAGCATGGTGAGCCAGCTTGCCGCCTCGACGCTGCTGCCGAACTTCATCGCCAGGAAGCCCAGGCCGATGAGGAAGAGGCCCGCCGGAATGACCAGTCCGGGGCGGTAGCGCAGCGACAGACGCTCGGCCAAGGGCGGCACCACCAGGGTCGGCAGCGTATAGGCGAGCAGCGCCGTGCCGGCGGCGACGCTGTCATAGCCGAGACCGGCCTGGAACCAGATCGGCAGGTAGATCATGAACGGCCAGAAGCTGACATTCATGGCGGCCGAGCCGATCACCGCGCCGGAGAAGGGACGGACGCGGAACACCGAGAAATCGAACATCGGCCGCGCGCTGCGCTTCTCGGCGACGAGGAAGCCGACAAAACTCGCGATGGCCACGCCGAGGATCGCCAGCGCCGCCGGGCTTGAGAAGCCGAGATCCGGTCCCTGGGTGATGAAATAGGCCAGCGCGAAGACGCTGAGCGACAGGGTCAGCATGCCGGCGAGGTCGAGATGGGTCGCCTCGGGATCGCGCGATTCCTCGACGCCGCCCTGCGCCAGCGCGAAGGTGACGAGGCTGAGCGCGACATGGACGAGAAACACCCATTCCCAGCTCCAGACCGCGACGATGGCGCCACCGACGATCGGGCCGAAGCCGAGCCCGATGCCGAAGATGATGCCCCACCAGCCGAACGCCATGCCGCGCGCCCGGCCCTCGCGAAATTGGTGCGACAGCACGGCGACCTGGCAGATCAGCATGACGCCGCCGCTCAGGCCCTGGAGGAAACGGGCGACGATCAGGATCGATACGCTCTCCGTCAGGCCGCAGACCAGCGAGGCGAGACCGAAGGCGGCGATGCCGATCAGGAACACGCGCTTGCGGCCATAGCGGTCGGCTAGCGTGCCCGTCGCCATCAGCACCGTCGTCACCGCGATGGTGTAGGCGTTCATGATCCATTGCAGCTCAATGAAATCGGCATGCATTACCTGCTCCAGCGTCGGCAGGATCGCCGGGACGCTGGAGATTTCCAGGCCGAACATCAGCGAGGAGAGACAGACGGCGGCGAGCGCGACGAGGCTGCGGCGGGAGGGGGACGGGTCTTGGGTCATGGAACGGCTTTCGAATGGCGCGACGGCTTCGGCGGGAGGGCCGGCGTCGCGGAGAGAGATTCGGCGCCGACCTTAGCGGCCGCTTGACGACAGCAAAACCGGATGAATATCTATTTCAGAGACAACAAATCCGGATACATCCCATGACCGTGCTGGACGTCGAGTCGGTTCAGGCCTTCGTCGCCATCGCCGACTTCCAGAGCTTTACCCGCGCCGCCGAGGCACTGGGGACGACGCAGGGCGCGATCAGCGTCAAGCTGAAGCGGCTGGAGGACAAGATTGGCCAGCGGCTGGTCGAGCGGACGCCGCGCTCCGTGCGGCTTTCGGCGCAGGGCGCGCTGTTCCTCGACGGCGCGCGCGGTTTTCTCGCCGCGCATGAACGGGCATTGGCGGGCCTGACCGATTGCCGTCGCCGCTTCACGCTCGGCATCGCCGCCCATGTCGCCGGACCGGAATTGCCGACCCTGCTGGCGCGGCTCAACGCACATGATCCGGGTCTGACGATCGAGGTGCGGCTCGACAATTCGCGCACCCTGCTCGACGCTTTCGATCGCGGCGAGCTCGACGCCGCCATCGTCCGCCGCGAAGATGATCGCCGCGACGCCGAAATCCTCGGGCCCGAGGATTTCGGCTGGTTCGCAGTGCCGCATTTCGAGCACCGTCAGGGCGAGCCCATTCGCCTCGCGACCCACGCCCCCTCCTGCGGCGTGCGCGACATGGCCACCCGCGCCCTCGACGCGATCAGCATCCCGTGGATCGACGTGTTTCTCGGCGGCGGCTCCTCGGTGGTGACAGCCGCCGTCTCGGCCGGTCTCGCCATCGGCGCGTTTCCCTGCCGCCTCGCCCCGCCGGGCACGGTCGAGGTCGGTCCGCGCTTCGGACTGCCGGAATTGCCCTCGTCCGAAATCGTGCTGCATTCGACGCTGACCGACGCCAAGTCGCGCGGCGCGCTGCGCACGCTGGCCGCCGCGTTTCGCGAGCATCGCGGCGCGACGCTGACGGGATAAGCGACCCGAAAGCCCCGTCACCCTACCCTCCGCTCGCGGGAGAGGGATTTCGCCGGCACGCGTCCTCGAGTCCGTAGCTTGCACCGGCTCGCGACCGACACCTTTGCGCCCGGCTCTACGCCCTGCCTCGGCCCCGCCGTCACGCTCCGGCGGCAAACCCCTTCGCGACTCCGCTTGCAATATAAAATCGATGTGATTTAATCCGTCGCAGCTGCCGCCGGAAACGCGGAGCGGAAGAAAAGAAACGGCGAAACAGCCGTTCGTTCGAGGAAACACCCACGGGAGATTTCATGATGCGCTTGCGTCTCGTCACCGCGTTGCTGGCCTCCGCCGCCGCGTTCGTCGCCGTCTCTGCCCATGCCGATAATCTCGTCACCAAGGACCGCGTCGGCCCCGCCGATGCGCCCAAATCCTTCACGCTCCGCCTGACCAATGACGGCCCGACCAGCACCGACCCGGTCTGGGCCGAGGGCTACCAAAAGCTGTTCAGCGAATTCATCCAGCGCCATCCGGGCTGGCGCATCGATCTCGAGCGCATGTCCGACAATATTGGCCAGGAACAGGCCCGCATGCTCGAGCAGGCAAAGTCCGGCAACGGCCCGGATTGCGCCGCCGTCGACAGCTTCGTGCTGGCCCTGTTCAAGGGCGCCAATGTCCTGAAGCCGCTCGACGAATACTTCACCAAGGAAGAGGTCGCCGACCTGTTCCCCTTCATCCGCGAAGGCATTACCGGCCCGGATGGCAAGATCTACGCCTGGTGGTGGAACACCGACCTGCGCGTGCTCTACCGGAACAAGGAAATCGTTCCGGATGCGCCGAAGGACTGGGCCGAGCTGAAGGCCGCCGCGCTCGCTTCCAAGGAAAAGGGCAGCGAGGGCGTGCTGTTCAATGGCGGGCGCTGGGAAGGCACGACCTTCGACTGGCTCGCCAATTTCTGGGCGCAGGGCGGCAAGCTCGTCGACGACAAGGGCAAGCCGATCTTCGCCGAGGGTGAGAACCGCGAGAAGTTCCTGAAGGCGGTCAATTACTTCAAGGACCTGGTCGATTCCGGCGCGGCGCCGAAGCGGGTCGCAACCATCGTCAACTATGACGAGTTCAACGCAGCGGCGGCGGCCGGCACGGCGGCGCTGTTCATCGGCGGCAACTGGCAGTATGGCCAGCTCAAGAACACGCTGGAGCCGGAAGAGTTCGCCAAGTGGACCTTCTCGGAGATCCCCGGCCCGACCGCCGACCAGCGCTCGACCGGCACCGGCGGCTGGACCTTCGGCGCCTTCTCCAACGATCCGGAAAAGGTCGCCATGTGCGCGGCCGTGATCAAGGAGATCTATGCCGGCCCCGGCAATGCGCTGCAGCAGCAGCTGCCGACGGCGGCGGCCCTCTACGGCAAGTACGACGTCTTCAAGACCGAGGCGAACGAGACCTTCGCCAAGGCGCTCGTCAACGGTCAGGCCCGCCCCGGCGTGCCGATCTATCCGGAGATCTCGAACCAGATCCAGATCATGATGGGTGACGTCCTCTCCGGCACGAAGACGCCGGAAGCGGCGCTCGACGCCGCCAATACCGCTGTCCAGGCCGCTTTCGCCCGCCTCTGACCCGGTATTTGCGACGGGGCCCTGTCCTTCTCCTCCCCCCGGGACAGGGCCCTTCCCCTTCGCCGCGCGCGAGGGCGTTCAAGGAGAGACCTCATGCCGACGACAACGGCGGCCGCCATGGGCGCCGCGCAACGCCGCGTGGCCGGACCCAGCCTCGCACGACGCCTCGAAGCCAACCCGTTCACCTGGCTGGTGCCGGTCGCCGTCATGCTCGGCGTCTTCTACCTCTATCCGATCCTCGACGTGTTCCGCCTCGGCCTGACCAATGCGAGCCTCGTCAGCTCCGACGAGCGCTATACGATCGTCACGCTGCAGGCGATGTTCGAGAACCCCGCCCTGCTCGACATCCTCAAGACCACCGCCGTCTTCACCATCGCCAGCGTCGTCGGCCAGCAGGTCTTCGGCCTCGCCATCGCGCTGCTGGTGATGCGCGGCGAGCGGCGCAAGCTCAAGGGAATGGTGGCGCTCCGCACCCTCGTCCTGGTCGCCTGGGTCATCCCCGGCATCGCCAACGGCCTGATCTGGCAGATGCTGTTCAGCGAGGCGCCGTTCGGCGCCATCAACAGCGTGCTGCGGATGATGCACGTCTCGCCGGTCGCCTGGCTGTCGGACCCCAACATCGCCATGCTCTCGGCCGTCATCTCGAATGTCTGGCGCGGCACGGCCTTTTCGATGATCGTGTTCTACGCCGCGCTGAAGGCGATCGACCCGACGCTTTATGAAGCCGCGAGCGTCGATGGCGCCGGCCATCTGCAGAAGCTGCGCTTCATCACGCTGCCGCAGCTGCGCGCCGCCATCCTGGTCAATTCGATCCTGGTGACGATTCAGACCCTCAACACCTTCGACGCGATCATCTCACTCACCGGCGGCGGCCCCGGCCGCGCCACCGAGGTGTTGTCGCTGTTCACCTTCAACACGGTGTTCCGCAACTACGACCTTGCCGGCGGCAGCGTGCTGTCCGTGCTGATGCTGGTGATCAGTCTCGTGCTGGCGCTGTTCTATGCGTCCTTCATGCCGCGCCGGGAGGTGTCCGAATGACCCATGAAGCCCGCGAGAAATGGGGCGACGCCCTCACCTATCTGTCGGCGATCGTGATTGCCGCCTTCTTCCTGACGCCGCTGGCCTGGCTGCTGTCGCTGTCGCTGCGCACCCGGCAGGAAGTCTTCCTCGGCGCCAGCCGCTTCATCCCGAAGCGGCCGACGCTCGACAATTTCGCGCAGATCCTCTCGGACCCGACCTTCCTGCTCTATCTCTGGAACGGTCTGAAGCTGTCGGCGCTGGGCGGGCTCGGCTGCCTGCTGGTGGCGGCACCCGCGGCCTACGCCTTCTCGCGCTTCTGGTTCTCCGGCAAATCGGCGCTGATGATGACCATCCTCGCCTTCCAGATGATCTCGCCGCTCGTCATCCTGGTGCCGCTCTATCGCTACATGAGCCGGCTCGGCCTGCTCAACAGCCACTTTGGCGTCACCATGGTCTACATCGCCATCGGCGTACCGATGTGCACCTGGCTGGTGAAGAGCGCCATCGACAACATACCAAAGTCGCTGGAAGAAGCCGCTGCCATCGATGGCTGCAGCCGCTTCGGCACCTTCTGGCGCATCACCCTGCCGCTCGCCGCCCCCGGCCTCGCCTCCGCCTTCATCCTGATCGTGATCCTGAACTGGTCGCAGTTCCTGATCCCGTTCCTGCTGCTGAACAAGGACGCGCAGCTGCCGATCTCGGTCGCGATCTTCAATTTCGCCGGCACCTCCAACGCCTCGTCGACCCAGGTGCTCGCCGCAGCCTGCCTCGTCGCGGTGGTGCCGGCCATCATCGCCTTCCTCCTCCTGCAACGCATGATCGTCGGTGCGCTCACCGCCGGCGCCGTCAAGGGCTGAGGCAAACCCGATCCATCCCTTCCCCTATCCATACCCCTATCCGAGACGGAGAATTCCCATGTCCCTGACCCTCCAGCAGCGGCTCGCCCGCATCGACGTTCGCGTCGAGGAACTGGGGTTCTGGCGCGAGCGCGAGACGCTCGCGGTCGAAAACTGGCAGTTCGAGGGCGCGCCGATCGCCATGGGCGGCTTCTGGCCCAAAAAGGACGGCACCGTCACCTTCGACACGGAAGCCTCGGTGCCCGAGCATTGGGCGCTCGAGGATGTGCGCCTCCTGATCGATGTCGGCGGTGAAAGCCTGATCACGCTGACGCCGGTCGGCTCCGGTGCTGAAAAGCGCTTCGGTCTCGACCCGTTCCACCAGGAATTCCCGGTTCCCGCCCGCCGCTTCGAGATCCATGTCGATGCCGTCGCCCGCCTGCCCTTCGGCGAGCCGGTGCGCGAGCCGCGCCTGACGCGCGCCCATCTCGCCTGGATCGACCAGCCGGTGCACGAACTGGCGCTGCTGCTGCGCCAGGTTTCGGAAGCCGCCCATTTCCTCGGCGCGCATGAGGTCGTGCCGCATCTGATCACGGCGGCCGAGAACACCTTCGCGGCGCTCGACTGGCCCTCGGCGACCCAGGACTATGTCGCCCGCACGGCGCCGCAGCACGGCCAGCAGAAGATCTGGCAATTGCCGCCGCTCAAGCCCAATCCGGAAGGGCTGCGCCAGGATCACCGCGCCAGCGTTTCGCGCGCGCTCAAGGATCTGACCGCGGCGCTGAAGGAGCTGAAGGCGCGCTATCCGCAGCAGGGCAAGCTCGGCATCACCGGCCACGCCCATATCGATCTCGCCTGGCTCTGGCCCTATGACGAGACCCGCCGCAAGGCGCGCCGCACCTTCAACACGGCGCTGCGGCTGATGGAGCGCTTCCCCGATTTCGTCTTCAACCAGTCGACCGCCGCCTATTACGCGCAGATCGAGGAAGACGACCCCGCCCTGTTCCAGGAGATCGTCGCGGCGGTGAAGAGCGGCCAGTGGGAGACCATTGGCGGCATGTGGGTCGAGCCCGACACCAACATGCCGACCGGCGAAAGCTTCGTGCGCCAGATCCTCTACGGCCAGCGCTATTTCGAGCAGAAGTTCGGCGTGCGCCACCGCGTCTGCTGGCTGCCGGACTGCTTCGGCTTTTCGCCGGCGCTGCCGCAATTGTTGCAGCAGGGCGGCATGGACTCCTTCTTCACCATCAAGGTGAACTGGTCGGAGACCAACAAATTCCCGCATGATCTGTTCTTCTGGGAAGGCCTCGACGGCAGCCAGGTCATCGCCCACACCTTCGACAATCCGGTGCGCGGCTATAACGGCTCGACCGAGCCGGAGGCGATCCTCGGCACCTGGGGCAATTTCCGCGGCAAGACGCTGCATGACGAGAGCCTGCTCGCCGTCGGCTATGGCGATGGCGGCGGCGGCGTGACGCCGGAAATGCTGGAGCGGCAGGCGCAGCTGGCCGATTTCCCGGCTATCCCGACGCTGTCGCCCGTCCGCGTCGAGGACGTCTATGCCCGCATGCACGCCATTCCCGCCACCGAGATCCCGGTCTGGCAGGGCGAGATCTATCTCGAACTGCACCGCGCCACGCTGACGACGCAGAGCCATACAAAGCGCCTGCACCGCCATGCCGAGCGCGCGCTGATCACCGCCGAGACGGTCGCCTCGCTCGCGCATATGCTGGGCGGGGCCCGGCCGGAGAGCCTCGAGCTCGCCTGGCGCAAGGTGCTCAAGAACGAGTTCCACGACATCCTGCCCGGCTCCGGCATCCGCGAGATCTACGAGGATGCCGAGCGCGAACTGGGCGAGGCGCTGGCAACCGGCCTCGACGCGCAGCAGGCGGGCTTGACCGCGCTGGTCGGCCAGTTGCCGAAGGGCGAGGGGAAGAACGCCCTCGTCGTCGTCAATCCCGATTTGCACGCCCGCCCCGTCCGGGTCGAACTGGACGGGCAGGCGATCGCGCTCGACGCGATCGTGCCGCCGCTCGGCATCCTCGTGCTCGACGAAAAGGCGCTCGCGCCGACCGCCGGGCTCAGCGTCTCGAAGCAGAAACTCGAAAACAGCCTGATCCGCGTCACGCTGAATGCCGACGGCACGATCGCTAGCCTGTTCGACAAGCGCAGCGGCCGCGAAGCGCTCGCCGGTCGCGGCAACCAGCTCTGGGTCTATCCCATGGACAAGCCCCGCAACTGGGACGCCTGGGACCTTGAGGACGATTACGTCAAGAACGGCCAGGAACTGACTTCGTTCGAAAGCCTGGAGGTGACCGAGTCCGGTCCGCACCGCGCATCCATCCAGATCGTGCGCAAGTTCCGCGACTCGACCATCACCCAGACGCTGCAGCTGTTCGCCAACTCGCCGCGCCTCGACATCCAGACCGATCTCGACTGGCATGACCGCCGCGTACTGCTGCGGACCCTGACGCCCGTCGATATCCGCTCAGATCTCGCCACCTTCGAATGCGCCTTCGGCGTCGTCCGGCGCACCACCCACAACAACACCTCGTGGGACGAGGCGAAGTTCGAGGTGCCGGCGCATCGCTTCGCCGATCTGTCGGAGACCGGCTTCGGCGTGGCGCTGCTCAACAACGGCAAGTATGGCCACAGCATCAAGGGCAATGTGCTGGGTCTCAGCCTGCTGCGCGCTCCGATCTATCCGGATCCGCTGGCGGACGAGGGCGAGCAGAGCTTCGTCTATTCCCTGCTGCCGCATGCCGGTGCCTGGCATGAAGGCGGCGTGCGCGAGGAAGCGCTCGACCTCAACCAGACGCTGCTCGCCATCCGCGCTTCTGACGTCGCGACCGGAGTGCAGACCCCGATCGCGGTCTCCGGCATGCCTGCCGGCCTCGGCGGTCTCAAGGCCAGCGAGGACGGCAACGCCCTGGTGCTCCGGGTCTACGAACCGGCCGGCGGGCGCGGCCGCCTCGACATCGCGCCGCGGGAGGGCTGGCAGCTCTCCGACCCGGTCAACATCCTGGAGGAAGCGGTCGATCGCGCCGCCGGACCGGACCTCAACCCGTTCGAAGTCCGTAGCTGGCTTATCCAGCCAAGCTAGGCCTGCGCCATCCTTGACAAGCGAGCCACCCTTGCTCTCTATCCGCCGGCGGACGGTCACCCATGATCTCCGCCGGCGGTCCTGACATCCCGATGAAATCCAAGACGGCTCCAGGCGACCTCGCCGGCTCGAACTCCGGGCTGGCGGCGAGCCATAACCAGGCGGTGATCCTGCGCACCATCCGTTGGCATGCGCCGATTTCCCGCACCGAACTGGCCGCCCGGTCCGGCCTCAGCAAGCAGGCCGTCGCCCGCATCACCGAAAAGCTGATCGATGACGGCCTCGTCGTCGAGGCGCGCCGGCGCTACGGCATGCGCGGCCAGCCGGCGATCGAGTTGGAGATCAATCCGGAAGGCTGTTTCGCGGTCGGCGTCGGCTTCGGCCGCGACCATCTGACCATCGTCGCCGTCGATGCCCTGGGCACGGTGCGCGACCGCATCCACCGCGAAGTCCGCTACATGCTGCCGGACGAATTCTTTGCCGAGATGAAGGAAGCGCTGAAGACGTTCCGCCGCCGCCACGCCATCGACGAGTCGCGCCTCGCCGGCATCGGCGTCGCCTTTCCCGACTGGCTCGGCGAAATCCCGTTCATCGGCATGCCCGAGGCCTACAAGAGCTGGCGCAGCGTCGACGTGCGCGAGCGCTTCGCCCGCATCACCGACCAGCCGATCCTGATCGACAATGACGCGACGGCGGCCGCGATCGGCGAGCTGACCTATGGCCTCGGCGTCGAGATCCGCAGCTTCTTCTATATCTTCTTCGGCTCCGGCCTCGGCGGCGGGCTGGTTTTGGACGGCGCCTGCTATCACGGCACCACGGGCATTAGCGGCGAGATCGGCTGGCTGCCAGTGACGCTGCCGGATGCGCCGGCCGGCGAGCGCGTGCAGCCGCTCGGCCAGGTCGTGTCGCTGTTCATCCTCTACGATTATCTCGCCAGCCACGGCATCGCCGTCGAGCGGCCGCAGGACCTTCTGACGCTCGACGCGCATGGCAAGCGGCTCTTGACCCAATGGCTGCGCATGGCGGCCGGCCATATCGCCGAGGCGGCGATCGACATCGGCCTGCTGATCAATCCCGACGCGGTGCTGATCGGCGGCCGCATTCCGGTGACGATCATCGACGAGCTGCTCGGCTATGTGCGCGAGGCGCTGTCGCGCGACCTCCGCCCGACGCCGCGCATCCACCGCGCCGTCGGCTCGGAAGACGCGGCAGCGTTGGGCGCCGCCACCCTGCCGCTGTCGCATGCGCTGCGGCTTGAATCCGCCGACCCCGCGCAGTTGACCCGCTCGCCGCTGCGCAGCGACGACACGCGGTCGGGCAGCCGGCTCGCGCGCGGGCAAGGGCCATCGGCGTAAGGGTCTGGACGCATCGCCCCGGCGAAGGCCGGGGCCCATGAACACCGGCCTGGTGAACTACGGCTGAGCCCTCTGGCGAGCCGACGGCGCATCTGGATCCCGGCCTCCGCCGGGATGACGACGGAGGGAGCCGAAGGCCTCCCCCTCCCGGATGCTTTCCTAAGGCCTGAACGGGCGGCGGGGATCGGGCAGCAGGAATTCCAAGAACGGCATGGCGGCGATTCCCATCAACACGGCGTCGCGGGACAGCGAGCCCGGTGCCAGTTCCGGCAGCCAGTAGGGCTGGGTCGGCTCGATCATGCGCTCCTGGCGCTGCCGGGCGAGGCGCGACACCAGCGCCGCCAGAAGATCGGCCGGCAGGCGGCCGCCGATGAAGATGACGCGCGGCGCGATGAAGGCGGAGATCGCGATGATCGAATCCATCAGATGCGCGGTGACCGCCTCGATCCAGCGCGCGACAGCGGGGTCGGCCGGATCGAGCGTGTCGATGCCGGCGAGCGCCGTAGTCGAGGCGACCTCGTCGAGCAACCGGCCGTCCTCGCCGGTGCGCATCGCGCCGACGAGCCCTGCCCGCTGGTCGACACCGTTGAACACCGAGCCGCCGATGATCATGCCGGCCCGGGTCGAGGGTCCGAGCAGGACATAGACGAAGCTGTCGCCGGCCGTGGCCTGCCCGAACTGCCGCTCGCCCAGCGCTGCCGCGATGGTGTCGGGTTCGACGATGACCGGCAGCGGCGCCAGCGCGGCGCGGATCTCGTCGACGCCATCCAGCGCCGTGATGCCGACGCCCATCACCCGCGCCGCCGTGCCCTCGGCCAGCCGTTCCAGCGCCGCGGAAGCGAGCTCGATGACGACGCGGACGGTGTCGCCTTCCCGCACCGGCCGCTCGTCGCGCAGCACGACCTGGCCGGCGAGGTCGATTACCACCAGCCGCGCCATGCCGTCCGAGACGTCGATGCCGAGCGACACGGCGCCCTCGGCGACGAGGCCGAAACGGTTGGCGCGCGACCCCTCGTCCGAGCCCTCGCTGACCAGCCCGTCGGCGACGAGGCGGCGCACGATGTTGGTGATGCCGGGCACGGTCAATCCGGTCAGCCGGGCGAGTTCCAGCCGGCTCATCGGGCCGGTCCGGCGCAGCGCCTCCAGCGTCACGCGCAGATTGTGATCGGCGGCATGGACGAGGTTCTGCCCGGCCGGCTGGTAGGCCGTCCGTTCTGCCGGCGGCGCCGATCCGGTGCGGAGCGGCGAAGGAGGGGTACGATCGATCGGCATGAACCCGTTTTCGCACGAAGTGCTGCAAATTCCATCCGCGATTGCGGCATTCGCCCGGCAATCTCAGCCCGGCCGGCCATGATGGCGCAGCACGAGGCCGACCGCGCCGAGGCACGCGTCATTGTCCGTGAACACGCCCGGCACGAAGCGGGTCCTCGCTTCGGGCGCGATCTCGGCCCGCTTGACCAGCGTGTGCCGCTCGAAGCTCTCCGAGAGCGGCCCGAGCAGCATGTCGCCCGCCAGCGGCATCCGGCCGCCGAGCACGACCAGCGCCGGATTGATCGCCGTGCCGATGATGGCGAGGCCCTTGCCGGCCGCCTCGCCCATCTCGGCGATCTGGCGCCGGCTCGGCTCGTCGCCGCCGCGGGCCAGCGCGACCAGCCCATCCATGTCGAAAGGCCGCCCCAGCCGCCTTTCCGTGTCGGCGAGCGCCGTGCGGGCGCTGGCATAGAGCTCCAGGCAGCCGCGATTGCCACAGCGACACAGGGGTCCGCCGGGATCGATCATCATATGGCCGAATTCGCCGGCAGACCCGGCGATGCCCCGGACGACATGGCCACGATTGACGATCGCGCCGCCGACGCCGAGGTCGATCTTGAAGAAGACGAAATCCTCCACCCCGATCGCCGCGCCCCACATCATCTCCGCGATCGCGGCGCAGTTGCTCTCATTGTCGGCGAAGATCGGGCTTTTCAGGACCGGGCCGAAGGTTGCGCGGATATCGGTGCCGGCCCAGGTCGGCACGCCGCTGGCGCGCAGCACGCGGCCGTCGATGGGATTGATCGGGCCGGCGACCGCCACGCCGACGCCGAGCCGCCCTTCCGGCGCGAGCCCATGCTCCTCATAGGCTTCGTCGATCAGGCGACGGGTCAGCGCCGCCGCCTCGGCCGGCGAATAATCCGGCTCGATCTGGACCTTGCGATCGGAGATCACCCGATGCGAGACATCGGCGACGATCAGCTGGATCGCCTCCAGCCCGAAGAGCACGCCGACGCAGGTGCCGACCTTGGGATTGAGCATCAGCGCCGTCGCGGGACGGCCGACGCTGGCGCCGCGACCGGTTTCGCTGCTAGCCTTCTCGATGACGATGTCCGAACGGCGCAGCTCCGCGAGCGTCATCGAGACGGTCGATTTGGCGAGGCCGGTGAGCCTGACGATTTCGGTCGCGCTCAGCGTGCCGCGCTCGCGCAGCAGGCGGACGACGCGCGCCGAAGGCGTGCCGTCGCCGGCATCCTCGAAGAACGATTTTAGTCTTGCTTCAAACATTGGCGAACTTTGCGGGCGCGTTGACAGCTTAATAAGTTCATCATAGAACAAATACGGCGTCAGATCACGGGGAGACGGACTGAAAGCCATAAAAACAAGTACCTGCGCAAACCGATCGTAAGTATCGGGCGGGACACCTAGGGAGAGGAATCATGACCTTCACTTGGAAGGTGAGCGCTGGGCTATTGTCCTTTGCTCTCCTGAGCGGCACGGCTCTTGCCGAGCCCAAGACGAACCTGCTGCATCAATGGGCGACCGGCTCGGACGCCGCCGCCGTCGCCAAGCTGGGCGAGATGTTCACCGCCGCCGGCGGCAAGTGGGAACAGACCTCGATCGCCGGCCACACCGCCAACACCCTCGCCAAGCTCCGCGCCGACGTGATCGCCGGCAATGCGCCGCCGGCCGTCCAGCTCAAGGGCCCGGAGATCGCCGAGTGGAACGCCACTGGCATGACCGCCAATCTCGACGAGCTCGCCGCCGCCGAAGGCTGGGAAAAGGTCGTTGCGCCCGAGCTGATCTCGGTGATGAAGCCGACCGGCAACTGGGTTGCCGCGCCGATGAACATCCACCGCATCAACTGGCTTTGGTCCTCGCCCAAGGTGCTGAAGGAAGCCGGCGTCGAGGCGGTGCCGAAGACCTGGGCCGAGTTCAACGCCGCCTGCGAGAAGGTCGTCGCCGCCGGCAAGATCTGCATCGCCCATTCGACGGCCGACTGGACGGATTCGACCGTGTTCGAAGTGGTCGTCTACGGCCAGGACATCGACCTGTTCCGCAAGGCGCTGGTCGAGGGCGACGTCGACGCGCTGCGCAGCGAGGGCATGGTCAAGGCCCTGACCCAGCTCCGCCTGATGACGTCGAAATACATGGATCCCGGCATGGTCGGCCGTGACTGGGACACCATGTCGGCGATGGTTGGCCGCGGCGACGCCGCCTTCCACATCATGGGCGACTGGACCGTCGGCCTGCTGACCGCGGCCGGCTTCAAGGAAGGCACCGACTATACCTGCAGCCAGGCGCCGACCGACTGGGGCAAGCCCGGCTTCATCCTGAACGCCGACAGCGTCGTGTTCTTCAAGCAGAAGGACCCCGACTACATCGCCGGCCAGCAGCTGCTCGCCAAGACGATCCTGTCGCCGGAGTTCCAGACCGCGTTCAACCAGGCCAAGGGCTCGATCCCGGCCCGCATGGACGTCGACCTGTCGACCGGCTTCAACCCCTGCCAGCAGCTTTCGCAGAAGGACCTGCAGGCTTCGATCGAGGCTGGCACGCTGGTGCGTTCGATGGCCCACAACATGACCATTCCGCAGAAATATCGCGGCGCGATCATGGATACGGTCACCGAGTTCGTGAACACGCCGGCCATGACGCCCGAACAGGCGGCGACCGCGATCGCGGATGCCGTCGAGGCCCAGATGTAACGAACCGCGCTTCCGGGCGCGATGCCTCGGCGTCGCGCCCGGTTCCCTGGTCAGGCTACATCGCCCTTCCATCACCTGCGCCATTCTTCACCTCTCGCCCCAAGGGAGAGGTCGACAGCGATGGCTGGCGGGTGAGGGTTCGCGGCCTCCCCCGATGGTTCCCTAAACCCTCACCCGGCTCTTCGAGCCGACCTCTCTCTTGAGGCGAGCGGTGAGAAGCCCGGGTCCCCAGGATCCGGCTCACAAGGACAGGGCCAGCAATGTCGACAGTTCCAATGGATGCCGGCCGGAATTCCGCGTCGGCGGCGCCCGGCCCCACCTGGCGGGAGCGTATCACCCGGATTTCGCCGATCCTCATTCTCGCGCCGTCGCTTGCGGCGTCCTTCGTCTACATCTTCGTCTTCACGATCTGGACGCTGTATATCTCGCTGTCCAACTCGTCCTTGCTGCCGAGCTACGGCTTTGTCGGTCTCGACAACTATGTTTCGCTGTGGAGCAACCGGCGCTGGAACATCGCCTACAGCAATCTGTTCTTCTTCTCCGCCTTCTACATCGTCGGCGCGATGGGCATCGGCCTCCTCCTCGCCATCCTGATCGACCAGCGCGTGCGCGGCGAGGCGATTTGGCGGACCATCTTCCTCTATCCGCTCGCCGTGTCCTTCATCGTCACCGGCACGGTCTGGAGCTGGCTCTACAACCCGACCGACGGCATCCAGATGCTGGTGCGCAGCCTCGGCTGGACCGATTTCAACTTCGCGCTGGCTTCCGACCGCAGCACGGCGATCTACGCCATCATCATCACCGGCATCTGGCAAAGCTCGGGCTTCGCCATGGCGCTGTTCCTCGCCGGGCTTCGCTCGGTCGACCAGGACCTGATCAAGGCGGCGCAGATCGACGGCGCCTCGACCTTCCGGACCTATCGCCGGGTGATCCTGCCGATCATCTCGCCGATCTTCCTGGCGGTCGCCGTGGTGCAGATCCAGTTCGCGATCAAGACCTTCGATCTCGTCGCGGCGCTGACGCGCGGCGGCCCAGGCATCTCGACCACCTTCCCGGCCATCTATGTCTACGATCTGATGTTCCAGCGCGGGCAGATCGGTGAAGGCGCCGCCGCCGCCATGATGATGCTGGCCGCGCTTGCCGTGGTGCTGGTGCCCTACGCGCTGTTCGTGGTCTGGCGCCATCGCCGGGAGAGCCGTCCATGACCGACGCCACCATCGCCGCGGTCCATGACCGTGAAGCCGCCGCCGCCTCCCGCCGCCACTTCGTCAGCCGCACGGTCATCTACGCGCTGCTCACGATCTTCGCGGTAATCTACCTGGCGCCGCTGCTGATCCTCGTCTTCAACTCGTTCCGCGAGCAGCCGGAGATCGCGCAGAACGGCCTGATCGCCTTCCCGCGCAGCTTCCAGCTGAAGGCCTGGGCGGAAGCCTGGAGCACCTATTGTATCGGCGGCACCTGCGAGGGCATGCGCCGCAACTTCCTGAACTCGCTCTGGATGGCGGTGCCCGCCACCATCCTCTCGACCCTGCTCGGCGCGATGAACGGCTACGTGCTGTCGAAATGGCGCTTCAAGGGCTCGGAAGTGCTGTTCACGCTGATGCTGCTCGGCGTGTTCATGCCGGGACAGATCGCGCTGATGCCATGGGCCTTCCTGCTCGGCAAGGTCGGGCTGACCAATTCGACCTACGGGCTGATCCTGATCCACGTCGTGCAGGGCATCTCCTTCACCACCCTGTTCTGCCGCAACTACTACGTCTCGATTCCCGACGACCTGATCAAGGCGGCGCGCATCGACGGCGCCGGCTTCTGGCGGATCTTCCGCAAGATCATCCTGCCGCTGTCGCCGCCGATCCTGATCGTCACCGTGATCTGGCAGTTCACCGGCATCTGGAACGAATATCTGTTCGGCGTCGTGTTCACCTCGGGCCGCGAACAGCCGATCACCGCCGCGCTCGTGGCGCTGACCGCCAGCGGCACCAATGTCCGCGCCTATGACGTGATGAGCGCCGCCGTGCTGATCGGCGCGCTGCCGCCCCTGCTCGTCTACTTCCTCGGCGGCAAGTATTTCGTCCGGGGCCTCACCCAGGGAGCGATCAAGTGATGACCCGCTCCCCCGACCTTTGCTGCAATCCGATGAGGCTCGCATGTCGTCCCTGACCATTCGCAACCTGCGCAAGAGCTTCGGCGCCGTCGAGGTGCTGAAGGGCATCAACATCGAGGCGCGGACCGGCGAGTTCATCGCCTTGGTCGGGCCGTCGGGCTGCGGGAAATCCACCCTGCTCGCCATGATCGCCGGGCTCGAAAGCGTCTCCGAGGGCGAGATCCGCATCGGCGACCGGCTGGTCAATTCGGTGGCACCGAAGGACCGCGACATCGCCATGGTGTTCCAGTCCTACGCGCTCTATCCGACCATGACCGTGCGCGAGAACATCACCTTCGGCATGGAAAGCCGCGGCGTGCCGAAGCCGCAGCGCGACGAGGCGGTGAAGCGCGTCGCGGCGCTGCTGCAGATCGAGCCACTGCTGAAGCGCAAGCCCGGCCAGCTTTCCGGCGGCCAGCGCCAGCGCGTGGCCATGGGCCGCGCCCTGGTGCGCGACCCCAAGCTGTTCCTTTTCGACGAGCCGCTTTCCAACCTCGACGCCAAGCTGCGCGTCGACATGCGCACCGAGATCAAGAAGCTGCACCACCGCGTCGGCAAGACCACGGTCTATGTCACGCATGACCAGGTCGAGGCGATGACGCTCGCCTCGCGCATCGCCGTGATGCACCAGGGCCAGGTGCAGCAGTTCGACGAGCCGCAGGTGGTCTATGACCGCCCGGCCAACATGTTCGTCGCCGGCTTCATGGGCTCGCCGGCGATGAACTTCATCCCCGCGACGCTCACCACCGACGCCGAGGGCAAACCGGCGGTTTCGATCAAGGCGACGGGTGGCACGGCGGTGTTGACGCTGCAGGACGGCATCTCGCCGGGCGCGGCGGGCCGCGACGTCATCCTCGGCGTCCGGCCCGAGCACATCTTCCGCTATTCGCACGAGCTGAAGGCCAGCAAGAAGAGCATCGCCAGCGTCGACGCGCCGGTCGAGATGGTCGAGCCGACCGGCGCCGAGACCATCGGGCTGATGCGCTTCGGCGAGCTGGAAGTCACCGGCCGCTTCGACCCGGACGAGGCGCCGCGCATGGGCGAGACGATCACGCTGGGCATCGACATGTCGCATGCCTGCCTGTTCGACCCCGTCACCCGCAACCTCATCTAGCCGCGCAGCCGACGGGCCAGCCTCCATGACCTTTGCCAACTACCCAAGCCTTTCCGGGCGCGTCGTGTTTGTGACCGGCGGCGCCTCCGGCATCGGCGCGGACATCGTCCGCGCCTTTGCCGGCACCGGCGCGAAAGTCGCCTTCGTCGATATCCAGGCGGATGCCGGCGCGGCACTTGCCGAAGAACTCGCCGGCGCGGAACACAAGCCCCGCTTCTACCGATGCGACCTGACCGACACCGCCGCGACGCAGGCGGTGATCGCCGAGGTCGGGCGCGCGCTCGGGCCGATCGGCGTGCTGGTCAACAATGCCGCCAATGACGACCGGCACGAGATCGACGCGGTGACCGAGGAATATTGGGACTGGGCGCAGGCGATCAATCTGCGCCCGCAATTCTTCACCGCCCAAGCCGTACGGCCGCAGATGCAGTTGCTTGGCTTTGGTTCGATCATCAACTTCTCGTCGATCGCCTGGCGCGGCGGCGCGCCGAACATGCCGGCCTACACCACGGCCAAGGCGGCGGTGCTCGGGCTGACGCGCAGTCTCGCGCGCGCCTTCGGTCCCGACAACATCCGCGTCAACGCGATCGAGCCCGGCGCGGTGATGACCGAGAAGCAGCACGCGCTCTGGTATCCGACGCCGGAAAGCGTCGACGCGCTAGTGAGCCGGCAATGCATCCAAAAGGTGCTGCTGGGCGACGAGATCGCCCGCACCGTGCTTTTCCTCGGCGCCGACGACAGCCGGATGATCACCAAGCAATCCATCATCGTCGATGGCGGCCTGATCTAGCGCCGCCCGCAAAACCCTTCGGCAGATTGGAAATGCCATGCTGCAAGTCGGACTGAACCCGTATGGATTGACCTACTATCTCGGCCTGCAGGGACACGGCACGCCGCGCGCCAATCCGGAAGGACGCGGCCTTGAAGGTTTCATCGAACTGGCCGAAGAGGTTGGCGCGAAGACGCTGGAGATCTTCGAGCCCTGGATCGCGCGGCTCGACGATGGCGAGGTCGCGGCGCTGAAGGCGCGGCTTGCCTCGCTCGGCATGACGCCGGTGATCAGCAGCGGCCTGAACCACGGCCCGCTCGACAGCGCGTTCCGCTCGGCCGAGCGGCTGGATGCCAAGCTGATCCGCGTTTGCCTGACCTCGGTGCTCTGCGGCGACCGCAACGCTTGGGGCGAAAAGTGGCACGAGCTGGTGCGCGGCGTGCACGCAGCGCTGGCGCTCTATGCCCCGCGCGCCGAGGCCGAAGGCCGAACGCTGGTGATCGAGAACCATCAGGATTTCACCAGCGACGAGTTGGTCGCGCTCTGCGAGGAGGCGGGTCCCGCCGTCGGCATTTGCTACGACACCGGCAACACGCTCCCCGTCGGCGAGGCGCCGCTCGATTTCACCCGCCGCGTCGCCCCTTGGGTCCGGCACGTCCACCTCAAGGACTACAACGTCCAGTTCACCGATGAGGGTTTTCGCCTCGTCCGCTGCGCGATCGGCGACGGCGTCGTGCCGTTCGCCGAGGTGCTCGCCATTCTGGCCGAACATCACCCGACATTGACCGCCGTGCTGGAGCCCGGCGCGCTCGACGTGCGGCATGTGCGCCTGCTGACGCCGGACTGGTGGAACGGCTATGCGCAGCGTAGCGCCCGCTCGCTCGCCGCCTGCCTGCTCGCGGCGCGGCGCAATCGCCTCCCCGACGACGCCGACTACCGCACCCCCTGGGAGCGCGGCGAGGATGGTGCGCTCGTCGCGTACGAACTCGACATGATCCGCAGGAGCGTCGCCAACATGCGCTCGCTCGGCGTCATGCCGTGAACCATCGGAAGGTCTTTCACCTCTCCCTGAGGGAGAGATCGACGCCCGCAGGGCGGCGGGTGAGGGTTCACGGCCTCACCCGGAGAATTCCCTAAACCCTCTTCGAGCCGACCTCTCCCTCAGGGAGAGGTAAAGATCAGACCCTCGCACATAAAGGAGCTCGCGAATGAGCAAGGAACTCGCCGGAAAGATCATCTTCGTCACCGGCTCGGGCCGTGGCCTGGGCCGCACCATGGCCGAGAAGCTGGCGAGCCTCGGCGCCGACGTCGCGATCCACGATCTCGAATGGACGGGACCGGCCAAGTACGGCGAGGCGAAGGATTTGGGTGAAGTCGCCGCCGAGATCGCCAAGCATGGCGTGCGCACCGTCGCCGTCACCGGCAATATCGGCGACCCCGCCGCCGTCCAGAAGATGAAGGAAGAAATCGAGGCCAAGCTCGGCACGGTCAACGTGCTGGTCAATTGCGCCGGCGGCGATATCGGCGCCTCCGGCAACAAGCCGAAGCCGAACGACGCGCTCCACATCTCGTTCGAGGACATCACCGTCCTCACCAACAACAATCTGATCGGCACCATGCTGGTCTGCCAGGCCTTCGTGCCGGCGATGGTGGCGGCGGGCAGCGGCTCGGTGATCAACATCGCCTCGGCGGCGGCGCATATGGGCTGCTCGCCGGAAGTCGTCTATTCGACGCTGAAAGCGGCCGTGGTGCACTACACGCGCTGCCTCGCCAAGGAGCTCTATGAAGAGGGCGTTCGGATCAACGCGGTGAGCCCCGGACCGACCAAATCGGCCCGCTTCCAGGCGACCCGCGTCGTCGACCCAGTGAAGATGGATTCGTCGGGCAAGTCGTTCAACCGCTACGCCGAGCCGTCCGAGATCGCCGACGCCGTGGCGTTCCTCGCGGGCCCGGGCTCGAAGTTCATCAACGGCCAGGTGATCCGCGTCGATGGCGGCTTGACGCTGTTCCCTGGGTAAAGGCAAGTCGCTCACCCTGCCCTCTCCCGCAGGCGGGCGAGGGTTTCGGCCGGGCGCTCACCTCTCCCTGAGGGAGAATGAACGCAACCTTGAAGACAGACCGACAGGCTGCAGACATGAAGCACGTCGCCCCGGCGAAGGCCGGGGCCCATGAACACCGACCCAGCAAGAGTTGACCAGCCTTCCTCCGACAAGACTGTGGGTCTGGATCCCGGCCTTCGCCGGGATGACGCCCGAGTGATCCCGGATCTCGCGTTTCAGCGATGTTCTGCGAAAGTCTCCCCTAAGGAGAGGTGAAGTAGCCCCTCAATAATCCCACTGCGCGCCGATGCCGAGCTCGTTCGAGCCGTCGGCGCCGGCGGCGCCCTGGATGCGGATGTTGCGGGTCACGTCGACATCGACCGTGACCTTGCTCGAATCCGGCGTCGTACCCTGCTGGACGCCGACATAGATCTTGTCGTTCAACCGCTTGCCGGCGCCGATCTGGCCGCCCTTGCCGGTCGAATCCGTGCCGATGTTGAGCGCATCGACGCCGAGCGAGCGGCGGATCGAATCGACCACGCCTGGTCCGCCGCCAGAGAACTGCGCCACCGTCTGCGCCACCTGCAGCGCCTGGCCGGCGGTCAGCGTGCTGATCGAGCGGCCGAACAGCAGCCGGGCGATCACCTCGTCCTGCGGCAGGGTCGGCGTCGAGGTGAAGCTCACCTCCGGCGCCGAGGCATTGCCGGCGATGATGATGCTGGCGACGACGTCGCCGCCCGACGTGTCGGCCTTGAAGTTCAGCTCCGGATCGAGGCTGCCATTGAAGGTGATGGTGCCCTCGGTGAAGGTGAGTTGGCGGCCGACAACGCTGAAGCGCCCGCGCCGCAGGTTGAAGCCGCCCAGCGTGATCATGTCGGCCGTGGTGCCGCGCAGCGTCAGGTCGCCGCCGAATTCCGCGTCCATGCCCATGCCGCGCACGAACACGCCATTGGGGGCCGAGACCTTGAGGTCCAGATCGGCGACGAACGGGCTCGGTGCCTTGGCCTTCTTCTTGGCCGTGGCGTTGGCGCGGTTCTGCGCCTGGGCGCGGATGCCGCCCTTTACCTGCGGCTTGCCGCCGGTATTGACGTGGCGCACCTCGAGCGGATCGATGCCGCCCGAAATCTTGTCCGGGATGTTGATGTCGAGGCTGCGGACATTGATCTGGCCGGCGATCTTCGGCCGTGTCGCGACCGGGCCCTGGATGTTGATCTTGCCGTCGGCAACCAGGCGCATCAGGTCGCTGGAGACCAGCGTCGCCTTTTGCAGCGTCATCTCGACGGCGGCCGGGAAGCCCTGTACCGGGTCGAGCGCGATGTTGCCCTTGCCGACGATGCGACCGCCCTGGACCGTCTGGGCCGAGAAGGACGATACCGTGACCGCGCGGTCGGAACCGGTCAGCACCGCTTCGATGTTGGAAAGCGAGATGCCGTTCAGCGAGTCGTTGTAGCTGGCGCCCGAGACGCGGATGGAGCCGGAAGCGCGCGGCGCCGAGGTCGGGCCGCCAAGCGCCGCATCGACCACCGCCTTGCCGCGCAGATTGCCGCCGGAGGTGGCAAGCGCGGTATTGGCGATGGCGAGATCGATGGCGCCCTTGATCTTCAGGTCCAGGTCGCCAGCGGCGATCGGCACCGAGCCGTTGATCGTCAGGCCGGAAACCGAAGGCGCGTTGATGGTCGCCTGGACGCCGACGCGGCCGCCGCCCAGTTTTCCGCGCGCGGAAATGTCGAACGGGCCGAGGCCGGCGCGGGCGATGTCGGCATTGGTGAGTTTTGCCACCTTGAGATCGTAATCGCCCGCCGGCGCGGTCGCCTTGCCGGTGATGCGCGCCGTGCCGCTCAGCGTGCCGCGCATGTCGAGCGTCGGCGCGGCGAGCGAGGCCAGCGACAGCGGCAGGTTGCGGAGGTCGACATTCAGGTCGAGCGTTTCGCCGGCCTTGCCGCTGATCGTGGCGCGGCCGTCTCCGGTCGCCAGCGCCAGCCGGTCGATCGAGACGCCGCCCTTGGCGATGGTGATGTTGGACGGCGCCGACAGCGTGACATTGGTGCCGGCGCGGGCGATCTTCAGCGCATCGAGGCGGATATTGGTGTCGGCGCCGGCGGGCGAGATGCGCGCCTTGCCGTTGATGCTGGAGCCGAGCAGCGCGGTGTCGAGCGTCACGTCGGTAGCGGTGCCGGCGCTCTTCGCCGTCACGGTGGCGCTCTCGATGACCTGGCCGCCGGCGCGGACGCCGCCGAGCACGGCCTTGCCGTCGATCACCGGTGTGCCGAAAAGATCCGCGATACGGGCGTTGATGTCGGCCCGGTCGACCCGGTTGCCGGCGACGTCGATGCCCTGCGCCTTGGCGTCGATCGCGACGCGCTGGGCGCCGTTCGAGGCATCGAGCACGACGGTCGCATCCAGCTTGCCGGCGATGTCGGTCAGGATCAGCGCCGAGAGGTCGGCGAGGTTGGAGGCGGCGATGGTGATCTTGCCGTCGATCAGGCCGGAAGCGGCCAGCGCCGCCGCGCCCTTGGCGCGGACGCCGCCGATCGCCAGGTCGAGATCATCGAGGCGGCGGCCGCCATCGGCAAGCGAGGTCAGCCTCGCGCCGCCCTTGGCGGGCTTGCCGGCCAGCTTGCCGTCGAGCGCCACCGTGCCGCCCGGGCGGCCCGTCAGGTCAGTGAGATCGACCGAAAGCGTCAGGTTCTCGATCGGCTTGTCCATGGCGACGCCGGACGGAATCGAGACCTTGCCGGTGAGGCCGAGCGCATCGAGCCCGCCGGTGAAGCGGAGGTCGGCATTGGCAGCCCCGGAGATGCGGGGATCGAACTGCTTCAGATTGGCGAGCTTGACCCGCGCGGTCAGGTCGGCGGCGGATTTCTCGATGCCGCCATCGACCGCGACGTCGAGGCCCTTGGCGGCGAGCGTCAGCCCGTTGACGGCGATGCGGCCATCCTCGGCCAGCGACACCGCGCCCTTGATCCGGCTCTCGCCGGCGAAGAAATCATCGACCTGGGCGATGCCCGTGGTGATCGCCTTGGACGAGCCGTCGAGCTCGAGCGCGATGCGACGGGTCGAGGGGTCAGCGTCGATCCTGGCGTCGAGCACGGCGCTGCCCGAAAGCGGCCGGCCGGCAAGCCCGGAGAAGGCGGCGAGTTTGAGCCGGTCGAGGCGCAGCGCGCCCTGGACCGATTTCGGCGCCGCCGTGCCGGTGAAGGCGAGATCGAGCGGCTCCAGCGTGACCTTGGCGTCGGTCAGCACGGGGCCGGCTTCGCCGAGCGAACCGGCGGCGGTGAGCTTCGCGGTCTTGCCGAGGGCGGCGGCAACCTTCGGATCCTCGGCGCTCAGGCCGGCGGCATTGCCATCGACGGTGAAGGCGAGCCCGCCCGCGGCCGGGGTGGTCTTGGCGACGAGGCTGATATCGGCGGCGCCATAGCCGGCGCCGGAAAGGTTCTGGGCGGTCAGCGTCGCATCGACCGAGGGCGAGGCGAACGCGCCCGTCACGGCGGCGTTCAGGCGCCAGCCGGACCAGGTGACGCCCGGCGCGAAGGCGGCGAAATGGGACGGGTCGCCGCCCACCAGATCGAGCTTCAGATCGGCGGTCCTGGCGGAGGTGTCGAGCTTTCCGACCAGCGCCAGGCCGAAGCCGGCGGCGGTGGCGTTCAGCCCCTCCAGCGCGATGCGCCCTTCCGGCCCGACAATGGCCGACCCCATCAGCGTCGTCTGCCCGCTGAACAGCGGCCGGATATCGGCCGGCACCAGGCCGGCGATCTCGCCGGCGAGATCGAGCATGACGCGGCGGCCATTCTCGACCTGCTTGACGGCAGCCGTGCCGCCGAGATGGCCGGCGGCGCCCGCGTCGAGTGCGATGCGGCCGTCCCAATTGTCGAGCGGCGCGTTGCCCTTGACCGAAAGCGACAGGGCGGGAAGGCCCTCGATCTGCGCCAGCCGTGCGACCAGGCCGCCGGCCGGCTCGCTGGCGGTGACGTCGAGATAGAGCGAATCCGTGCCGTCGCCCGGCGCATAGCGGGCGCGGCCCTTGATCTCGCCGGGCGCATCCTCGCGCACCAGCGCGAAGTCGAGCGCCAGCCCCTCGGCCGGGTCGACCAGGCGGGCGGAGGCCTGCAGGCGGAGAACCGCCGCCATGCCGAGCACGGGCTCGCCAATGTCGATCCGGGCGATATCGAGCTGATCGAGCGCGACGCGGATGAACGGCAGGCCGTTGCTGGACGACGTCGAGGTGGAGGGCGGCAGAACGGGCTTGCGGGAGACCGCGACCCGGTCGGCGGCGAGATCGCTGATCGCCACCTTGCCGGAAAGCAGCGACATCGGGTGCCAGGCGAGACGCAAATTCTCGATCTGGGCGAACGGACCCGTGGCGTCGGCGACGTCGATGCGCGCGACGCTCATGTCGGACGGCACGAAGCCGGAAATGCCTTCGATGCGGACGGTCAGCCCGTCACTGCTGGCAAGCTTGCTGCCGACGCTGGCGAGCATGCGCAGGCCGGGACCGGTCTGCAGGAAACCGAACAGGGCGACGAGCGTGATCAGGACGGCGATGAAACCGACGCCGAGCCAGCGCAGGATGGTGAGGGCGCGGGGCATCAGAAGGATTGTCCAAGGCTGATATAGACGCCGTACCCGGCATCGCCGGGCTCGGGATTGAGCGGAATGGCGACATCGAGCCGGACGGGTCCGATGCCGGTATAATAGCGCAGACCGAGGCCCGCGGCATAGCGCAGGTCGCCCAGATCCGGCACCGAGCCTTCCGAAGCGGCGCCGATGTCGACGAACGGCACGAGGCCGATCGTGTCGGTGATCTTGACGCGCGCCTCGACCGAGGCGGTGACGAAGCTGAGGCCGCCGATGATGTCGCCCTGGGCATTGCGCGGGCTGGCCGACTGGTAATCATAGCCGCGCAGCGAGCCCCCGCCGCCGACATAGAAGCGGCGCTGCGGGGGCACGTCGAGCAGGTCGGCCCCGAAGATCGTGCCGGCCGAGATCTTGCCGGCGAGGATATAGCGCTTGTCCTCGTCAAAGGCGCGATAGGCCGCCAGCGAACCCTTGAACATCATCGGGCCGGCGCTGGCCTGGCCGAGATAGGCGAAAGGCTCGAAGGTACCGCTGGCGCGGATGCCCTTGGAGGGATCAAGTGCATTGTCGGTGGTGTCGTAGGCGACGTCGACCGGCACGCCGACGATGGTGTCATCGCGCGAGCCGTTGGTGTCCTGGACGTGCGACTGCTCGAGATCGAGGCCAACCTGGACCGAGAACTGGTCGCTATAGTTGCGGCGAACGCCGCCCGTGAAGGTCACGCCCTCGCGGACATAAGCGTCGGTCACCTCGCGCAGGACCGCCGCCTGGGCAACAAGATCGTCGATCGGCGTCCAGATGCCGGGCTTGCCGAAGGTGGCGGCGAAGCGGTAGCCGAACGGATTGGCGTCGGGCACCGCCTCGGACTTGCCGCCGAACCACGAGAGCTGGCCGTCGAGGCGCAGCGTCTCGGCGCCGCCGAACAGGTTGCGATGGCCCCAGAAGGCATTAATCGACGAGCCGTCGGTCGAGGAATATTTGGCGCCGAAGCCGACATAGCGCGGCTTGCGCTCGGTCACCTCGACATCGACCGGCAGGCGGCCATTGGCGTCGAGCTTGGTGCCCTCCACGACGCGAACACCGGAAAACGCCTCGTATTTCAGCAGAGACTTGCGCGTGTCGGCCAGGCGCTGCGGCGAGAACATCTCGCCGGGAATGATGCGCACCCGCTCCTGGACGAAGGACGGCCGCACCTTCTCCGTGCCGGAGACGGTGACCTGGCCGAAGGCCACGGCGGGGCCCGGGCTGACGACATAGGTGACGTTGACGAGGTTACTGGCATGGTCGGCGACCACGTCCTTGTCGACCACCTTGGCGAAGGCGTGGCCTTCCTTGCGGTAGAATTCGGCGATCCGGCCCTCGGCGTCGAGGATGGTCGACGACTTCGCCTCGTCGCCGGGCAGCAGGCGCAGGCTCTTCAGCGTCGGCGCCATGGCGAGCGGCCGGCGACGATCGGCGTCGACCAGCGAGATCTCGCCGAAATGGAACAGCGGCCCCGTGGTGACGTCGACCTGGACGGGCACCGGCCCGGCCGGACGCGCCGCCTCGATCACCTGCAGGATATCGGGCGCGTCAATATCGCGGCCGGCGATGGTGATGCGGATGGAGCCGGCATAATAGCCATTCGTATAGAGCGCGGCGGTGATCTGGTCGATGTCGGAGCGCGCGCGGCGAAGCAGCCCGGCCGCGCCGGAAGGCGGCGACTTCTTCATCGACTCAAGATTGGAGGCGGCGGTGATCGCCTTGCGCAGCGAACGCGGGGCATCGATGACATTGATCGTCGGCTTGTACGGGACGGCGTCGGCGACCGGCTCTTCCTTGGTCTTGCCAAAGAACGACCGGATTCCGCTGAAAAACCCGCCATCCTGCGCGTAGCCCGCCGACGAGCCCACCATAACCAGCACAAGGGCCGAGGCGAGAGTCTGGTGCAACCGGCGCCGCAAACGTTTGCCGCGCGGCGGGAGAAGAGAGACTTTCAACGGTACTACACCCATACACATCGCCGGAACGCTACTTCGGCCAATACGCTCCTGTCTCTATGAGACTATCCTTAACATTTACCATACATAGGCCCTCGCGCCACTACCGCCCGTCAGCCAAGGCCGATCTCTGCAACCCTGGGAAAGGGTGGCGACGGTGACGTCAGGCCGGGTGGAACTCGGCCATCATGGTCGGAAGCAGTTCCGAAACCGTCGGGTGAATGTGGACACCGCGACGAACTTGTTCATACGGGCGCTTGGCATACATGACGTCGATCAGCGAATGCACAACCTCGTCGCAGCCGGTTCCAAGCAGCGCCGCGCCGAGAATCTCGCCGCTGTCGGCGTCGGCGACAATCTTCATGAAACCCTGCGTTTCGCCCTTTTCAATCGCCCGGCTGACGCGGGCCATCGGCCGGGTCGAAACCACGATATTCCGGCCGGTCTTCTTCGCCTCGGTCTCGGTCAGCCCGACGCGGCCGAGCGGCGGATCGATATAAAGCGCATAGACCGGGATGCGGTCGCTGACGCGGCGCGGGTCGTTGTCGAGCAGGTTGGCGGCGACGATCTCGAAGTCGTTATAGGCGGTGTGGGTGAAGGCGCCCTTGCCGTTGCAATCGCCCATCGCCCAGATGCCGTCGACATTGGTGCGGAGCGCGTCGTCGACGATGATGTAGCCATGCGCGTCGAGCGCGATCCCGGCCTTTTCCGCGTCGAGATCATCGGTGTTGGGACGGCGGCCTGTGGCGACGAGCAGGTGCGAACCGCCGACGGCCTGCAGCCCGTTCGGGCCGTCATGGCTGAGCGCGATGCTGCCGGAACCGTTGGTCGCCCGGCTGACCGAGAGGTTGGCGGCGCCGGTGACGATGTCGATCCCCTCGGCGGTCAGGATCTCCGCCACCGCGCGCGAAATATCCTCGTCCTCGCGGCGAATCAGGTGGGGTCCGGTTTCGAACACCGTCACCTTGGCCCCGAAGCGGCGATAGATCTGCGCGAATTCCAGCCCGATATAGCTGCCGCCAATGATCAGCAGGTGATCGGGAACGACATCGAGGTCGAGGATCGTGCTGTTAGTGAGGTGGGGCACGGAGGCGAGCCCCGGAATCTCCGGCAGGGTGGCGCGGCCGCCGACATTGATGAAGATCTTGTCGGCCGAGAGCACGTCGTCCCCGACCTGCACGCGCCTGGCATCCAGGAAGCGGGCGTGGCCGCGATAGACGGTGCAGTTGGCCATGCCGTCGAGCCAGGTTCCGATGCCGTCGCGCGACGCACCGGAGACGCTGTCGGCGCGCGCCTTGACCTTCTTCATGTCGATTTTGACCGGGCCGTCGAGGAGGACGCCGTAATCGGCCGCACGGCGCGCCATCTGCGCCGTCTTGGCGCTGGCGACGAGCGTCTTGGTCGGGGTGCAGCCGGTGTTGACGCAGGTGCCGCCGAAAAGGTTGCGCTCGATGATGGCGACTTTCATGCCGGCCTCTGTCAGCCGGCCGGCAAGCGGCGACCCGGCCTGGCCGGTGCCGATGATGATGGCATCGAAGGATGGCATGCGTGTCTCCGGTCAGCTGGATTCAGTCGGTGACGAGATCGGCATATTCGGGATGGCGCGCGATATAGGCGTGCACGAAGGGGCAGAGCGGGTGCAGCTTGGCGCCGCGGGCGCGGATGTTGTCGAGCACGGCGCGCACCAGCTGCGTGCCGATGCCGCGGCCGCCGAGTTCGGCCGGCACCTCGGTGTGCACCAGTTCGATGACGTCGCCCTGCATCCGGTAGAGGATGAAGGCAACATGGCCGTCGACCTCCATCTCGAAGCGCGTCGGCGTGATCTGAAGGTCCGGCTTGTCGCTCATGCTCGTCCGCCCAGCGCAACATGCGCGAAACGAGGCTAGCAGGTCACGGCCCCCGCCAGAAGCCGCAGAATCAGACAGCTTTGCCGGCTTGGCCGGAATTTTGTGCCCCCGCCGGCCGGCACCGCAGGGTTGTGCGACCCATGCCCCTGCCCAAACAGGCATCAAGCTGCCGAAAATCCTGCCCTTGACGAAATGACAGCATTGTAGAAATGATCAGATGTCAGACCAATTTTGGGAAGCCTTCGGGCGTGGCAACGGGATGAGCGCGTGATCCAGACGAGCCGGGTTGTTGATGCCGAGAGCCTTGCGCCGCAGGCGGTGCCGGCATGACGCTTTCCGTTCCCGGCCTGTCGCCGCTGCCCGCCTCCGACCGCGCCGGCACCGTCATGAAGGCGTTGGCCGACTATATCGCGCAGTCCAACCTGAAGCCGGGAGAGCGCCTGCCGACCGAGCGCGAGCTGATGCAGTCGCTGGCCGTCGGCCGCTCGACGGTGCGCGAGGTGATCCGCCAGTTCCAGGCGCTCGGCGTCGTCGAATCGCGAAAAGGCAGCGGCACCTATCTGCTGCGCGGCATCTCCTCCGACACCATCCACATGCCGCTCTCGATCGATGCCGGCACGCTGCGCGAGGGCCTGCTGGCGACGCTCGACATCCGGCGCGGGCTGGAGGCGGAGGCCGGTGCGCTGGCGGCGCTGCGGCGGACCCAGGCCGATCTCGACATCATCGAGGAAAAGCTCGAGGCGATGGAGAAGGTCCATCTCGCCGAGGGCACCTCGGGCAAGTACGACCTCGCCTTCCATCTCTCCGTCTATGACGCCTCGCACAATCCGATGTTCGGGCAGTTGCTGGAGCAGATGCGCGAGGCCTTCGAGCGCTTCTGGACCAAGCCCTTCGACCGGCCGGACTTTGCCGGCCGTTCCTTTCCCTTCCACCGCACGCTGTTCGAGGCGATCGCGGCCCAGGACGCCGACCGCGCCCGCAGAGAGACCCTGACGATCCTGGAGATCGTCGAGGAAGACATCCGGGAGATGTCGCAGGACACCGCCCAGACCATGCACAAGGTATCGAAATGAACGACTTCACCGCGGCCTTCGACCACGCGTCCCTCATCGCCGCCCATGACGACGTCAACGCCTATGACGCGGTGGTGCCGCCGATCGTGCAGACCTCGCTCTTCACCTTCTCGTCCTATGCCGAGATGGAGGAGACCTATAAGGGCCTCAAGGTTCGCCCGACCTACAGCCGCGGCCTGAACCCGACCGTGCGCATCTTCGAGGAGAAGGTCGCGGCCATGGAAGGCGCCGAGGACGGCCTCGCCTTCGGCAGCGGCATGGCGGCGATCTCGTCGACCGTGATCACCTTCGTCAAGCCGGGCGACCGCGTCGTCTGCGTGCGCCACGTCTATCCCGACGCCTACCGCCTGTTCGAAACGCTGCTCGCGCGCTACGGCGTTTCCGTCACCTATGTCGACGGCCGCGACGAGGCGGCGGTCGAGGCAGCCCTGCCGGGCGCCACGCTCTTCTACATGGAGAGCCCGACCAGCTGGACGATGGAGACGCATGACGTCCAGGCGCTGGCGGCCATGGCCAGGCGCCACGGCGTCCTGACCGCGATCGACAACAGCTGGGCCTCGCCCGTGTTCCAGCAGCCGATCAAGCTCGGCGTCGACCTCGTCCTGCATTCGGCATCCAAATATCTCGGCGGCCACAGCGACGTCGTCGCCGGCATCGTCGTCGGCTCCAAGGAACTGATCGGCAAGATCCGCTCCGGCACGCTGCCCTATCTCGGCGGCAAGCTGTCGCCCTTCGACGCCTGGCTGCTGATCCGCGGCCTGCGCACCCTGCCGATCCGCATGAAGGCGCATGAAGCGGCCGCGCTGCATGTCGCGCGCCGCCTGCTCGACCACGACGCCGTCGCCTCGGTCGAGCATCCCGGCCTCGGCAACGCGCTGCCGGCCGGCCTTTCCGGCACGTCGGGCCTGTTCTCGTTCACCTTCCGCGAGGGCGCCGTCGACATCGCCAGGTTCACCGACGCGCTCGGCCTGTTCAAGATCGGCGTCAGCTGGGGCGGGCATGAAAGCCTCGTGGTGCCGGCGCAGGTCGTCCGCGTCCAGGCCGCCGGCCCCAATTCGGCAATCGACTTCGGCGTTAGCGCCAACATGGTTCGTCTGCATGTCGGCCTCGAGGGGGCCGACGCGCTCTGGAACGATCTCGCCGCGGCCATCGAATCCGCCCGGCGAGCGTAAGCACTGCAGTTAACAAGAAGAGGGAGACCATAATGTTCAAGAAGATCGCCGCAGCCGCCGTCATGACGGCGCTGCTCGCCGGTTCGGCGCTTGCCGATACCAAGCTGAAGCTGGTCGAAGTGATCACCAGCCCGGAGCGCACCGAGACGCTCAAGGGCATCGTCAAGACCTTCGAGGCCGCCAACCCCGGCACCACGGTCGAGATCATCTCGCTGCCCTGGGGCCAGGCCTTCGAGAAGTTCGCGACCATGGTCGCCGCCGGCGAGACGCCCGACGTCATGGAGATGCCGGACACCTGGCTCTCGCTCTATGCCAATCGCGGCATGCTCGAAAACCTCGAGCCCTACATCGCCAAGTGGGATGAGGCTTCCGACCTGAACGACCGCGCGCTGGAGCTCGGCCGCTCGGTCAAGGACACCGCCTACATGCTGCCTTACGGCTTCTATCTGCGCGCGATGTTCTACAACAAGAAGCTGTTCGAACAGGCCGGCGTAACGGAAATTCCGAAGACGCTGGTCGAGTTCGAGGAAGCCGCCAAGAAGGTCTCGGCGCTGCCGGGCAAGTCGGGCTACTGCCTGCGCGGCGGCCCCGGCGGCCTGAACGGCTGGGTCATGTTCGGCGCGATCGCCAATGGCGACAACACCTTCTTCAAGGAAGACGGCACCTCGACCTTCGCCGATGCCGGCTGGATCAAGGGTCTGACCTTCGTCACCGACATGTACAAGAACGGCCTGGCCCCGAAGGACAGCGTCAACTGGGGCTTCAACGAGATCGTCGCCGGCTTCTACTCCGGCACCTGCGCGATGCTCGACCAGGACCCGGACGCGCTGATCGCCATCGCCGAGCGGATGAAGCCGGAAGACTACGGCATCATGACCATGCCGAAGGGCGAGAACGGCAAGACCTTCCCGACCATCGGCTATGCCGGCTGGTCGATGTTCTCGACGAGCCAAGACAAGGAAGCGTCCTGGAAGCTGCTCGCTGCCCTTGAGGGCAAGGAAGGCAACATCGCCTGGAACAAGAAGACGGGCGCTCTCCCGGCCCGCAAGTCGGCCGAGACCGACCCCTTCTATGCCAGCGAGCAGTTCAAGGGCTGGTTCGCCGAGCTTTCGGACAAGGACGTCGTCCCGACCGTGATGCCGACCTACCTGCCCGAGTTCGCCTTCTTCAAGGACTCGCTGGTCATCAAGTCGAGCCAGCAGGCGCTGCTCGGCGAGATCACGCCGGAAGAGCTCGGCCAGCAGTGGGCCGACTACCTGACCAAGAGCCAGCAGAAGTTCCTCGCCACCAAGTAAGATTGGCTGCGACGTTCTAGCTGCGCCCGCGCTTCGGCCCGGGCCACCGTCGGACCGGCCCTCCCCCATCGGGAGGGCCGGCACCCGGCAGAGACGGTTGCGGGAGGGGACGCCCCTCGCCGGCGCAAAAAGCGCCTCCCGAAACCCAATTCCGCGACTGCGACCTCCGCCCAAGAGAGGTCCAGCAGGCTGCGAAGAGACCAAAGGGATCGACTTCCGATGACAGAGGCCGTGAGCGCCCCATATGGGCGAGATCGACGACCGTTCTTGCGGCGGCTCGCCAATGCGAGCGAGCCCTATCTCTATTCCGCCCCGGCCCTGATCCTGATCGTCACGGTGATGCTGGTGCCGCTCGCGATCGGCATCTCCTATGCCTTCCGCGACATGACGCTGCTCGACCCGTTCTCGGGCGGCTTCATCGGCCTCGACCATTTCCGCGCCATCGCCAAGGACAAGACCTTCTGGCTGGCGCTGAAGAACACCGTCTACTGGACGGGCTATTCGGTCGCCCTGCAGTTCGCCTTCGGCCTGATCCTGGCGCTGCTGCTCGACAAGCCCTTTTATGGCCGCGGCCTCGCCCAGGCGCTCTGCTTCCTGCCCTGGGCCGTGCCGAGCTTCCTCTCCGGCCTGAACTGGGCCTGGATGTTCAACCCCGTCGTCGGCCCGATTCCGCATTGGCTGTACGGCCTCGGCCTGATGAGCGCGCCGGACAACATCCTGTCCAATCCGGATCTCGCCATGTGGGGCCCGATCGTCGCCAATGTCTGGTGGGGCATCCCGTTCTTTGCCATCACGCTGCTGGCCGCCCTGCAGTCGATCCCGCGCGACCTCTATGAGGCCGCCGCCATCGACGGCGCCACGCCGTTCCAGCGCTTCCGCTCGATCACCCTGCCCTTCCTGGCGCCGACCATCGCCATCACCGTCATGCTGCGCACGATCTGGATCGCCAATTTCGCCGATCTGATCGTCGTGATGACCAATGGCGGCCCGGCCGACAAGACGCAGATCGTCGCCAGCTACATCTTCACCCAGGCCTTCCGCAGGCTCGATTTCGGCTACGCCTCGGCAATCGCATTGGTCCTCCTGATGCTGCTGATGATCTATTCGTTGCTGATCGTGTTCCTGCGCCAGACGCTGCTCAAGGAACGCTAGACCATGATCCGACCCAAGCGCCTTGGCATGACCCTCGCCCACCGGGCGGCCATCCTCGTCTATGTCGCCTTCGCCCTGTTCCCGCTCTACTGGCTGGTCAAGGTCTCGGTGACGCCGAACGACCTCCTCTATTCCGAGGGCGTCCGGATGTGGCCGTCGCGGGCGACGCTCGACCATTTCACCTTCGTGCTGGAGCACAGCGACTTCCCGCTGTTCTTCCGCAATTCGATGATCGTGTCCGTCTCGACGGCATTCATCGTCACCATCCTGTCCTCGATCGGCGGCTATGCGCTGTCGCGCTTTACCTTCCGCGGCAAGTTCTGGATCGTCGGGCTGATGCTGCTGACGCAGATGTTCCCGCTGGTGATGCTGATCGCGCCGATCTTCAAGATGCTGTCGCCGCTCGGGCTCACCAACAGCCTCTCCGGCCTGGTGCTGGTCTATGTCGCCTTCAACGTGCCGTTCGCGACCTTCCTGATGCAGTCCTTCTTCGACGGCATCCCGAAGGATCTCGAGGAAGCCGCGATGATCGACGGCGCCACCCGCTTCATGGCGTTCCGGCAGATCATCCTGCCGCTGACGCTGCCGGGCATGGCGGCGACGCTGGGCTTCGTCTTCACGGCGGCATGGAGCGAACTGCTGTTCGCGCTGATGCTGATCTCCGGCGTCGACGCCAGCACCTTCCCGGTCGGGCTGCTCAGCTTCGTCTCGAAATTCTCGGTCGATTTCGGACAGATGATGGCAGCCGGCGTGCTCGCGCTGATCCCCGCCTGTATCTTCTTCCTTCTCATCCAGCGCTACCTCGTGCAGGGCCTCACGGCCGGCGCGGTCAAGGGCTGACGGAGTTCGCAATGGCATCCATCGATATCACCGACGTCCGCAAGGCCTATGGCAGCACCAAGATCCTGCATGGCGTCGACCTGACCATCAAGGACGGCGAGTTCGTCGTGCTGGTCGGCCCGTCCGGCTGCGGCAAGTCCACCCTGCTGCGGATGATCGCCGGGCTTGAGGACATTTCCTCCGGCGAGATCCGCATCGGCGGCAAGGTCGTCAACGACCTCGACCCGAAGGACCGCGACATCGCCATGGTGTTCCAGTCCTATGCGCTCTATCCGCATATGACGGTCGCGGACAACATGAGCTACAGCCTTAGGCTTCGGAAGACGGCGAAGGAGAAGATCGCCGCCGCCATTTCGGGCGCTGCCACCAAGCTCAGCCTGACGCCGCTGATGGAGCGTCGCCCCAAGGCGCTCTCCGGCGGCCAGCGCCAGCGCGTCGCCATGGGCCGCGCCATCGTGCGCTCGCCCAAGGCGTTCCTGTTCGACGAGCCGCTCTCCAACCTCGATGCCCGCTTGCGCGAGCACATGCGTGGCGAGATCAAGAAGCTGCACCAGGACCTCGGCGCCACCTCGATCTACGTCACCCATGACCAGATCGAAGCCATGACGCTGGCCGACCGCATCGTCGCGATGAATGCCGGCCTCGTGCAGCAGGTCGGCAGCCCGCTCGATCTCTATGACCGCCCTGCAAATCTGTTCGTCGCCGGCTTCATGGGCTCGCCGGCCATGAACATGTTCGAGGGAATCTATCGGGCCGCCAATGGCGGCACGGTCGAGCTGGGACAAGGCGTCGTCGTGCCGCTCGCCGGCCCGGCCCCGACCGCCGACGGCACCAAGGTGACGCTCGGCATCCGCCCGGAGCATGTGCTGGTCGGCAAGACCGGGCTCGAAGGCATCCAGGCGCTGATCTCGCTGGTCGAGCCGACCGGCTTCGGCACCATCCTGCACGCCAGCGCCTTCGGCGAGGACGTCAAGGCCTTCTCGCTGGAGCGCGGCGTCGCCGTGCGCGGCGATACGGTCAGCGTCTCGTTCCCGGTCGACCGCATCCACCTGTTCGATACCGCGACCGGTACGCGCATCGGCTGAGGCAAGGATCTGCAGGGATGGAACCCGACTCTCGCCTCTTTCCGAACCTGCGATCCGCCATTCCGCTCCCCATCATCCTGAGGTGCTTCGCGTGAGCGAAGCCTCGAAGGAGGGTCCAGCGAAGCTCCCCTGCGAGCGCCGATCCAGACGGAAGCAAGGCGCCGTCTGGATCCTCCTTCGAGGCCCGGCTGCGCCGGGCGCCTCAGGATGAGGTTCGTGCGGTTTGCAGTAGGCGACACGATGCTGGACCGGGCGTCGCGCCCGGTTCATTCTTGATTGATTGTTCGATGGAGGATCGTCCATGCCGACCGCGCCCGCCCCGTCTTCGCCGTCTCCGGACCGCCTCGCCCTGCTGGCGGAGCTGGAAAAGAAGATCCTCTGGCTGGCGGCGTGGACCATCCACAACGCCAACCACCTGCGCGACAATGCGGAGGGGATCAAGGTGGGCGGCCACCAGGCCTCTTCGGCGTCGCTCGCCACGATCATGACGGCACTTTATCTCGACGTGCTGCGCCCGCAGGACCGCGTCGCGGTCAAGCCGCATGCGAGCCCGATCTTCCACGCCATCCAGTATCTGCTCGGCCGCCAGACGCGCGAAAAGCTGGAGAATTTCCGCGCCTACAAGGGCGCCCAGAGCTACCCGTCCCGCACCAAGGACATTGACGGCGTCGACTTCTCGACCGGCTCGGTCGGCCTCGGCGTGGCGCAGACGCTGTTTTCCTCACTGGTGCAGGATTATGTCCGCGCCAAGGGCTGGAGCGGCGAGCACCCCGAAGGGCGCATGATCGCGCTGGTCGGCGACGCCGAGATGGACGAGGGCAACATCTTCGAGGCGCTGCTCGAAGGCTGGAAGCACGGCCTGCGCAATACCTGGTGGATCGTCGACTACAACCGCCAGAGCCTCGACGCTGTCGTCCGCGAAGGACTCTGGCAGCGTTTCGAAGCGATCTTCCAGAATTTTGGCTGGGACGTCGTTGTGCTGAAATACGGCGTGCTGCTCGAAGCCGCCTTCCAGGAGCCGGGCGGCGAACGCCTGCGCGACTGGATCGACCACTGCCCGAACCAGCTCTATTCCGCCCTCTGCTTCCAGGGCGGCGCGTCCTGGCGCAAGCGCCTTCTCGACGAGATCGGCGACCAGGGACCGGTGACGAAACTGGTCGAATCGCGCTCGGACGAGGAACTCGCCCGGCTGATGACCAACCTCGCCGGCCATGATCTGCCGACGCTGCTCGACGCCTTCGCCAAGGCGGGCACGCATGACCGGCCAACCTGCTTCATCGCCTATACGATCAAGGGTTTCGGCCTGCCGCTCGCCGGTCACAAGGACAATCATGCGGGCCTGATGAACCCGACCCAGATGGACGCCTTCCGCATCGCGATGAACGTCCGCCCGGGGCATGAATGGGAGAATTTCGAGGGCCTTTCCGAAGCGCCGGAAAAGCTTCAGGCTTTCCTCGACGCCGTGCCGTTCAACAAGCGCGAGAAGGCTGCCGTCTCGCCGCATATCGACGTGCCCGCCGTGCTGCCGACCCCCGGCGTCGGCGGCAAGGAGCTCTCGACCCAGGCGGGCTTCGGCCAGATCCTGAACGAAATTTCACGCGACGACAGTGATTTTGCCAACCGCATCGTCACGACCTCGCCTGATGTCACCGTCTCGACCAATCTCGGCCCCTGGGTCAACCGGCGCGGCCTGTTCGCGCTTAAAAGCATGGCCGACACCTTCAAGTCGGAGCGCATTCCCTCGACCTTCAACTGGGAATTCTCGCCCGAAGGCCAGCATCTGGAACTCGGCATCGCCGAGATGAACCTGTTCCTGATGCTCTCGGCGCTGGGGCTCAGCCACTCCATCAATGGCGAACGGCTGCTGCCGATCGGCACGCTCTACGACCCGTTCATCTATCGCGGCGCCGACGCGCTCAACTATGCCTGCTACCAGGACGCCCGCTTCATCCTCGTCGCCACGCCGTCCGGCATCACGCTGGCGCCGGAAGGCGGCGCACACCAGTCGATCGGCACGCCGCTGATCGGCATGGCGCAGGACGGCCTCGCCGCCTTCGAGCCGGCCTTTGTCGACGAACTCGCCACAATCCTCCGCTTCGGCTTCGACTACATCCAGAGGAATGGCGACGGCGACCCGGACGAGCGCACCTGGCTGCGCGACCAGACCGGCGGCTCGATCTATCTGCGCCTGTCGACGCGGCCGCTCGAACAGCCGGTCCGCGCAATAGACGAGGAGCTGTCGCGCGCGATCGTCGACGGCGCCTATTGGCTGCGCAAGCCCGGGCCGAACGCGGAGGTGGTCATCGCCTATACCGGCGCGGTGGCGCCCGAGGCGATCGAGGCAACGGGGCTGCTCGCCGAAGACCGGCGCGACATCGGCCTGCTCGCCATCACCTCGGCCGACCGCCTCAACGCCGGCTGGACGGCGGCCGGCCGCGCCCGCGAGCGCGGCCTCGTCCATGCGCAGTCGCATGTCGAAAGGCTGTTCGCGGACCTGCCGCATCATTGCTCGCTGGTCACGGTCCTGGATGGCCATCCGGCGACCTTGGGCTGGCTCGGCTCGGTCGGCGGCCACCGCACCCGCTCGCTCGGCGTCGAGCACTTCGGCCAGACCGGCACGATCGCCGATCTCTATCGCCACCACGGCATCGACGCCCAGGCGATCGTCCGCGCCGCCCTGGCGCTCGCCCCGGAACGCCCCGTCCGCTACCTGCGCGAGGCGTCGGGGCCTGGGGTTTAGGTCGCCTCACTTTCTCACCTCTCCCGAGGGAGAGGTCGACGGCGTAGCCGGCGGGTGAGAGGTTAGGGACCCATCCGGAGAGGGCGAGGGTTTTGGGCGGAGTCAGCCGATGGCTCTGGCCAAACGCCCAACCTCGCCCGTCATCCCTGCGAAAGCAGGGATCCATGCGGCCGAGGCATCGGGAGGCTTGCGTGCTCAAGGCTCCAGTTGAATGGATCCCTGCTTTCGCAGGGATGACGGCGGAGTGTGTGACTGGCGATCGCCCGGGATGGCGCAGAGTTCTATTCAGGGCGCCAGCCTACCCCCTCTCCCGCGCGCGGGAGAGGGCTGGGGTGAGGGTCTTTCTGAAGCGAGATCAGACGATCGTCTCGGTCGAGGCGCCGACGCGTTCCAGCAGGGCGACAAGGCCGGACTTCATCTGCGGCGCGCCGGCGGCGATGCGGTTGCCTTGCAGCATGCCGTCGCCGGACAGGAAATCATTGTGCCAGCCGCCGGCTTCCTGGATCAGGCAAAGGCCGGCCAGGCAATCCCACGAATTGATGTGCTGCTCGTAATAGCCGACCAGCCGGCCGCAGGCGACATAAGCCAGCATCAGCGCGCCCGAGCCATTGCGGTAGAACATGCCGCCGGCTTCCAGCAGCGCGGTGACGAAGCGGCCGACATCTTCCGGCGGAATGCGGTGGTTGCTGCCGAAGCCGAGCAGGCCGTCCTCGATGGCGCGGGCGGGCGCGACCGCGATCGGCGCGTCGTTCAGGAAAGCCCCGAGGCCCTTGGCGCCGGCGAAGAACTCGTCGCTGACCGGCGCGTAGATGACGCCGATCTCGGCCTCGCCTTCGACCGCCACCGCGATCGACACGCACCAGTGCGACAGGCCGTTCAGGAACGGGCTGGTGCCGTCGATCGGGTCGACCACCCAGAGCACGCCGGACTTGCCCTCGACCAGGCCATCCTCTTCGCCGAGCACGCCATCGTCCGGAAACGCCTCGGCGATGCGGGCGCGGATCAGCACCTCGACCTCGCGATCGGCAATGCTGACGACGTCCTGGCCGCCATGCTTGAATTCGACGGCCAGCGTCGAGAGGCGCTCGAAATAGCCGAGCGCCAGCGCACCGGCCTCGCGCGCGATTTCCTGCGCCAGGGTGAAGCGGGCGGTGCGGTCTTCGATCGAAAGGGTCACGTGATTTTTCCGTTCAGGCGTGGTTTCGCGCGAACGGTAGCACAGCCGCATGAAGGGGTTGCAACAAGCTAGGCAGGCCCGGCTGGTTCGGCCGGGAGTTCGACACGCGGCAGGCTGATTTCCTGCACCAGGCCACCGCCCTCGCCATTACGGATCAGGATGCGCCCGCCCAGGCGTTCGACGATTTCCTTGGCGATCGCAAGGCCGAGGCCGGCGCCGGGCACCGACTGGCGGCGCGCTGGATCGACCCGGAAAAACGGCTCGAAGGCGCGCTCGATCATCTCGGGCGGAATGCCCGGGCCCCGGTCGACGATGCGAATCATCGCGGTCTCGCCCTGGCGCGTGACGCTGATCGTGCCGCCGCCGCCATGGGTCGCGGCATTGATCATCAGATTGCGCAGCGCCCGCGTCAGCGCCAGCGGCGCGGCGGCAACCGCCACGGCGTCGAGCGGGCCGACCTCGATGTCATGGCCCTGCACCGCCAGTTCCGTTGCCAGCCGACGGACGAGTTCGTCGAGCTTGACGGGATCGCGGTCGCCCTCCTCCACCTCCTCGCGCACGAGACGGATGGCGCTGTCGGCAATGCGGTCGAGTTCGTCGAGATCGTTCAGCCAGTTCTGCCGTTCGTCGTCGTCGAGGAATTCGGCGCGGAGCCGCATCCGCGTCATCGGCGTGCGCAGATCATGGCCGGCGGCCGCGACCAGGCGCATCCGGCTCTCCATGGCGCTTTTCAACCGGGCCGAGAGGCGGTTGAGCGCGCCGGCCGTGGCGCGCGTTTCGGCAGAACCGGTTTCCGGCAGCGCCGGCAGCACGCCGTCCGCGCCGACCGAGGCGATCGCCGCCTCGATCATCTGCAGCGGCTTGGTCAGCCGGTTGGCGATCACCAGCGCGATGACGGCCGCGCCCAGGATGATCGCCAGCATCCAGCCGATCAGCACGATCCAGCCGGCGCGCGCCGGCGGCGAATTGGAAAGCGGCACGGCGATATAGCCAAGGTCGCTGATCGGGATCGAGACCAGCGCCGGCGCATGCGGCCGCGGCTGGGTGACGATCACGTCGCGTGGATGGCCGGTATGGTCGAGCACATCGCGCAACGCCCGCGTCAGCTCTTCATGCACCGGCCCCCGCGCCGGTCTCTCGCGGATGCGGATGCCGAGATCGCGACCATGCCCGGTTCCGGGCACGACCTGGCCGTCGCGAAAATCCTCCGGATGGCGCTCGACGAGCTGGGCGATCAGGTCGATCTGGATCGCTGTCGGGCCCAGCATCCGCCCGGGGCCGGGCTCGCCGATGACGCTCACCGCGACCAGCGTGGCCAGCCCTACCACGGCGACGATGGCGCCGATGACGAGCAGGCCGATCTTGAGGCGAAGCGAATTCAAGCCGGCCCCTCCGTCTCGACCTTGACCGCCAGCTGGTAGCCGCCATTGCGCACCGTCTTGAAGATGTTGAACTTGCCGTCATCGCCCAGCTTGCGGCGCAGACGGCTCATCAGCACGTCGATCGAGCGGTCGAGCGGGTCGGCCTCGCGGCCCTGGGTGAGGTCGAGCAGCTGCTCGCGCGACAGCACGCGGCCGGGTCGGTCGAGGAAGACGATCAGCAGGTCGAATTCGGCGCCGGTCAGCGCGATCTCGGCGCCGTCGGGATCCACCACGGTGCGCGTCTCGGGCGCGGCGACGAAACCGGCAAAGCGGTAGCTGGCCGCAAGCGGAGCCGCCTCGACCACCTCGGCCGAGCGGCGCAGCACGGCACGGATGCGCGCCAGCAATTCGCGCGGGTTGAAGGGCTTGCCGAGATAGTCGTCGGCGCCGATCTCCAGCCCGATGATGCGGTCGACATCTTCCTTCAGCGCCGTCAGCAGGATGATCGGGATCGGCGGGCGGCGGTCGCGCAGCTGGCGGCAGATGTCGAGGCCGGATCCGTCCGGCAGCATCACGTCGAGCACGATCAGGTCGATATGCTGCGTGGCGAGCTTGTCCTCCAGCTCGCGCTTGTCGGCCGCCAGCGTCACGCGCAGGCCCTGCCCGTCGAGATAGCGGCCGAGAAGCCGGCGGATTTCGAGGTCGTCATCGACGACGAGGATGTGCGGCGGGTTGGACATTGCGGCGCTGGGCCTCTTGAAACCTGTCTGAAGGAGGCCGGCGGGAGTTGGCGCGGCGCGGAACCAGGCCAAGCTCTACCCGCTCGACGGCGTCGGGGCTCGGCTTTTTCGTAACCGAACGTCTCAAAGCGGCCCCGGGAAACATTTCGCAACGAAATCGTTGATCGCGGACATGCTCCGACACGAAACGACCTACCGGGGAAACAGCCCGCTCCTAGCTTCGGATCGTGCCCAGCGTAAGCCATTGGAGATTTCTATGAAGCGTACTCTCGCAGCCCTCACGATCCTGTCCCTCGCCAGCGTCTCGGCGGTTGCCGTCGCGCCGGCCTTCGCCAAGCCTGACGCCCCCGCCGCGACCGAAAGGGGCGACCGCCCCATGATGCGCGGCATGCATGAAGGCCGTCACGGCGATATGCGTGGCCATGGTCCTCGCGGTCCGCGCGGCGAGCGCATGCAGATGTGGCTCGCCCAGAACCTCAGCACCGTGGAAACCCTGATCGGCATCCGCGCCGACCAGCATGACGCCTGGCGCGACTATACCAACGCGCTGCTCGCCATGTTCCAGCCGCCGGCTCCCCCGGCGCCGCCCGCACCTCCGGCCCCGCCGGCAGCCGGCACCACGGATGCGCAGCCCGCTCCGGCGCCCAAGCCCGCTCCGCAGGCCTTCGCCCGCGAAGAACGCCTGATCCGGAACGTCACCGACCGCGCCGCCAAGGCAGCCGACCTGTCGAAGGCGATCGATGCCCTCAAGGCCAAGCTGACCCCCGAGCAGCTGGACAAGCTGGCCAATGCCGACCTTCGCTTCGGCCCGCCGATGGGCCCGCGCGGTCCCGGCCGCGATCGTGGCCCCGGCCACGGCCCGCATGGCCATGGCCCGCATGACCGTGGCGGCCCGATGGGCGGCGACCACATGCGCGGTCCCGGCGGCCCGATGGGCGACGACGACATGGGCGGCCCCGCGGGCCCGGCCCCGGATGAAGGCGGCCCGGCGGATGGCGGACCGGCCGATGGCGGTCCGGATGCCGGCCCGGCCGATTGATCCGACGCGTGAAAGCTTGACGCAAACGCGGCCGGGGAACCATCCCCGGCCGTCGGAGTTGACAAGACAGACTGACTTCTGACCCCCCAATACGGCCCCGCCCTGAACCCCAGGGGCGGGGCCATTTTTGTTTTTGCCTGATTCGATCGCGCAGGAGAGGCGGGACAGCGGCACCGCATATTGCACGCGATATGCGTTTGTGGTTACATCGCCGTCGCGAACGTGGACTGGTGGAGCAGGCCGCGTCAGTCGCTGAGGGAGGACACCATGAATCTACGCCACCGTGGCGCGCGCTCGCGCGCCCTGCCGATGCTTGCCGCCGCCCTGTTCGGACTTGCCGCAGGCGCCGCCCACGCATCCGACAACAAGATCGCGCTCATTCCGGGCGGGCCTCATCCCTATTTCGCGCCCTGGGAACAGGCCGGCAAGGACGCGGCGAAGGACTTCGGCATCGCCGCCGTCGACTTCAAGGTTCCGGCCGAGTGGAAGCTGAACCTGCAGACCGAGCTGGTCGAAAGCCTGGTCAGCCAGGGCTACACCGCCTTCGGCATCTTCCCGGGCGATGCCGTCGGCATCAACCAGACGGTCGAGGAACTCACCGCCAACAACATTCCGGCCGCGGCGCTCGCCGGCTGCGCGCAGGACCCGACCAAGATGTCGTTCTGCCTCGGCACCGACGTGTTCAACTCGGCCTATCTCGGCACCCAGGCGCTCATCAAGTCGATGAACGGCAAGGGCAAGATCGTGCATCTGGCCGGCCTGCTGGTCGACCCGAACACCAAGCTGCGCATGGACGCGGTCGAGAAGGCCGTGAAGGAAACCAACGGCGCGGTCACCATCGTCCAGCACATCACCGATACCGATGCGCAGGAAGCCGCCGACCAGAAGATCAACGCCCTGCTCGGCGCCCAGAAGGACGAAATCGACGGCCTGATCTCGACCGCCTACATCCCGTCCGTGGTCGCGGCCAAGTCGCTGCGCAATCTCGGCGACAAGCGCATCAAGCTGGTCGGCATCGACGATGACCAGATCGTTCTCGACGGCATCAAGGACGGCTTCGTCGCCGGCACGATGGCGCAGAACCCCTATGGCCAGGGCTATGTCGGCGCCTATGTGCTCGACCTGATCGCCAGCGGCACCTGCACAGTCAAGGCCGATGCGCCGTGGATCAAGACGCCGCAGACCGAGCATTTCATCGACTCGGGCACGCTGCTGATCTCGAACGACAACGCCGCGACCTACAAGGACGATCTGAAGAAGATCACCGCCGAGATCCAGTCCACCTTCAAGGACAAGTATCTGACCTGCAAGTAAGCGGGCCTGATGGCGGCCGGGCGGCGATACGAACCGCCCGGCTTCCAACCCTGACGCCAAAACGCCCCTTCACCTCTCCCTGAGGGAGAGGTCGACGGCGAAGCCGGCGGGTGAGGGTTTAGGAAACCATCCGGTGAGGCCGTAAACCCTCACCCGGAGCTACGCTCCGACCTCTCCCTCAGGGAGAGGTGAAGCAAGATCATCCGCGTAAGGCGCCTCGCCGACCGGATTACCTCTCACATGGCTTCACCATGACCCTTTCCGTCCCATCCGATTCCCGCGCTCGGCCGTCCTTTCTGGCGGAACAGTCGAACCTGATCGGCCTCGCGGCCATCATCCTGCTGTTCTGGGTGCTGTTCACCAGCCTCGCCCCCGGCTTCGTCTCGACCTTCAACCTGTTCGCGCTGTCGCGCTCGCTGGCGGTCGACGTCGTCATCGGCTTCTCGACCATGGTGGTGCTCGCGACCGGCGGCATGAACCTCGCCATCGGCTCGATCGGCGTCTGCGCGGTGATGGCGTCCGGCTATCTGATGCAGACCATCGGCCTGCCGATTCCCGTCGCCATGGCGCTGGCGCTGCTGCTCGGCGCCTTTCTCGGCTGGCTGAACGGCTTCGTCATCGTCCGCTCCGGCGTCAATTCCTTCATCATCACGCTTGCCAGCGCCAGCCTGTTCCTGGGCGGCATGCTGATCCTTTCCAAGGCGCAGACCTTCAACGCGCTGCCGCCGGAAATCGCCGCCTTCGGGCGCATGCGCTGGGGCTTCCTGTCGCCGCTGCTGTTCGTCGCGCTCGGCCTCGGCGCCGCGCTGATCGTGCTGTTCCGCTTCACGGCGCTGGGCCGCGAGATCCTGGCCGCCGGCGCCAATGCCCGCGCCGCCGAGCTTTCCGGCGTACCGGTCGGCCGCGCCATCATCATCGCGCATACGCTGTCCGGCGCGCTCGCCGCCTCGGCCGGCCTGATGCTGGTCTTCCGGCTCGGCGCCGCCATGCCGTCGATCGGGCAGGACTGGCTGCTGCCCTCCTTCCTCGCGCCGGTGCTGGGCGGCACGCTGCTCGCCGGCGGCTATGTCTCCGTCGTCGGCACCATCCTCGGCGCCTTCCTCGTCACCACCATCCGCTCGGGTCTGCTGGTCATGCAGATCGGCAATTTCTGGCTCCAGCTCTTCCTCGGACTGATCCTGCTCGCCGCCGTCATGCTCGACCGCTATCGCAGCGTCTATGCCGAACGCCGTAGTTTGGGCCGCCGCAATTCGGGACGCCGCGCATGAGCACCCTCACCCGCAACATGAGCTTCGGCCAGCGCTTCCTCGCCAATGAATGGTCGGCGCTGGCGGTGGCGATCGTCATCGGCCTGGTGGCGCTCGCCGCCCTGTCGCCGGCCTTCCTGACCGAGTTCAACCTCTATGTGATGCTGCGCTCGTTCTGCGTCGTGCTGATCGTCGCCTTTGCGCAGATGCTGACGCTCGCCGTCGGCCAGATGAACCTTTCGGTCGGCGCGCTGGGCGGGCTCGTCGCCATCGCGGTCGGCGGCATGATGGAGAAATGGGGCTTCCCGGTTCCCGTGGCTGTTCTCTGCGGCCTCGCCATCGGCGCCGCGGGCGGCCTGCTCAACGGCCTGCTGACGGTCCGCACCGGCATCAACGGCTTCATCATCACGCTCGCGACCGCTTCCGCCTTCACCGGCATCAATCTGGGCATCACCGAGTCGATCCCGTTCTACAATCTGCCGGCCGGCTTCGTCGCCTTCGGCACCGGGCGCATCTCGGCCCTGCCCTATCTGCTGCTGCCACCCGTGCTGATCGCCATCGCACTCGCCTTCTTCCTGGCCCGCACCGTGCCGGGCCGGCAATTGCTCGCCGTCGGCGGCAACCCACAGGCGGCCGAGCTTTCCGGCATCCCGCGCGACCGCGTCATCGTCATGGCGCATACGCTGTCCGGCCTGCTCGCCGCCGCCGCCGCCATCCTCGCCGTGGCGCAGCTGGGTTCCGCCCAGCCGACCATCGGCGTCGACTGGCTGCTGATGTCCTTCGCCGCCCCGATCATCGGTGGCGCGGCGCTGACCGGCGGCCATATCTCGGTCGCCGCCACCGCGCTCGCCGTCGTACTGATCGTCATCATCCAGAACGGCATGGTGCTGGCCAAGGTCGACCCCTACTGGGTGCAGTTCCTGCTCGGCGCGCTGATCCTCGCCGCCGTCGGCCTCAACCGGCTGCGCGCCGTCCGCGCGGGAGGCGCCTGACCATGCGTCTCACCATAGAAGGCATCGGCAAGGATTTTCCCGGCGTCACCGCGCTCGACGACGTCTCGTTCGAGATCCTGCCCGGCGAAACCCACGCGCTGATGGGCGAGAACGGCGCCGGCAAGTCGACGCTGATCAAGATCATCACCGGCCTCTACCGGCCGGATCGTGGCCGGCTTCTGGTCGACGGCAAGCCGGTCGACTTCACCTCGCCACGCGATGCCATCGCCGCCGGCATCTCGGCCGTGCACCAGGAGCGCAACCTGATCCCGCGCTTCACGGTCGGCGAGAACATCATGATCGAGCGGCCGCCGACCCGGAACGGCGTCATCGACTTCGACCGCGTGCATGCCGAAGCGCGAAAATTCCTCGACCTGATCGATCCGACGATCGACACCCGCACCGAGGTCCGCCATCTCTCGGTGGCGCAGATGCAGATCGTCGAGATCGCCAAGGCGCTGTCGCTGGAAGCGCAGGTGCTGCTCCTCGACGAGCCGACCGCCTCGATCACCGGTCATGAGGCCGATGCGCTGTTCGCCGTCGTCCGCCGCCTGCGCGACGAAGGCAAGGCGATCGTCTTCGTCAGCCACAAGCTTGAAGAGGTGATGGCGATCTCCGATCGCGTCACCGTGCTGCGCGACGGCAAGATCGCCGCCGCCGGCGAGCCGATTTCGGCGATGAACCGCGGCAAGATCGTCTCGGCCATGATCGGCCGCGAGGAGCGCGTCGCCGAGATGGGGACGCGGAGCGCCGACCGCTCGCAGACCGTGATGGAGGCGACCAACATCGCCACCTCCTTCGGCCACAAGAACGTCAGCTTCCAGCTGCACAAGGGCGAGATCCTCGGCCTTTATGGCCTGGTCGGCGCCGGCCGCACCGAGCTGGCGCGGGCGCTGATCGGCGACGGCAAGGTCGTTTCGGGCGAGCTGCGCCTGCATGGCAAGCCGGTCACGATCCCCGACGTTCCGACCGCCATCCGCCGCCACCGCCTCGGCTACATCTCCGAGGACCGCAAGGCGGAAGGGCTGATCCTCACCCATCCGATCCGCTCGAATGTCGCGATCACCGTCTGGCGGCGCATCGCCTCCAGTCTCGGCCTGATCACCCGCGCGACGGAGCGCAAGCTGGTCCATCCGCTGGTCGACAAGCTCGAGGTGAAGACGCCGTCGATCGAGCAGGCCGTCGGCAAGCTCTCGGGCGGCAACCAGCAGAAGGTGTCGATCGCCAAATGGCTGGCAGCCGGCGTCGAGATCCTGATCATCGACGAGCCGACGGTCGGCATCGACATCAAGACCAAGACCGCGATCCACGAGCTGATTGGCGAGATCACCCGCGAGGGGCTTTCCGTGCTGCTGGTCTCCAGCGACATGCCGGAGATGATCACGCTGGCCGACCGCATTCTGGTGATGCGCGATTTCGCCATTGCCGGCACGATCGAGAATTCGCGCCGCTACGAGCCGATGAGCCGCGAAATCATGGCGCTGATCCACGCCGGCAGCGCCGAGCCAGGCCAAGCGCACCAGACAAGCCCGGCGCCCGAGGCGGCGCGTGTCTGACCGGCGGCACGCTGGCCGCGCCGGACGATCGCCCGTGCCGGCCCACGCCGCCGCGTCGCAGGACGGGCCGGGAGGGCGCGCCAATGTCGGCGATGGCTGAACCGGAAGACATGGAGCTGCCGCTCTACGAGGTGATCTACCGCGTGCTGCGGCGGCACATCGTCGAAGCGCGGCTGCCGCGCGGCCTGGTCATCGGCGAAACGGCGCTGGCGCGGGCCTTCCAGTCGAGCCGCATCCCGGCCGGCGCCGCGCTCCGCCGGCTGGAGGATGAGGGCCTGGTCGTCCGCTTCGGCGGACGCGGGCTGATGATCGGCGAAGACGCCGGCGCGCCGCCGCTGCGCCTCGACCTGATCGAGGCCGGGCTGACCCTGCCCGATGCGCGGATGATCGAGCCGCGCACGCGCAATCGCCGCGCCACCATCTACCCCGAGGTCGAGCACATCGTCGCCTGCTGCCTCCCCTATGGCCGCTTCCATCTGAACGAAAGCCTGCTCGCCGACCATTACGGCGTCAGCCGCACCGTGGCGCATGAGGTGCTGACCGGGCTCGATCGCGCCGGGCTGGTCACGCAGGACAAGAACCAGCGCTGGTATGCCGGGCCGCTGACGCCGGAATTGCTGCACGAGCATTTCGAGGTACGCTGGCTGCTGGAGCCGATCGCGCTGGAGCAGGCTCTGCCGCATCTCGATCCGGCCGAGCTGCGCGCCCGGCACGAGCGGATCCGCCGCGTGCAGGCTGGCAGGCGCACCCCGGCCCGGCTGGAGCGGCTGGAAAACGACCTGCATGTCGAAACCGTTCTGCGCTGCGGCAACAGCCAGCTGCGCGACGCCATTCGTCGCAGCCAGCTGCCGCTGATCGCCATGCACGAGACGTTTCAACGCCATCGCGACACTGACGAGATCGAGGTGATGCTGGGCGAGCATCTGGAGGTGTTCGAGCACCTTCTGGCCGGCCGGACGGCCGAGGCGCAACGGGCGCTGGAGCGGCACCTGCGCCGTTCGGTGATCTCCAATCGCGAGCGGCTGACCCAGCTTGACCGGCAGGGCCGCCGGCACCGCGTGCCGTTCCTGATCGCGGTCAGCTGACGCATTCCCCGCCGCCGTCACGGGAACCGGATCGGCGTTGACGTGTTTTCTTCCTGAGGAAGCGAAGGAGACATTTCATGTCGACGCCGTATGACAAGGACAAGGCCGGAGGCAACAGCAGCTTCGGCAACGAAAATCGTCCTTCGGACATCCAGGGCGACGACCCCGGCAAGCAGGCGGAGCCGCACGATCCGGCCAAGCCCGCGCGTCCCGAAGGCGGCAAGGCCCCGCCGCTCGGCAGCCCTAGCCAGGACCAGGACGGCTAGTCCCTAGACCACCCCATCATTTTCCGGCCGATGCTCCTGCCCGATGCATCGTCCGGGGCGACGGGCCCGAATGCCCCCGATTCCGGCCCGTCGCCAACTTCTTCAGCGCCCAGCCCTACCCGCCATCGCCAGCCCAACCGCCTGCCGTGCGGGTGCGGGCCGTTTGCATTGGCACGGGCGCCACGGGACCGATTTTCTCCGACCGAATTCCCCCAAAACCCATCGCTTCGATCGTGACGCCACCACGATCGTTCAGTAGCTTGATGGCCTACGAGAAATTCTCAGGAGGTAAAGAATGTATCTCGAAAAGCTCCGCCTCGACGGCAAGGTCGCGCTCGTCACCGGCGGCGGCCAGTCGATCGGCCTCGCCACCGTCGAAGCGCTGGCCGAAGCGGGGGCGACCGTCATCATCGCCGATCGCGACGAAGCCGTTGCCAAGGCCGGCCAGGCCAGCCTGAAGGCCAAGGGCTATGACGTGGAGGTCGTGGTGATGGACGTCACCGACTCCGCCCGCGTCAACCAGGTCGCCGACGACGTCGTCGCCAAGCACGGCAAGATCGACATCCTGGTCAATAATGCCGGCATCGCCCGCAGCATGACCCCGGCCGAGACGGTCACCGACGAACACTGGCTGAACGTCATCGACGTCAACCTGAACGGCACCTTCTGGTGCTGCCGCGCCTTCGGCAACTACATGCTCAAGGCGAAGAGCGGCGCGATCGTCAATATCGGCTCGATGTCCGGCTTCATCGTCAACAAGCCGCAGGAGCAGGCCTTCTACAATGCTTCCAAGGCAGGCGTGCACCACCTGACCAAGTCGCTGGCGGCCGAATGGGCCTCGCGCGGCGTCCGCGTCAACGCGGTGGCCCCGACCTATATCAACACGCCGCTGACCGCCTTCGTGAAGGACGATCCTGTGATGAACGAGGCCTGGATCGGCGGCACGCCGATGGGCCGCATGGGCGAGACCGACGAGATCGCCTCGGTCGTGCACTTCCTCGCCAGCGACGCGGCCAGCCTGATGACCGGCTCGATCGTCTCGGCCGATGGCGGCTATACCTGCTGGTAGTCAGGCAGCCCTGGCCATTTCGGCCACGCGCTTGAGATCCTCGAGAAAGCGCGCGTGCTCGCGCGCTTTCATCGCCTCGTCCGGCAGGCGCAGCAGATAGGACGGGTGGATCGTCGCCAGCAGCGCCGTTCCCGCCTCCGTCTGCAGCTTCTGCTCGCGGGCGGACGCCAGCGTCATCGTCTTGCCGGTCAAGCTGCGCACCGCGGTCAGACCGAGCGCCACGACCAGGCGCGGCCGCAGGATCTGGAGTTCCTGCGCCACCCAGACATGGCAGGCGACGATCTCCGAGACATTCGGCTTCTGGTGCAGGCGCCGCTTGCCGCGCGGCACGAATTTGAAGTGCTTCACCGCATTGGTGACATAGACGCGGCCGCGATCGATGCCGACGTCGCGAAGGGCCGCATCGAACACCTGACCCGCCGGACCCACAAAGGGTTTCCCGGCCAGATCCTCTTGGTCGCCCGGCTGCTCGCCGACAAACACGATCTCGGCATCCTCCGGCCCCTCGCCGAACACGGTCTGCGTCGCCGGCGCCCAGAGCGGGCAACGCCGGCAGCCTGCGGCCTCGGCCCGCAATGCCGCGATCGTGCCGGCCATTGCCGGCGCCTCGGTAACCTCCGCGGGCGTTGGCCGGGCGCGCTGCGGCCGGGGATTGGCCGGCGTCGTGGCGGACTGAACCATTTCGGCGCTCCTTCGCTCCGCCTGGTCGATCAGCGGTATAATGAGCGACGCCTCGGGCAGGTTGCGCCAGTATTTCTGCGGCATCTCCGACATCATCGCCTGCACTTTCAGCCGGGCGGGATTGAAGATCGACGCATAATAGCGCCGCCAGAGATCCTCCAGCGCATCCTCGCCCGGTGCGGCCGAGCGGTCGACGCCCTCCGACAGGCGCAGGATCTCGCCGTCCCAATGCACGCTGCGCTCCGGCGTCAGGATCGACCAGCGCATCGAGGCAAAGCGGCGGGCGAAGAACGGCGCCGCCGCCTCGACGATGCGATGCTCCGGCTCGAACCAGGCGATGAAGCACTCGCCCGCCTCCGTTTCGACGGCGCGAAATCGGACGAAGGCGTGCATCTTGTGAATGTCGCGCCGCACCGATTTAGCGAAGCCGTTGAGCCGGACGACCAGCGGATCGACACTATCCTCCAGCGCGTCATGATTCGTCATGAGCCGGCAAAGCATTGTGTAGAGCAAGGCGAAGCGTTCGGGATCGCTGTGCAGGATCGCGGTCTCGGCGAGATCGAGAAAGGCGCGCGGCACGGCAAAGGCCGGCCCTTCCGGCGCAGGCGCCGCCGGCGTTTCCAACCCCGGCGCGGCGAACAGATCGCTGGACTCGCCGACGACGGTCCACACCACGTCGGCGGGTTCGACGCCCTGCCGCGCCAGCCGGCGGGCAGCGTCGCGCCAGCCCTTGAAATCGGTGGGTCCCGCCAGTGCGATCCGGTGCATGCTTCGTCCCCCCCGAAAAAGACTCTGTTGCGTCAGTTGGACCCTCGTCGTCATCCCGGCGAAGGCCGGGATCCAGACACACCGGCATTGGGACCGAAGGCGCGCACGGTTGGCCCCACCGGTGTCTATGGGCCCCGGCCTTCGCCGGGGCGACGAGCCCGTGCCACCGCGTGGCGACCACGATATCCCGCGGCAGCTTAGCTCAACGAGCGAAGCCGCCACCTCCCCAACGAGCTTCTAGAACGGCAGTTGCATCTGCGTCGGCTTGGGGCGCAGCAAGGCCGACAGCCGTTCCGAATCGAGCAGGCTGGAGGGCTTGTGGTCGCCGAGCACGACGAAGGGCATCAGCTTGGCGAGCGGCAGGCGCAACTGCACCAGATCGTCGCTGCGCAGCGTGCGGTGGCGGCGGGCCGAAATCAGCCGCTCGACGGTCTTGGCGCCCAGCCCCGGCACGCGCAACAGCTCTTCGCGCGGGGCGCGGTTGAGGTCGACCGGGAAGCGGTCGCGATTGGCCAGCGCCCAGGCGAGCTTGGGGTCGATGTCGAGGTCGAGCATGCCGCCCTTGCCGCCGATTTCGGAGACCTCGAAACCATAGAAGCGCAGCAGCCAGTCGGCCTGGTAAAGCCGGTGCTCGCGCATCAAGGGCGGCGCCTTGGGCGGCAGCTTCAGGCTCGAATCCGGGATCGGGCTGAAGGCGGAGTAATAGACCCGCTTCAACCGGTACGAGCCATAGAGGTTGGCCGAGAGATCGAGGATCGAGCGGTCGGTCGAATCATCGGCGCCGATGATCATCTGCGTGCTCTGGCCGGCCGGGGCAAAACGCCGGGCGTGCTTCAGGTGCTTCTCCGACTTCGCCTCGTCGAGCTTTAGCCGCAGCCGGCCCATGGTGCGGCGGATCGAGGGGATGCTCTTTTCCGGCGCCAGCGCGCTCAGCGCCTTCTCGGTCGGCAGTTCGACATTGATCGACAGGCGGTCGGCATAGAGCCCCGCCTCGGTGATCAGCGCCTCGCTCGCCTCGGGGATCGTCTTCAGATGGATGTAGCCATGAAAGCCATGATCAAGCCGCAGCGACTTCGCCACCGCCACCACCTGCTCCATGGTGTAATCGGGATTGCGGATGATGCCGGAGGAGAGGAACAGGCCCTCGATATAGTTGCGGCGGTAGAAATCGAGCGTCAGCTTGACGATTTCCGCCACGGTGAAGCGGGCGCGCGGCACGTTGGACGAGGCGCGGTTGACGCAATAGAGGCAATCGAAATTGCAGGCATTGGTCAGCAGCACCTTCAGCAGCGAGATGCAGCGGCCGTCCGGCGCATAGGAATGGCAGATTCCCATGCCCTCGGTGGAGCCCAGGCCCTTGCCGGCCGGGGCGTGCTTCTTGTCGGTGCCGCTCGAAGCGCAGGAAGCGTCATATTTGGCGGCATCCGCCAGGATCCCGAGCTTCTCCAGCATGTCCATCGTGGCCCGTCCTCATCCTGTTCATGATATGTTCTAGGGCGATGACGGACGGGCGGCAAGGGGCGGGAGGTTGCAAAGCGTCGCGGTTCAGCGACGCAGCGGCGGATCGCTCTCGCCCGGCACCAGTTCCATCGGCCAGATCTTCTGCACGGTGCCGAGCGGATAGAGGTCCTTGTAGGCCGGCATGGTGGCGAGCAGCGATTGCGCCAGCTCGACGCCGACATCGTGCAGCGAGAGCCGGTAGCAGGTCAGCGCCGGCGACAGGAAGCGCGCCTGCGGGCTCTGCCGAAAGCCGATGATCGCCATGTCGCGTCCGGGCGTCAGCCCAGCCTCGTGCAGGCGGCGATAGAAGCCGATCGCAAGACTCTCATTGACCAGCACGACGGCGGTCGGCCGGTTGGGCAGCGCCAGCAGCTTCTCGCACAGCTGGTAGCCGCCAAGCTCCGTGATGTCGCCGCGCAGCACGATGTCGGGGTCGTAGGCGATGCCGTGATCGGCCAGGGCCGCCCTGTAGGCATCCTCGAACACATAGCTCAGATTGATGCCGCGCGTGGTGTTGGCGAGCGCGATCCGGGTGTGGCCGCGCGCGACCAGCCGCGCCACGGACTGCGCCGCCACGCCCTCGAAATCCATGTCGATCCAGGAATGCTCGCCGCCGGAAAGGCTGCGGCCTAGCGTCACGAAGGGGATGCCGCGCTCGATCAGATAGTCGATGCGCGGGTCCTGGCGCTGGGTGGCCGAGATGATCAGCCCGTCGGCGAACTGGCGCGAGACGACTCGGCGGACATGGTCGAACGGATCGTCATCGGACGAGCAGAGCAGCACGACGAGATCGAGCTTGTGGCGGGCGAACACCGTCTGCACGCCGTCGAACACGGTCATGAAGAAGGTATCGCCCTGCGACTTGGTCTCGACATTGGTTTCGATGGTGAAGCCGATGACGTTGGTCGCGCCCTGGCGCAGGCTGCGGCCGGACTGGTTGGCGACGTAGCCCATCGCCTTGGCGGCGGCGAGCACGCGCTTGCGCGTATCGGGATTGACGTCGGCGCGCCCGTTCAGCGCCCGCGACACGGTGCCGATCGAGATATTCAGATGCTGCGCCAGATCCTTGATGCTCAAGGGTACGTCTCCTCCCCTTCCGGGCCGTTCCGCGAGGCGATCGCCTTGCGTACATCATTTTCGGTGGATCGTGCACCCGCTCCTTGCGGGGTTACCGCGCGTTGCCTGAACCCTCGCACTTGACAAGCGTACCTCAATTTGGTGTTGTCGTAAACGTTTACGGCCTTATTGCACCGCACCGTAAACGTTTGCGGTGCGATGTTTGAGGAACTGGCCGTGGGAGGAAGTCCGGAATGCAACGTGCCGTTTTGATCGGTTGCGGAGCGATGAGCCGCGCCTGGCTCGCCGCCGCCAAGACCATCCCCGATCTCGAGATCGTGGGGTTGGCCGACATCAACCCCGATGCGGCGCGAGCCCGCGCGGCGGAATTCGAGCTGGGCGACATCGTCATCGCCACCAGCATCGAGGAACTGATCGCCGAGGCGAAGCCCGATGTCGTCTTCGACGTCGTCATCCCCGCCGCCCGCCATCACATCGTCTCGACGGCGCTGGCCGCCGGCTGCCACGTCCTCTCCGAAAAGCCGATGGCCGAGACCCTCGACCAGGCGCGCGACCTGATCGCCCGCGCCAAAGAGGCCGGCAAGCTGCATGTCGTCGTGCAGAACCGCCGCTATCTCGAAGGCGTGCGCCGCATCCGCCGCGCCATCGACCAGGGCGCGATCGGCGACGTCACCTCGATCCATTGCGATTTCTTCCTCGCGCCGCATTTCGGCGGCTTCCGCGAGCAGATGGACCATGTCCTGCTGCTCGACATGGCGATCCACACCTTCGACGCCGCCCGCTTCATGTCGGGCAACGTGCCGGAAGCCGTCTATTGCCGCGAATGGAACCCCAGCAACTCCTGGTACCGCCAAGGTTCCTCCGCCGCCGCGATCTTCGAGTTCGGCGAGGGCGTGATCTTCAATTATCGCGGCAGCTGGTGCGCCGACGGGCTGATGACGAGCTGGGAATCCGCCTGGCGCATCGTCGGCACCAAGGGGACGCTCGTCTGGGACGGGCACCAGGACATTCGCGCCGAGATCGCAGGAAAAGCGATCGACGGTCTCTTCTCCGAGGTGGTTGCCAGCGAGATCCCTCCACTCGCCGAATCCGACCGGACCGGCGGCCACCTCGGGGTCCTGCAGGATTTCATCGCCGCCACGCGCGGCGGGCCGGAGCCGGAAACGGTCGGCCACCAGAACATCAACAGCCTCGCCATGGTCTTCGGCGCGATCGAAAGCGCCGAGACCGGACGCCGCGTCGAAATCACGATCTGAACCTTTGCTGGCCGCGTCCCCGCGACGTCGGCCGAAACGCTCCAGGGAATTGATGCCTTGACCAATCCGCTTCTCGACATCCGCATCGGCACGATGATCAAGGGGAACCTCCCCGACCCGGCCGCCTACGTCCGGCAGATCCTGCCGCTCGGCTTTGAATCGATCGAGCCGTTCTTCTGGCAGACCATTGGCGGCAAGGACATCCCGAAGCTCGCCGCCGAGCTCAAGGAAGCGATCGGCGACGCCGACGTGAAGATCGACACGCTCGGCATGTTCGGCAATCCGCTCGAGACCACCGAGATCGACCAGCAGACGCTGGAAGGCTGGAAGACGCTGATCGACAACGCGCATCTGTTCGGCGCCAAGACGATCGCCGGCTTCACCGGCCGTATCCGCGGCAAGTCGATCGAGGAAAGCCTGCCGCGCTACAAGCAGGTCTGGAGCGAGCTGGCCAAGCGCGCCGCCGACAAGGGCGTGCGTCTCGCCTTCGAGAATTGCGCGATGGACGGCAACTGGGCGAGCGGCGACTGGAACATCGCCCACAATCCGGACGCCTGGGAGCTGATCTTCAACGAGACGCCGGACGACAATATCGGCCTCGAATGGGAGCCGTGCCATCAGATGGTCTATCTGATCGACCCGATCCCGCAGATCCGCAAATGGGCGCCGAAGATTTTCCACGTCCATGGCAAGGACGCGACGATCCGTTGGGACGTCATCCGCGAAAACGGCATCTTCGGAAAGTATCCCTTCGTGCAGATGCGCTCGCCGGGCTTCGGCGACAGCGACTGGACCCGCGTCATCAGCGAGCTGCGCCTCGCGGGCTACAAGGGCTGCATCGATATCGAAGGCTGGCATGACCCGGTCTATCGCAACGAGCTCGAGATCACCGGACAGGTCAAGTCCCTGAATTACCTGAAGGAAGCCCGTGGCGGGATGTCCTTCATCGCCAACCCGGCCTGATCGCCGGCGCCGACGACCAACCCGCCGGCTTGCCGGCGGGGACTGCCGGGGCCGTGCCCCGCCACGCGGAGGAGCGTGGGTTTGATTGCTCGCCACCAAGGAGGAAACCGATGGCGAATTTCACCAAGACCCTGTTGCTGGGCGCCACTGGCGTTCTGGCCATGACCGCCGCCGCAACGGCGGAGCCCGTCGAACTGAACGTCTGGACGATCGATCGCCAGGCGGATCCGGGCTATAATTACGTCATGGCGGATGAGTTCATGAAGCTCCATCCGGACATCAAGATCAACATCAAGCGCGTCGAGTTCGCCGACTGGGCGAATGACGTCATGCGCGCGGTCGCGACCGGCACGACCCCGGACGTCGCCTATGTCGACAATCCCAACACGCCGTTCCTGTCGGCCAAGGGCGCGCTGCTCGACCTGACCCCCTACATTGCCGACTCGAAGATCGTCGACACCTCGAAGATCTTCCCGGGCCCGCTCTCTTCCGTCACCTGGGACGGTAAGATCTACGGCCTGCCGCGCGGCTCCAACACGATCGCGCTCTACTACAATGCCGACATGTTCAAGGCCGCCGGCCTCGATCCGGACAAGCCGCCGCAGACCTGGGAAGAGCTGTACGAGACGGCCAAGAAGCTGACCGACCCGGCCAAGAACGTCTACGGTCTCGCCTTCTCGGCCAATTCGAACGAGGAAGGCACCTTCCAGTTCCTGCCCTGGGCGCAGTCGACCGGCGCCGATTTCGATCACATCGCCGATGACGGCGCCGTCCGCGCGCTGGAGATGTGGCAGAAGATCATCGACGAGAAGCTGGCCTCGCCCGATACGCTGATCCGCGGCCAGTACGACTCGATGGCTTCGTTCAACGCGCAGAACGCCGCCATGGGCATTTCCGGCCCGTGGGAGCTGCCGCGCATGGCGAAGGACGTCAAGTTCGACGTTCGCGTCGCGCTGCTGCCGACCGAGAAGGTTGGCGACACCCGCGCCTCGGCGCTGGGCGAAGGCAACAATGTGATCTTCGCCAAGTCGAAGCATCCCAAGGAAGCCTTCCTCTATCTCGAATACATGTATTCGCAGATGCCGCGCGTCTGGAACGAGTTCGGCTTCATTCCGTCCTACCCGGTCGAGGCCAAGGACCCGAAGTGGGCACCCCAGTACAAGGTGTTCGAGGAATCGATGAAGTATGCCCGCGTCCGCGGCCCGTCGCCGGATTGGGCGAAGATCTCCAAGGCGATCTCGACCGCGATCCAGCAGGCGCTGACGCACCAGGCTGACGCCAAGACCGCGCTGACCACGGCGCAGGCGACGATCGACGGCATCGTCAAGAAGTAAGCGCCCTCCCAAGCGCACTGCCGGCACGCTGCCTTCCCTCGGGCGGCGTGCAGGCCCCCTTTCCGCTGTGTCCGGCCGCGCCTGCGCCGCCGGACGAGCGGCACCCCATCATCGGCAGTTTTGCGAACGCGCGCCCCCGGCCCGTTCCGGATCCTGGAGATAGCCAATGTCGGCGCTTCTGCGCAGCCTACGCGATGGACGCGGTTTCGACGTGGCGCTGGCCGCCCTGGCGCTCGCCTACCTGCTCGTCTTCTCGGCCTTCCCGCTCGTCTACAACGTCGCCATGTCCTTCCAGGAAGTGGACATGTTCTCGCTCGGCGACCTGATCCGGCCCTTCGTGGGCCTCGCCAATTACCGGGCGCTATTCGCGGCGCCGGAATTCTGGTCGATCATGGGCAATACGGCGCTGTTCGTCAGCCTGAGCATCGTGTTCCAGCTCGCCATCGGCTTTGGCCTGGCGCTGTTCTTCCAGCAGGATTTCATCGGCGCCACCTATCTGCGCGGCCTGTTCCTGGCAGCCTGGATCATCCCGGCGCTGGTTGCCGGCGCGATCTGGAAATGGATCTTCGCCGGCGATTTCGGCGTGCTCAACTACATGCTGATGTCGACCGGCATCGTGAACGACAAGATCTTCTGGCTGTCGACGCCAGCGATCTCGCTCTATTCCGTCATCATCGCCAATATCTGGCTCGGCATCCCGTTCAACATGATCCTGCTCTCGGTCGGCCTTGCCGGCATTCCGAAGGACATGTACGAGGCCGCCGCCCTCGACGGCGCCGGGCCCTGGGGCCGGTTCTGGCACATGACGCTGCCGATGATGCGCTCGACGATCGGCGCGGTGACCTGTCTCGGCATCATCTTCACGCTGCAGCAGTTCGACCTGTTCGCCTCGCTGACCCAGGGCGGCCCGGCCAACTCCTCCAACGTCGCGCAATACTGGTCCTGGCAGCTCTCGTTCCAGAACTACGACATCGCCACCGGCAGCGCCGTCTCGGTGCTGATGCTCGGCTTCGTCATCGTCGTCGCGCTGCTGTACGTGCGCTCGACGCGCCAAGAACACCGGGCCTGAGGAGCGCGACCCATGAAACGCTATGTCCTGCTGGTCGTCGCCATCGGCTTCCTCGCGATCTACCTCTTCCCGCTCTACTGGATGTATCTGACGGCCTTCAAGCCGTCGTCGGAGACCTTCACCTATCCGCCGAGCTTCTGGCCCGCGGACCCGCAGTTCAACTTCGTGCGGGTGTTCATCGACAAGAAGATGGACGTCTATCTGTGGAACTCGCTGGTGGTCGCCATCGGCACCACGGTGATCGCGGCCCTGATCGGCACGGGCTGCGCCTATGCGCTGGCCCGCGTCCGCAGCGTCTGGATGGACCTCGTCCTGTTCCTGATCCTGATGATGCAGGTGCTGCCGCCCTCGCTGATGGCAACGCCGATCTTCGTGCTGTTCAACCAGATCGGCCTGATCGCCACGCCGCGCTTCGCCGTGGTGCTGGCGCAGACCGCCAAGGTGCTGCCGCTCTACATCGTCCTCTGCCGCACCTCGTTCATGCAGATCCCTAAGGAGTTGGAGGAAGCGGCCCGCGTCGACGGCGCCTCGCGCATCGTTGCCTTCTTCCGCATCATCGTGCCGCTGGCGCGCAACGGCATCCTCGTCACCTCGGTACTGATCTTCCTGCAGTCCTTCGGCGAATATGTCTATTCGCGCACGCTGATCTCGCAGGAGGACCTGCAGACGGCGACGGTGGGGCTGATGAACTTCATGGGCCCGAACACCACCGACTGGAACGGCATCATGACCTATGCGGTGATCTATGTGACGCCGATCGTCATCGTGTTCATGCTGCTGCAGCGCAAGATCGTCAGCGGGTTGACCGCCGGCGCGCTGAAATAGAGGCGAAAACGAAAGGGGCCCGCTTCGGCGGGGCCTTTTTTGTTTGGTCTGCATACACGGCCCGCTGCGTGCCCCCGACCATCATCCTGAGGTGCCCGGCGAAGCCGGGCCTCGAAGGAGGGTCCAGGGAACTGGTCTTGCCGGATCGGGACCGGACTGCAAGCCTCGAGCGCCGCTGGACCCTCCTTCGAGGCTTCGCTTCGCGAAGCACCTCAGGATGATGGCGGAGTAGGTTGATCCATCCAGAAGTTCCAGCCCCCTACTTCACCTCTGCGACCGACCCCTTGGCGACCCAGCCATCCACCGTCGCCGTGTCAAAGCCGAACTCGCCCAAAATCTCGCGGGAATGTTCGCCGATGCGCGGCGCCGGGCGCTCGATCTCGGACGGCGTCTTGGACATCTTCACCGCCGGGGCGACGACCTTGACCGTACCGGCGGTCGGGTGCTCGTAGCTGGTGATCGCGCCGATATGTTTTACCTGCGGGTCCTGTTCGGCTTGCAGATGCGTCTTGACCTCGCCGCACCAGATGTCGACGGCGAGCAGCGCCTGCATCAGCTCGGCGGTGGTCCAGCCCTTGGTCAGCGCCGCGAGCTTTTCCCAGATCTCGTCGCGCTTGTCGAAAAGGTCCTTCGGGTTGTCATAGACCAGCAGGCTGTCGTCGCCGAGCACGCCGACGAAGCGCTTGAACGGGCTCATCGCCACCGTGACCCAGCCGTCGAACGTTGGATAGACGCCGAAGGGCGCATCCATGCCGGGATGGCCGATGCCGGAATTGGGGCGGACGAAGTCCTGCTGGAAATTCATCGCCATCAGCATTTCCTGGCCCTGATGGGCCAGCATCGCCGAGAGCAGGTCGACCTTGATCTCCTGTCCCTCGCCGGAGCGTTCGCGCCAGTAGAGCGCCGACAGGATGCCATAGACCATGTTCATGGCGCCGATCTGGTCGGAAAAGCCGGAGCCGACCGGAACCGGCGGGCCGTCGCCGCGGCCGGTCGCCGCCATGATGCCGGTCAGGCCCTGGATCAGCATGTCCTGCCCCGGGCGCGCGAGATACGGCCCGCTATCGCCATAGCCGGAGCCCGAGCAATAGATGATGCGCGGATTGACCTTGGCGAAGTCGGCATAGCCGAAGCCGAGGCGCTCCAGCACGCCGGGGCGGAAATTCTGCACCACGACATCCGCCGTCTTGGCGATCCTGTAGAGGATCTCCTTCGCTTCCGGCGCCTTCAGGTCCAGCGCCAGCGACCGCTTGTTGCGGTTCCAGGCGAGGAAGTTCGGGCTCTCCGTGCCGCCGACCCAGCGATTGTTGAAGGTCAGCGTGCGGAACAGGTCGCCCTGCCCCGGCCGCTCCACCTTGATCACATTGGCGCCCATGTCGGCGAGCAGCTGGGTGGCGAAGGGGCCCTGCAGGAGATGGCTCAGATCGAGGACGGTGACGTCCTGAAGGGCCTTGGCGGCGGTCATGTCGAATCCTCACACTCGTCGTTTGGCCGGCCGCATCGGCGGCAGGCCCTGGCTGGTCAGCCGGGCTCGCCCCGGGCCTGCCGCCAGAGCGGCGTCCCGAAGGTGTCGGTATCGATCTTCGTCACGTGCCAGCGGCCGAGATTGGCCGTGAACAGGGCCGCGCCGTCGAAGGCGATGTTGGTCGGATGGGCGAGGACATGCGCGGTCGCATCCTCGATATAGATCTCGGACGGCCCCCCGCCGGCCGGGATGCGCAGCACGCGCGACGGCTCGTAGCAACCGGCGAACAGCGCCCCGGAATCATCGAAGGCGAGCCCGTCCGGCAGGCCCGGCAGATCGTCCGACCAGGTGGTCGCACGGCCTGAGGAACCATCGGCCGCAATCGCGATCCGCGTGATGCGACGGGCGAAGGTCTCGCAGAGGAAAAGCGCGTCGCCCTCGGGCGCGAGCGCCATGCCGTTGGCATGGTCGAACGGGCCGCCATGCCAGACATCGCCCGCGCCGGTTTCGAGATCATACGACCAGATCGACGGACCGGGATCGCTCGGTGCACGGGTGTCGGAAACGTAGAGCCGGCCGCGGGCGCGATCGACCACAGCGTAGTTCGGCACCTCGATGCCCGGCGCGGTGAAGCGCCTTAACGAACGGTCGGCGAGGTTGAGACGGAACACCGCCCTGTGCCGCGAGTCGCAGGCAAACAGCGCCCGGTCGCCGTCAAAGGCGAGGCCGAGCAGGAAGCCGCCCGTCGAAACGACCTCCTCGAGGGCGGAGCCATCCGGCGCGATGCGCAGGATCTGGCCATTCTCGCTGCCGACCCAGACCCAGCCGTCCGGACCCACCGCGACGCCCTCAGGGTGTTGCAAACGCGGGGAGGAGAAGATGCCGTCGAACAGGACGGTGGCGCGCTCGGCCGGCAAAATCGTATTCCCGCCGGTCGAAAAGCCGTGATGGATCCCCGCGCCGGCCATCATGCGCCCCGCATCAGGAACTGCGCGTCATAGGGCACGGACGCCGTGCCGCCGGCCTCGTCGGTCAGCACCAGTTCGGACGCCCCGGCCTCGATCGAGGCCACGCGCGTCCAGCCCTCGGGCAGCGCGACGCCGCCGATGACATTGCGCACTTCCACCTCGCCGGCCGGATCGAGCGTCAGCGCCGTCGGGATGCCAGCCTCCGACCACGGGTTCGGCGCGATCGAGGCCTTGTGGCCATAGCCGGCATAGGTGCGGCCTTCCTCCAGGCCGAGCACGCCGATGTGGCGGCCATTCCAGGGCGCATAGTCGCGGCCGCCATTCGAGAACCACATCATGGTGATGGGGAAATCGGCCGGGTTCTTCAGCGACACGAAGATATCGCGCTTGTCCGGGCGGACCGCGGCGGCCCAGCCGAGGATATTCTTCGAATCCTCGATCAGGGCGACGAAATCCTCCTGACGCGAGCCGATCGGGTAGGTGGTGAGGTCGGCCGTGCCGCCATCGGCGCGTGGGGCCTTGGTCAGGTCCTCGAAGCGCGACGGATAGGCCAGGACCGAGCGGCCGCGTGCCGGATCCGGCTCCAGCCCGGTATCGGGCGTCATGCCGAACCGCTTGGGCGAGAAGGAGACCCGCCCGCCGGCGTCGAAGCGCGTCATGGCGTGGTTGCCGACCGGCACCGCGCCCTCGCCACCGACGAAGATGTGGCGCTCATAGAGGAAGGGATGGCCGTCGCGGAGGGTAAATTCCTTGATGACCTTGGCGCCCAGGACCCGCTTTTCCAACTCGTAGCGCGCCGTCTGGCCGCCCTTGGGATGCGCCTCGACGCTCACCAGCTTCCAGGTGGAATTGGCCGGCCAGCCATGCGGAGGCGCCGGCTCGAAATCGGCGGCAGAGAAGGGCGCGCAGAAGAAATCGCCGGACAGGAAGCGCAGATTGGCGTCGAGGCTCTCGTCCTCATAGATCGCCCTGTCGTCGACCCACGGAGCCGTGTGCAGCGGCTCGATCGTGCGGCCGTCCTGCTCGGTCGCGAAGACGCGGACATGGCCGCCACGCAGGTCGAGCGTCGCCTTGACGCCCTGGGCCTCGATCGTATGAAAATCGGTTGCGTTCATTCCGCTTCCTTCCGGTGATGGTTGCCGCGCGTCATTCGCCCCTGACGACGAGGCCGCCATCGACGCGCAGGATCTCTCCCGTGATGAAGGAAGCCCGATCGCTGGCCAGGAACAAGACCGCTTCGCCAACTTCCGGCGCTTCTCCAAAGCGGCCGAGCGGATGGGCGTTGTTCCAGCTCGAAATCAGCCCCTCCGGGTCGGGATGGGTGGCGAAGATCTTCTCGTTCAGCGGCGTCATGATCGTGCCGGGCGCGACCGCGTTGACGCGGATGCCATGCGGGGCGAGATCGATCGCCGCCTGCTGGGTCAGCGCGTTGATGCCGCCCTTGGCCGCCGCATAGGCCGCCCAGCCCTTGAAGCCGGCCAGCGACTGCACCGACGACATGTTGATGACGGCGCCCTTGCCGCGCTTGCGCATTTCCGGGACGCAGACGCGCATGCCGCGCCAGACGCTGGAAAGGTTGGTGGTGATGACCGTGTTCCAGCTGTCCTCATCGATCTCGTCGACGACGCCACCGATCGCGCGGGCCGCATTGTTGACGAGGATGTCGATGCCGCCAAAGGCCTGCACGGCCGCCGCCGCCATCGCTTCCATGTCGGCCATGACCGAGACGTCGGTGCGCACGAAGATCGCCTCGGCGCCGGTGCCACGCAGGCCCGCCGCGGTCGCGGCTCCCGCTTCCTCGTCGATGTCGGCCACCACCACGGCGGCGCCTTCCCGTGCCAGCGCCTCGGCCGAGGCGCGGCCTATGCCCATGGCAGCGCCGGTGACGACGGCAACCCGTCCCAAAAGTTCGCTTCCACGCATCGTCATATTCCCTTGAAGACCGGATCACGTTTGTCGAGGAAGGCGTCGATGCCCTCCTGGCCGTCCGCCGTGCCGTAAAGGCGGAACAGCACTTCCTGCTCGAAACCCTGCGCCACCGGCAGCGCCGCATCGGGGCCCTGCCGGATCAACCGCTTCATCTCCGCCTGCGCCAGCGGCGCGACCTTGAGCATGGCGCGGGCGCGGCTGAGCGCGGTTTCCACCAGCGCCTCGTCGGCGACGCATTCGGCCGCGAGGCCGAGCTGGTACGCCCGCTCGCCGGTGATGCGGCGGGCGGCGAGCATCATGTCCGAGGCGACGATGCGGCCGACCGCGCGGGTCAGGCGCTGCGTGCCGCCGCCGCCGGGCGACAGGCCGAGCAGGCCCTCGGGCAGGCCAAGCCGGGCGCTGGTGGCGCAGAGGATGACGTCGCAGCAGAGTGCGATTTCGAAACCGCCGCCCAGCGCATAGCCGCGGATCGCCGCGATGGTCGGCTTGGGCAGGGCTTCCAGCTTGTCGAAGATGCGCCGGCTCTCCAGCTGGTAGGCGATGAATTCGGCCCGGCGGTTGCCGCGATATTCGGCGATGTCGGCGCCGGCGACGAAGGCTTTTTCGCCGGCCCCGGCCAGGATGATGACACGCACGGCGGGATCGGCGGCGAGACTGTCCAGATGCGCCTCGAACTCACGCATCAGCGGCGTCGACAGCGCATTCAGCTTGTCGGGACGGTTGAAGGTGAGCCGGACGATGCCGGGCTCGATGTCTTCGCTGAGAACAAGAGGTTCGGTCATCGATCAGCCTTTCACGGCGCCGGCGGTGAGGCCGGCCACGAACTGGCGTTGCAGCAGGAAGAAGATCGCGATCACCGGCACGGAGATCAGCACCGAGCTTGCCATCAGCTCGCCATAGCGGATGCCGTACTGGCCGATGAAATCGTTCATGCCGACGGGAAGCGTGCGCATGTCCTTGGTCGAGGTGAAGGAGAGCGCGAACAGAAACTCCTGCCAGGTGACGATCAGGACGAACACGGCGGTCGCGACGATGCCCGGCTTGCAGAGCGGCAGGATGATCAGGAAGAATATCTTGAACGGCCCGGCGCCATCGATCGCCGCCGCCTCCTCCAGCGCCACCGGCAGGCGCGCGAGAAAGCCGCGCAGCATCCAGATCGCCACCGGCAGTGTCACCGTCACATAGGCGAGGATCAGCGAGGCATAGGTGTTCAGCAGGTTCGCCGCCTTCATCATCTTGTAGATCGGGATGATGATGGCGCTGGCCGGGAACATCTGCGCCACGATGACGAGCAGCATCAGCACCGAGATGGCGCGCATCTGCGTCCTCGTGAACGAATAGGCGGCAAACAGCGCCAGCGTCACGGTGATCACCACCGTCGACAGCGAGACCACGACCGAGTTGACGAAATAGGTGCGGAATTCCGGCCGGAACGCCGTGACGTAGTTCTCCAGCGTCGGGTTCTGCGGCCAGAGCCGGGCGGGAATGGCGAAGGGCTCGGAAGCCGGCTTCAGCGACACCGACACCATCCAGAAGAAGGGCAGCAGGATCACCACGCAGAGACCGAACTGCAGCAGCATCAGGCCAGCGCGGGAAGTCTTGGAGGGAGCGACGCTCATGATGCAGCCTTTCGGCCCGAGCCCTGGGCCAGGAAATAGAGCGTGATCAGGAGGGCGAGGATCACGATCGAGACGACGCCATAGCCGGCCGCCTCGCCGAAGCGGAACTGGCCGAAGCCGAGCTCGTAGATCTTGGTCGGGAAGATATGCGTCGCGTTCTGCGGGCCGCCGCGCGTCAGCACCCAGATCATGTCGAAATAGTTGAAGGTCAGGATGGTGGTCAGGATGAAGTTGATGACGATCACCTCCTTCATCGACGGCAGCACGATGTGCCAGAGTCGGCGGATCGCGCCCGCGCCATCGATGCGCGCCGCCTCCATCTGCTCTTCCTCGACGTTCTGCAGCGCCGCCAGATAGACGATGGTGCAGAAGGGAAAGCCCTTCCAGACGGCGGCGATCACCGCAGCGGCCATGGCGGTCGACGAGTCGGCGAGCCAGGCGAGGCCCTGGTCGCCGAAGCCGGCGCTGATCAGGAACGAATTGATGAGGCCGAGCTGCGGGTCGTACATGAAGCGCCACAGGATGGCGGCGACGACGCCGGGCAGCACCCAGGGCAGCAAGATCAGCGAGCGCATCAGGCCCTGGCCGGGCAGCTTCTGGTTGAGCAGCAGCGCGCTCAGGAAGCCGAAGACGTTCTGAAGCGCCACGACGGCCAGCGTCCAGACGCAGGAATTCCAGACGATCTGGCCGAAATCGGCGCTGCCGAAGATCTTCTGGTAGACGGCGAGGCCGACGAATTTCGGCGTCGGGTTGATGAACGAGGTCGAGTAGAGGCTCTCGATGACCGTGCCGATCATCGGGTAATACATCATGACCGCGACCAGCAGGACGGCGGGCGTCACGAATATCCAGGTGAGCCAGCGATCGCGTTTCAGCATGGATTTTTTCTTTTCGGTATAGGCGTGCCGGACGCAGGTATGGCGTCATCCCGGGCTTGACCCGGGATCCATTCAGCCTGAGGCGTCTCAGGCCTTGATGGATCCCCGCTTTCGCGGGGATGACGGAGCGGCAAGCGGCCGGGCAGCGCTGCGAAGCGTGCCCGGCGCGAGCTGCCTAGTTCAGGCCGTCAATGGCGGCGCAGGCCTTGGCGGCGGCTTCCTTGGCGTTGGCGCCGGAATAGACGTCCTGCGCCAGCGTCACCTGGATGTCGGAGACTTCCAGGTAGCGCGCCGAGAGCGGGCGCGGCTGGGCGTTCTGCAGGTGCGTCATGATCTTGTCGGCGCCCTTGCGGTTGGCTTCGAGGAAGGTCTTGGCCGCCTTGACGTTGGCCGGCACCAGGTCGACGACGGCGCCATTGACGTCTTCGCGCGTCAGGAACTGGATGAACTTCCAGGCCGCGTCCTGATGCGGGGACGACTTGTAGACGACGAGGTTCCAGCCGCCATAGGTGCCGACCGGGGTCTTGCCCGCCGGCGCGGTGCCGTTCTCGAAGTCCCAGTCGATCTTCGACTTCTGCAGCGTCGGCTGCTCCAGCGCCGGCCAGAACTCGACGGCGAGCGAGCCGTTCAGGAACAGTTCGCGCATGTCGCCCGACGAGGCATTGAGGATGCCCTTCGGCGCGAACGGCACCAGCGTCTGCAGATATTCGAGTGCGCCGACCGCCTCGGGGCTGGTGAGCGCGCACTTGCCGTTCTCGTCCAGCACCTTGCCGCCATTCGAGAAGATGAAGCTGTCGAGCACGGCGACGGTATCTTCACCCTTGTGGCCGAACAGGCCGACGCCATACTTGCCCTTGGCCGGATCGGTCAGCTTTTCTGCCGCCGCCTTCAGGCCTTCAAAGGTCGAGATCGAGGCCGGGTCGATGCCGGCTTCCTTGAACAGCGCCTTGTTCAGGAAGGAGAACTGCCAGACGTCGACATTGAACGGAATGCCGTAGAGCTTGCCGTTGTAATTGGCCGAATCCCAGGCGCCCTTGAAGAAGCCTTCGGCGGAGATGCCGGCCGCCTTGGCCTGAGCGTCGAGATCGGCGATCGCGCCGGCCTCGGCGAAGGCGCCCTGCCAGATCTGGTCGACGGTCGAGACGTCGGGCGCGTTGCCGCCCTGCACGGCGGTCAGCAGGCGCTGCTGGAATTCCGGATAGGGAATGGTCGTGACTTCGATCTTGATGCCGGGATTCTCGGCTTCGAAGCGCTTGACCGCCTCCTGCTGGTACTGGCTCAGGCCGGATTCGGTCTGCTGGTTGTCCCAGAACTTCAGCGTGATGGTTTCCTGCGCGAAGGCGGCAGGCGTCAGGCCCGCGAACATCGTCGCGGCGAGAAGCAGTTTCTTCATGGTAATCCTCCCAGTTCTTCTTCAGTTTCTGCAAGCGTGCGGCCGTTCAGGCCTTCCGTCTGTCCGCCGGCCTGTGCGTCCGTGGCGCCGCCATCTCCTCCGGCTCCTCGTCGGCAAGCGTGATGCGCGTGCCCATCGAGGCAAAGGCGAGCCGATCCGCCGGCAGCGAGGCGGAATCCGTGATCAGGTCGTCGATCGCGCCGAGCGCCACGATGCGGTGGCTGGCCTCGACGCCGACCAGCGAATGGTCCGCCATGACGACGACCTCGCGCGAGGCGTCGACGAAGCGCTTGGCCGCCAGCGCCAGCCGCTCGTCCGTCGCCGAAGCGCCGAAATGCGGCGAGATGCCGTCGACCGAGAGAAAGGCGCGATCGACCCGCATGGTCTCGAACAGCGCACCCAGGCTGGGCCCGACCAGGCAGCGATCCTTCAGCTGGTATTCGCCGCTGGTCATGATCAGCTTCAGGCCCGGACGGCCGGAAAGCCGCTCCATGACGTCCACGGCGTTGGTGACGATGGTGATGCCTGTGCGGCCCATCAGTTCGTCGGCCAGCAGCGTCGAGAGGATGCCGCTGTTGATCAGGATGGTGTCGCCGTCGCGCACCAGCCGGGCGGCGCTCTTGGCGATCAGGCGGCGGATCGCGGCTATCTCGCGGGCAATGCCGGATTGCGGGGCGGCGATCTTCAGCTCGAAGCCGAGCGCCTCGGCCCGCTCGCGCATGGCGCGGGCCATGTTGCGATACCAGTCATGCGCGGGATAATGCGGCACGAAGCCGATGGCGCGGCGCGGCCCGACCGAACGCACGAAGGCCGGACGCTCGGCCGCGCCCAGGATCGACGCCTCGGCTTCCGGCGCCAGGCCCCAGCCTGCGCCGGATTTGCGATAATAGCGGTCGAGCGTGTCGGGCGTGACGACGACATGCGGCGTGCGGATCTCGTCCGGCATGGCGCTGCCATGCAGCGCGCTCGCCAGCGTCTCGACGGCGCGGATGCCGACAATTTCCGGGAACAGCGCGCAGGTCGCCTTGAGCTTGCCGCGCGAGGCCAGCGCATCGAACAGCGCCCCGCCCTCGCCGCCGACGGAAAAGGCGCTGACCTCGGCGACGCCGGCCCGGTCCGATGCCTCGATCGCCGCCAGCACCGAATGGTCGTTGACGCCGAAGATCACGTTGATATCCGGATAGGCGGCAAAGGCGTCGAGGCTGGCGCGCAAGGCGATGCGAAAGCTGCCCTGGCCGTCGACGCGCCATGGCCGCACGAGCCCACGAAACGTCTCGCCAAAGCCCTTGATGAAGCCGTCGCAGCGGGCGCGCGTGTTGGGCAGCGTCTCCAGCGAGACCAGCAGAACGCGGGCCTCGGCAACCGCGCCGGTCATCATGCGCCCGGCGGCGCGGCCCAGTTCGCGGCCGGCGGTGAAATTGTCGGGGCCGAGATAGACGCCGCCTTCCTGCGGCGAGGATTCGGCCAGGAACGGGATGCGCCGGCGCTTGGCCAGCATACGCAGCGTATCCGCCCCGCGCCCGCCGATCGGCGGCAGCACGATGGCATCGACGCCCTCGATCTCGTCCTGCAGCGCGTTTTCACGCGGCGTCGGCGCCTCCGCGTCCTGCGGGGAGGTCGTCGGTAGCAACGCGCCGCCATGGGTGCGCTCGACGCGGCCCTCTTCCGCCAGCCGGACGATGTCGCGCCGGATCGTCACGCCGGAAACCCGGCCAAGGCGCTGCGCGATTTCCAGCACGGAGACCTCCTCGCCCGCCTGGGCCAGAATGTCGAGAATGCGCTGTTCGCGTTGCGATTTGATCATCTTGATCACGATTCCTGCTCTGCCGGTCATTATTCAGACGGGCATTTTGCACGCAAGCCGGCAAACGGCCATGGGCGCGATTGATCAATTTGATCGAAATCAACGAGTACGCATCATCGCGGGATCGTTTTGACCGTGCGCGCAACGGTTTGGTCGAAGCCGAAAGCGAGCGGCGGAGACCGCGCCCCCCTGTTCATGCCCGCCAATCTGTCCGATCTTGGCCGCCCCTCGGCGCGGATCGAATGCCGCGCGGGATAGAAGAACGGGTCGACTTGCCGGCCCGCCAGAACGATCAGGACCCAGAATGACAAGCCAGAGCGCCGCCCCCATCAAGGTGATCTACGACACGGACCCCGGCATCGACGACGCCATGGCGTTGCTGTTCCTGGAATATGCGCCGCAGATCGACCTCGTCGGTATCACCACCGTGCTCGGCAACGCCTCGATCGACACGACGACGCACAACGCCCTCTATCTGAAGCAGCTGTTCGACATCGCCGCTCCGGTCGCGCGCGGCGCGGGCAAGCCGCTGGTGGTGCCGATGGTCGAGGAGCCGCATTTCGTGCACGGCCGCAATGGCCTCGGCGAAGTGCCGGTTCCCGAGACGCTTTCGGTCCAGGAGCATGAACTGCCGGCGCATCGCTTCATCATCGACATGGTGCGCAAGCACCCGCACGAGATCGTCATCGTCGCCGTCGGCCGCATGACCAACCTGGCGCTGGCGCTCCGCGAAGATCCCGGCATCGCCGAACTGGTCAAGGAAGTCGTCATCATGGGCGGCGCGTTCGGCTTCTACGGCCATTCCGGCAATGTGACGCCAGTGGCCGAAGCCAACATCATCGGCGACCCGCACGCTGCCGACGAGATGTTCGCCGCCCCATGGCCGGTCGTCGCCGTCGGCCTCGACGTCACGCAGGAATGCGTGATGACCACCGCCTACATGCAGGAACTGCGCGAAAAGGGCGGCAAGGCCGGCCAGTTCTTCTGGGACATCTCGCGCTTCTACGAGGACTTCTACCGCCGCGCGACCGGGATCGACGGCATCTTCGTGCATGACTCCTCGGCCGTCGCCTACCTGCTCGATCCGAGCCTGTTCACCACCCGCGCCGGCCCGATCAAGGTGGTGACCGAGGGCATCGCGATCGGCCAGACGATCCAGAAGTCTGCGCTGCGCTCTTTCCCGCCGACGCCCTGGGACGGCCTGCCGGACCAGAAGATCTGCACCGCCGTCGACGGCCCGCGCTTCCTCGACCTCTACTTCCAGGTCATCGTCGAAGGCGCGGCCGCGCGGGCGTAAGGCTCGGAGGCCTGCAAGTCCCTCACCCTGCCCTCTCCCGCGAGCGAGCGAGGTTGCGGCCGGCTCTCTTCATCGACGGAAGAGCGCGAGCCGTCATCGCAGCCAAGCCACTCCGGCCTGCGGGAGAGGCGTGGGGTGAGGGTCCCTGGATGGTTCGAGAGCTCCATGCTCCATGCGCCATGCGCTGTCGAGACGTTGGGCGCTGCGTGTTCCAGGTCTAGCCTCTCCGCTCCCCCACACTCGCCGTCATCCTCGCGAAAGCGAGGACCCATCCAGCCAGGTTTTCCCCGCGCGAACCTCCCACCTCCGCTGAATGGGTCCCGGGTCTTCGCCCGGGATGACGGCGAGCGTGGGGCTGGCGTCGGGTTCGTCGTGCGAACAGATAATGGGGGGCGGCAGTTCGAACAGGGTGCGAGCAGATCGCCGCGCCGTCGCTAGGAATGGCAGGTCGTCCAGCCTAGCCTCCCCGCTCCCCCACACTCGCCGTCATCCTCGCGAAAGCGAGGACCCATCCAGCCGGATTTTCCCCGCGCAAACCTCCCAAAACCTTTGCTGAATGGATCCCGGGTCTTCGCCCGGGATGACGGCGAGCGTGGGGTGAGGCAGGGCGTATTGCGGACAGGCTGGGGAGCCGGAAGCGTCCGCTTTCTGTCCGCTTCCGGTCTTCGCGACGACGACCGCTTCCTGTCTTCGCGGCGATGGCTGGACTGGCTCAACGCTTCCAACCCCTCCCCGTCATCCCTGCGAAAGCAGGGATCCATGCAGCCGGGTTCTCGCCGCGCGAACCTCCCAGAACCTCGGCTGAATGGATCCCGGGTCTTTGCCCGGGAAGACGACGAGGGTGGGGCTGGCGTCGACCCGCATTAGCCAAGTCGCGTCGGGATACTCCAGCCAAAGGCGCCCCCTGCGCCCAGCCACGCATGCTTTCCCTGCCTCCACCCCCACACCCCCTCCGCGCCGTCACGCCCTCCCCCACGCGTCGGCCTCCCTCGCCATGCCTGCCCACACGGCCTCCCCACGCCTCTCACCCCCGCATGCGCCTTGACTCCTCCGCGGCGAAAGCCTATCCATTTCACATAAGTGATCGCGCCTCACATTTGTGAAAGTCATGCCGAGCATCGCTACCCCCGCCCCCCCGAGCCGTGACGAGCAGCGCGAGCACCGCATGGTGCAGGTCGCGAAGCTCTATTACGACCTGGAGCGGACGCAGAGCGAGATCGCCGAGGAAGTCGGCCTGACCCGCTGGCAGGTGAGCCGGCTGCTGCGCGATGCCCGCGAAACCGGCATCGTCCGCATTGCCATCGTGCCGCGCGCCCAGCGCCTGCCGGCGCTCGAATCCCGGATGCAGAAAGCCTTTGGCCTGCGCGAGGCGATCATCGTGCCCTCGATGGGCGATGGCGACGTGGCGCAGGACGCGGTGGCGCAGGCGGCCGGGCAATATCTGGCAAGCCTCAGCCCGCGCCCCGGGCTGGTCGGCGTTTCCTGGGGCCGGACCATGGCCTCCGTCGCGCACTGGCTGGCGCCCGGCTGGAACGATGGCGTCCGCGTCGTGCTGATGAACGGCGCCACCAACCTCAAATCCGCGACGCTGAAGACCAACACCGTCGCGGAGCGCTTCGCCGAGGCGGGCAATGGCACCGCGACGCTGCTGCCGGTGCCGGCCATCGTCGGCCGTGCCGAGACGCGCACCGTCATCGAGGCCGATCCGGTGATCGAAAGCGTGCTGACCCTGGCCGCCGAAGCCCCGGTCGCCTGCTTCGGGCTCGGCGGCATGGCCGGCTCCGTCCATGTCGAATCCGGCTACCTGTCCACCGAAGAGGTCGACGGCCTCGCCGCCAACCATGCCGTCGGCGACGTGCTCGGCCGCTTCATCGACGCCAACGGCGCCATCGCCGACCCGGCGCTCGACGCCCGCACCATCGGCCTCGCGCCGGAGCGGTTGCGCGACAAGACCCATTCGATCGGCGTCGCTTCCGGCAAGGCCAAGCACGCCGTCGTCCTCGCCGCCCTCAAGGCGCGCTACGTCAACGTTCTCGTTACCGATGAGGCGACCGCTCTTTACGCCCTGTCGGACCACGCCATCCACGAAACAGCCCTTTCCGAAGACCGGGAGAAAACCCATGCCGGCTGACGGCTCCACGGAGCGCAAGACTCCGCCGCTATCCAATGCCCTGAAGCGCAATGACGGCACGCCGTTGCAGGTCGAATGGTTCGACGGCGCCCAGGTCAACACCTCCGCCGCGGAGCGTCGCGCCGCGACGCTGCCGACCCGGCGGACGGTGAAGAAGGAATATCAGGCTGCCTGGCTGGTAAAGGCCGTGACGCTGATGGACCTGACGACGTTGGCCGGCGACGATACGCCCGGCCGTGTCCACCGCCTCTGCATGAAGGCGCGCCGGCCGTTCCGCGAGGATCTGGTCGAGGCGCTCGGCCTCCAGGCGAACCCGCCCAAGGTCGGCGCGGTCTGCGTCTATCCGACCATGGTCGCCCCCGCCGTCAAGGCGCTGGAAGGCTCGGGCATTCCCGTCGCCTCGGTCGCCACCGGCTTTCCGGCCGGCCTGACGCCGCTCAAGCAGCGGCTGGAAGAGATCCACTACGCGGTCGGCGAAGGCGCGCATGAGATCGACATCGTCATCACCCGCGCCCATGTGCTGAACGCCGACTGGCAGGCGCTGTACGACGAAGTCGCCGCCATGCGCGAAGCCTGCGGCGAGGCGCATCTGAAGGCGATCCTCGCCACCGGCGATCTGAAGACGCTGCGCAATGTCTACAAGGCGTCGATGGTGGCCATGCAGGCCGGCGCCGACTTCATCAAGACCTCGACCGGCAAGGAAGACGTCAACGCGACGCTGCCGGTGAGCCTGGTGATGTGCCGCGCCATCCGCGACTACGAGGCGCTGACCGGCTTCAAGATCGGCTTCAAGCCGGCCGGCGGCCTCAAGACCGCCAAGGACGCGATGTCCTGGCTGATCCTGATGAAGGAAGAGCTCGGCAATGCCTGGCTCGAGCCTGAACTTTTCCGCATTGGCGCCAGCTCGCTGCTTGCCGACATCGAACGGCAGATCGAGCATTTCGTTACCGGCCGCTATTCCTCCACCATCCGTCACGCGCTCGCCTGAGGGGAACGAACATGGCACTCGTCAAGGACATCCTCGTGAGCATGGATTACGGCCCCGCTCCGGAAGTAAACGAACCCGTCGTCGGCTGGCTCGACCAGCACAAGGACGGCTTCAACCATTTCATCGACGGCAAGTTCGTCGCCCCTTCGACCGGCGAACGCTTCCCCGTGTTCAACCCGGCCTATGAGACCGAGCTCGCTCAGGTCGCCCAGGGCAGCGCCGCCGACGTCGACAAGGCCGTCAAGGCTGCGCGCAAGGCGTTCAAGTCGTGGTCGGCGCTGTCGGGCCATGAGCGCGCCGTCTATCTCTACGCCATCGCCCGCCACATCCAGAAGCGCGAGCGCTTCCTCTCCGTGCTGGAGACGATGGACAATGGCAAGCCGATCCGCGAGACGCGCGACATCGACATTCCGCTCGTCGCCCGCCACTTCTACCATCACGCCGGTTGGGCCGAACTGATCGAGAGCGAGTTCCCCGGCGAAGGCCCGGTCGGCGTCTGCGGCCAGATCATCCCGTGGAACTTCCCGCTGCTGATGCTGGCCTGGAAGATTGCCCCGGCGCTCGCCGCCGGCAACACGGTGGTGCTGAAGCCGGCTGAATACACGCCGCTGACCGCGCTCGCCTTTGCCGAGATCTGCCGCGAGGTCGGCCTGCCGGCCGGCGTCGTCAACATCGTCACCGGCGACGGCGTGACCGGCAATGCCATCGTCGAGCACCCCGATGTCGACAAGATCGCCTTCACCGGCTCGACCGAGGTCGGCCGCATCATCCGCGAGAAGACGGCAGGCTCCGGCAAGAAGCTGTCGCTCGAGCTCGGCGGCAAGTCGCCCTTCATCGTGTTCGACGACGCCGACCTCGACGGCGCGGTCGAGGGTGTCGTCGATGCGATCTGGTTCAACCAGGGCCAGGTCTGCTGCGCCGGCTCCCGCCTGCTGGTGCAGGAAGGCGTCGCCGAAGCGGTCTATGCCAAGCTGCGCACCCGGATGGCGAGCCTGCGCGTCGGCGATCCGCTCGACAAGTCGATCGACATGGGCGCGATCGTCGACCCGGTCCAGCTGAAGCGGATCAAGGAACTGGTCGCCAAGGGCGAAGCCGAGGGTGCAACGCTCTTCCAGGCTAACAAGGGGTTACCAAGCAAGGGCTGTTTCTTCCCGCCGTCGCTGTTCACCAATGTTGCGCCGGCCTCCACCATCGCCGAGGTCGAGATCTTCGGACCGGTTCTGGCGGCGATGACTTTCCGCACGCCGGATGAAGCGGTGGCGATCGCCAACAACAGCCGCTTCGGCCTGGCCGCGTCGGTCTGGTCGGAGAACATCAACCTGACCCTGGACGTCGCCGCCAAGCTGAAGGCCGGCGTGATCTGGATCAATTCGACCAACATGTTCGACGCCGCCGCCGGCTTTGGCGGCTATCGCGAGAGCGGCTATGGCCGCGAAGGCGGGCGCGAGGGCATGGCCGAATATCTGAAGCCGGTGATCGACAAGCCCTTGAAGGCAGACGAGAAAATCGCCGCCAAGCTGTCGGCGCTACCGGTCGCGGACGAAGAGATCTCGGGCCTGCCGTCGATCGACCGCACCGCCAAGCTCTATGTCGGCGGCAAGCAGGCTCGTCCCGACTCCGGCTATTCCTACACGGTGCTCGGCCCCAAGGGTCAGCCGATCAGCCAGGCCGGCCTCGGCAACCGCAAGGATATCCGCAACGCCGTGGAAGCGGCCGGCAAGGCCGGATCGTGGGGCGGCGCCACGGCGCATAACCGCGCGCAGGTGCTTTACTACGTCGCGGAAAACCTCTCGTCCCGTGCGAAGGAGTTCGAGGAGCGCATCGTCGCGATGACCGGCGTTTCGGCCAAGGCGGCGGCGGAAGAGGTTGCGGTCTCGATCCGGCGGACCTTCTGGTACGCGGCGCAGGCCGACAAGTTCGACGGCGCGGTGCATGCGACCAAGTCGCGCAACGTCACGCTCGCCATGAACGAAGCCTTTGGCAATATGGGCATTCTCTGCCCCGACGAGGCGCCGCTGCTGGGCTTCGTCTCGCTGGTGATGCCGGCGATATCCATGGGCAACCGGGTCATCGTCGTGCCGTCCTCCAGCCATCCGCTGGCGGCGACGGACTTTTACCAGATCCTCGACACCTCCGACGTCCCGGCTGGCGTGGTCAACATCGTCACGGGTGAGCGCGACGTGCTCGCCAAGACCTTGGCCGAGCACGACGATGTCGCCGCGCTCTGGTATTTCGGCTCCAAGGCCGGCAGCGCCATGGTGGAGAAGGCTTCGGCCGGAAACCTGAAGCCGGTCTGGGCCAACCAGGGCGTTCCGCGCCGCTGGAACGAGGCTTCCGGCCAGGGCCGCGAGTTCCTGCGCCGCGCCACCCAGGTCAAGAACATCTGGGTTCCCTACGGCGAATAAGCGCCCACGACACCCGCCTCCGCGCGTCCCCGGGACTTATCCCGCCGGATGCGCGGAGGCGAATTTTCCTGCCGGTCTTGAGCCGATGCGCCCGTTCGACCATGCTGCCCCGCCGGCCATGGGGGAGCGGTTCGGCGGGAGAGGGCATGACCAACCGGTTCGGATCCGAGGCGTTTCGCTGCGAGCCCCCAGGCGGGCTTGATGACGCGACGCTCGCCTATATCGAGGCGGCGGAAAGCTGCTTCGAGGATCTGCGCCAGGTCGCGGCCCAGCTTGCCGGCCTGCTGCTGCTTGCCGCCACTGGTGCCCGTTCCGCCGGGCCGCATCATCCCATGCTCGCCGTCGCCGCCGATCTCTTCGATTCCGCCCGTGATGCCACGCTTCGTCTGACGCCGCGCTCGGCGCTGGCCAGGCATCACCATTTGCATCTCAAGGCCGCAGTCGAGAAGCTGGCGGGAACGCTCGCCCTGCTGCGCATCGCGCCGGCCGACAGGGAGGCCGTCACCGCGCCGACGCAAAGACTGACCAGCGCCTGGCAGGAGCTGGGCCATGCCTCGCGCGCCCTGCCCGGCTTCGATCTCGTCGATTTCAGCCAGTCCTGCTGCGCCGAACACCGGCAGGCCGGGCGGCTGGCGCTCTAGGCTTCCGGGGGGGGAACATGGCCACTTATTCTATCTGGGTTCTGGAATACGCCTATATTCCCGAGATGCCGCTCAGCGCGCTGGTGCATGGCGAGCACAACAAGGGCACCTGCAAGCTGCCCTATGGCTACACGCTGCTGAAGAGCGACCAGCACACGATCCTGATCGATTGCGGCCATGACAACGCCGCCTATGGCAAGGTGCTCGCCGACAATTCCGGCGTCGTGAACTGGCAGCCGCCGCATGTCGTGATGGCCGAGATCGGCGTGAAGCCGGAAGAGATCACCGACGTCATCATCACCCATGCCCATTTCGACCATATGGGCGGGCTGACGCTGTTCCCGAATGCGAAGTTCTACATCCAGGAGCGGGAACTCTCGCGCTGGATCTGGGCGATGTCGCTGGACCGGCGCTTCCGCTGGCTGATGAAGGCGGCTGATCCCGGCGACATCATCCGCTGCGTCGAGCTGGCGCGCGACGGCCGGCTCGTCTCGATCAGCGGCGACATGGAGGATGTATTCCCCGGCATCGACCTGCGTCTGGCCTCGGACACGCATACGGCCGGTTCGCAATATGTCGTCATCCGCAATGACGGCCGGCGCGACAGCGAAGACAGCTGGGTGATCACCGGCGATCTCGTCTACCGGATGGAAAACCTGCATGGCGGCACGCCGGACGATCCGTACTACCGCCCGGTAGGCATGGGCGTCGGCAGCCAGACCAACATGGTGCTGGCGCTGCACGACATCGTCGAGGCCGCCAGCGGCGACTGGAACCGCGTGATCCCGCCGCACGAAGCCCGACTGCCGGAGCGCTTTCCCTCGCGCCTGAGCGACAAGGGCCTGCAGATCATCGAGGTGGCGCTGGCGGACGGGGCGGCGAGCTACGTCGGGAGATAGGCTTCTGGATGGAGTATGGCTGCCACCTCTCCCACGGGGAGAGGTCGACGCACGCAGTGCGGCGGGTGAGGGGTTGAGGCCTCACCGGTGAGATCGTATCCCCTCACCCAGAGCTTCGCTCCGACCTCTCCCTGTGGGAGAGGTGAAAGGCGCTTCTGCCACGTCGAATCCGTCGGCCCTGGCTAGACCTCGCCCCAGACGCGCGGCAGTGGGTTACCATGCTTCGGGCGGCCACCAAAGACCGTCGTCGCCTCGGCGCCGGCTTTGACGCCGCGCTCGAGGCAGACGTCGACGCCCTTGCCGGCCAGATGCGCTGCCAGGAAGCCGGCGAGGAACGCGTCGCCCGCTCCCGTGGTGTCGGCGACCTCGACCTTGGGCGCCGCCGCCTTGAGGCGAACCGACAGATTGGCGGCCTCCGCGCCCTCGGCGCCACGCTTGATGACGGCGAGGTCATAGCGCGCTGTCAGGAAGCGGATCTGCTCCGCGGCGTTGCGGGTGCCCGTCAGGCACGCGGCTTCCTCGGCATTGGGGAAGATGATCGAGGCGTCACTGGTCCATCCCAGGAAATTCGACGGGCCGACCTCCTCCAGGAAGCCGACCGAGGCCGGGTCGACGGTGACCGTGATGCCGCGCGCCCGCGCCACCGCCATCATGGCCATCACCGCCTCGCGCGGGCCGGGCGTGAACAGGGAATAGCCGGAGACATGCACTAGGTCGATTTCGTTCAGCATCGAGAAGGGCAGGTCCTCTGCCGAAAGCCCGTCATTGGCGCCGCGGTCGGTCAGGAAACTGCGCTCGCCGCCCTCGGAGAGAAGGACGATCAGCATGCCCGTCGTGCGCTCGTCATCAGCCGAGAGCACCGGCACCACGCCGGCATCGCGCAGCGCCTGTTCCTGCTCGGCCAGATCGCGGCGGCCGACCCGGCCGGCAAAGGCGACCGGAATGCCGAAATGCGCCAGCCAGGCCGCCTGGTTGCAGCCCGAGCCGCCCGGATAGAGGCCGATCTTGGCGCGCCGGTCGGAGCCCACCACCAGCGGACCGTCCGGTCGCACGATGACGTCGGTCATGACATCGCCGATCACGAGCATACGGGGACGGAGCGGAGCGGAGGCAGACATGGCGAAACTCGAATCGGACAGAAGGTTGATCTCTCTCCTATAGAGAGGAATGCAGCCGGCATTAAGCTTGAACCGCGCGGCCGATGGCTCCATGTCTGGGCCAGCTCAATCTCACCGAGGACCGCATGACTGCCGAAAATCCGCTTCTCGCGCCCTGGAATACGCCGTTCGGCGTCCCGCCCTTCGCCTCCATCGAACCCGCCCATTACACGCCCGCCTTCCAGGCGGCGATCGCGGAGCATGAGGCCGAGATCGCTGATATCGCGGACAATGCCGAGCCGCCCAGCTTCGACAACACGATCGCCGCGATGGAGCGCGCCGGCCGCAAGCTCGACCGCGTCGCCAGCGTCTTCTTCAACCTGACCGGCGCGCATACCAATGACGAGTTGGAAACCATCGAGCTCGATCTCGCGCCGGTGCTGGCGCGGCACAGCAACGGCATCTACCAGAACGCCAAGCTGTTCGAGCGGATCGACACGCTGTTCAAGGCAGGCACGACCGGCCTCGACGCCGAACAGGCGCGGGTGCTGGATCGCTATCACACCGGTTTCATGCGCGCCGGCGCCGGCCTGCCGGCGGAGGCCAAGACCCGTCTCGGCGCCATTGCCGAACGGCTTGCGACGCTCGGCACCAATTTCGGCCAGAACGTTCTCGCCGACGAGAAGAGTTGGAGCCTGACGCTGGAAGGCGAGGACGATCTCGCCGGCCTGCCCGATTTCCTGCGCGACGCGGCGGCGCAGGCGGCCAAAGACCGTGGGCTCGACGGCAAGCATGTCATCACCCTGTCGCGCTCGTCGATCGAACCGTTCCTGCAGTTTTCCGCCCGGCGCGACCTGCGCGAAAAGGCCTTTGCCGCCTGGACCGCGCGCGGCGAGGCCGGCAAGACCGACAACCGCGCCATCATCGCCGAGACGGTGAAGCTGCGCTCCGAGCGGGCCAAGCTGCTCGGCTTCCCGACCTTCGCGCATTACCGGCTCGACGATTCCATGGCCAAGACGCCGGAAGCGGCGATGGGCCTGCTTCGATCCGTCTGGAAGCCCGCCCGCGCCCAGGCGATCACCGAGCGCGAGGCGCTGCAGGCGCTGGCGCAATCGGAAGGCGGCAATTTCGACATCGCCGCCTGGGACTGGCGCTACTACTCGGAGAAGCGCCGCAAGGCCGAGTTCGATCTCGATGAAAGCCAGCTGAAGCCCTATCTCCAGCTCGACAGGATCATCGACGCCGCCTTCGACACGGCGACGCGGCTGTTCGGCGTCACCTTCACCGAGCGCTTCGACGTGCCGGTCTATCACCCGGACGTCCGCGTCTTCGAGGTGAAGGACCGTGACGGCAAGCCTGTCGGCCTGTTCCTCGGCGATTATTTCGCGCGTTCGTCGAAACGCTCCGGCGCCTGGATGAGCGAATATCGCGGCCAGGAAAGGCTGAATGGCGCCATCCAGCCCATCATCGTCAATGTGATGAACTTCGCCAAGGCGGCCGATGGCCAGCCGACGCTGCTCTCCTTCGACGACGCCCGCACGCTGTTCCACGAATTCGGCCATGGCCTGCACGGGCTGCTGTCCGACGTGACCTATCCGATGATCGCCGGCACCAATGTCGCGCGCGATTTCGTCGAGTTCCCGTCGCAGCTCTACGAGCACTGGTTCGAGCAGCCTTCGGTGCTGGAGCGCTTCGCGCTGCACTACCGCACCGGCGAGCCGATGCCCAAGGCCCTCATCGAGCGGCTGATGGCAAGCCGCACCTTCAACCAGGGCTTTGCCACCGTCGAATATGTCTCCTCGGCGCTGGTCGATCTCGAACTGCACCTGCTGGACGATACTTCGGGGCTCGACGCACCCGCCTTCGAGCAGAAGATCCTGGATGAGATCGGCATGCCGCAGGCGATGGTCATGCGGCACCGCTCCCCGCATTTCCAGCACGTCTTCGCCGGCGACGGCTATTCCTCGGCCTATTACTCCTATCTCTGGTCGGAAGTGCTCGACGCGGACGGGTTCGGCGCCTTCGAGGAAGCGGGCGATATCTTCGCGCCGGCGGTTGCCGCCAAGCTCAAGGAATCCGTCTATTCGGCCGGCAATCGCCGCAAGCCGGACGAGGCCTACCGGGCCTTCCGCGGCCGCGACCCCGAGCCCTCGGCACTGCTGAAGAAGCGCGGCCTGCTTGCCGCGGCGGAATAGCCATATCACCGCCCCGGCATCGCGCTTTTCGCGGCGCCGGGGCGGGCTTCACCAATTCGCGGCGCGGCGCTAGTCTTCCCGGGATTATTCGCTATTGTCCGCGGCAAATCACTGAGAGGACCGTGCCATGGCCGTTTCGAAGACCGACCTTTCCCAAATCGAGCTGAAGACGCTGGCTCGCGTCGCGCGTCCCGGCCCGTATGTCGGCCTGAACGGCAAGGCCGTGCAGAAGCTGATCGAGCTTGGCCTCGTCCGCACCCGCGTCGCCGGCTATGTGCTGACCGAAGAAGGCCTCGGCATCCTGCGCGCCGACGCCGAGTAGGCTTCACGCCACCCCATAGAAAAGCCCCCGGCGAACGAACTTCGCCGGGGGCTTTTCTGTCTGCGGTTCCGCCTCAATCCGGCAGGACGACGCCGATCTTGGCGAGCAGGCCGCCATCGACCTTGTATTCGCCGCCGGTGCAGAAGGCGGCGCGCGGACCGGCCAGGAAGGCGATCATCGCCCCGACATCCTCGATGCGGCCGACGCGGCCGATTGGATGCGCCGCGCCCCAGGAGGCGATCACCTCATCCTCCGTCTTGCCGTCGAGATTTTCGCTTGCCGCGAAGCGCAGCATCGGCGTGTCGATCGAGCCGGGGCAGACCGCGTTGACACGGATGCCGTCCTTGGCGTGATCCAGCGCCATGGCGCGGGTCAGCGCCAGAAGGCCGCCCTTCGAGGCGACATAGGCGGCGACATTGGTCTGGCAGGCGATGCCCTGCACCGAGGCGATGTTGACGATCGTACCGCCGCCATTCTTCCGCATGACGGGAATGGCGTGGTGGGCCGTCAGATAGGTGCCCTTCAGGTTGACGGCGAGGACGCGGTCCCATTCCGCCTCGCCCATCGTCTCGACCGTGCCGTAAGGCTGGATGGCGGCGCTGTTGACGATGATGTCGATGCGGCCGAATTTTGCGACGGTCTCGGAAACCATGGCCGATACCGAGGCGTCGCTGGAAACGTCGCCGACAATGCCATGGGCCGTGGCGCCCGAGGCCGCGAGCGTTGCGACCGCCTTGTCCAGCGCCGCCTTGTCGAGCCCGAAGATCACAATCGTCGCGCCCTCCCCGGCCAGCGCCTGGGCGCCGCCAAAGCCGATGCCGGTCGCGCCGCCTGTCACGATCGCCACCTTGCCCGCCAATTCCGCCATGCTTGTCTCTCCCTATCTTTACCTTGGCCTGCGGCGGACGCGGTCCTGCCCCTGACGCATCCCCGACGGCCGTCTTTTTTAGCGCCCATCCTTGCGGAATCAGGCACCCCCGTTGGATCGGGCTAACCTGCCATCGGCCACCGCGGAGCGCCATGATTTCGCACGCGGTAGACTCGCTTCTCGAACGAAATCGTCAGCGGGACGAGCCCGGCTCGGCAGCCAGCAGCACCGCGACGAAGCGGACCAGGCTGTGCTGCACGTGCTGGGTGACGCTGCCCTGCGGATCGAAGCTCCACCAGAGCAGCGAGCCCTGCCACTGCGCCGCCATCAGCAGGCCGATATCGGCCGGGGCGTGCGGCGTTTCCGCGAAGCAGGCATCGAGTATTCCGGCGAGTTCCGCCTTCCATTTGGCACCGCGCGCCCGCAGTTGCGGATCGCGCAGATCCTCGCGCAGGATCAACAGCCCCTCGGCATAGGCATCGATCTCGCCATAGTCGGACAGTCCGACGAGGAGCGCGATAGCCCCGGCAGGATTCTTCGGCACGGCGGCGGCAAGCGTCGCCGTCCGGGCGTCGAGCCCATCCCACGCATGCAGCAGCGCCGCCTGCTTCAAGGCCGCCTTGCTGCCGAAACGCTGCACCAGCGTCGACCCCGCCAGCCCAGACGCGCGGCCGAGCGATTCGAAGGTTAGACCCTCCGGGCCCTGCTGCTGGATGATGGCGAGGGCCGCTTCCAGCACGGTCTCGTCAGGCATCGACTTCGTGCGCGCCATATTGACATCCTTTTATAAACGAATGATCATTTATATATCGAAGGCATTGGATAGACCAGCGGTTGAAGGCCAGAAATAGGGAGAAATCGGGATGTTGAAAGGGAAAGTCGCGCTTGTCGCCGGCGCAACGCGGGGCGCTGGCCGTGGAATCGCTGCCGAACTCGGCGCGGCCGGAGCCACCGTCTATGTCAGTGGACGCACGACGCGCGACCGGCCGTCCGAATATCAGCGGCCCGAGACGATCGAGGAGACCGCAGAGCTTGTGAGCGCGCTTGGCGGCCGCGGCATCGCCGTGCCGACCGATCACCTGGTACCGGAGCAGGTGCAGGCGCTGGTCGAACGCATCCGTCGCGACGAGGGCCGGCTGGATATCCTCGTCAACGACATCTGGGGTGGTGAAAAGCTCTTCGAATGGAACAAGCCGGTCTGGGAGCACGGGCTGGACAATGGCCTGCGCCTGCTTCGGCTCGGCATCGACACGCATCTGATCACGGCCCATTTCGCACTGCCGCTCCTCATCGCCCAACCCGGCGGCCTGCTCGTCGAGGTGACCGACGGCACCGCGGACTACAACGCGACGCATTACCGGCTCTCGCCCTTCTACGACCTTGCCAAGACGGCTGTGAACCGCATGGCCTGGGCGCATGCCAAGGACCTGGCGCCCCATGGCGCGACGTCCGTGTCACTGACGCCCGGTTGGCTGCGCTCGGAAATGATGCTGGAGGCGTTTGGCGTCCGCGAGGCGAACTGGCGCGACGCGCTCGATGACCAGCCGCATTTCGTGATCTCGGAAACGCCGCGCTTCGTCGGCCGCGCCGTCGCCGCGCTTGCCGCCGACCCGGACCGCGCCCGCTGGAACGGCCAATCGCTCTCCAGCGGCGGCCTCGCGCAGGTCTATGGCTTCACCGATCTCGACGGTTCGCGACCCGATGCCTGGCGCTATCTCGTCGGAGTGCAGGAAGCCGACCAACCCGCCGACGCAACCGGCTATCGCTAGAGTTCGCCCGCCAAGGGCAGCCACGGCAAGCTCCACCCCGGCCAGAAGCCAGACAAGCAAGAAGAGGCACGCCTGCCGGTAGGGCATTTACGTCTTCGTAGAAGAAGCGGCGTATCGCTTTGCTTTTGCAACCAAGAGGAGACGAAATGCAGATCACCCGGCTGAGCAAGACGGCGCTTGTCGCTTCGATTGCCTTCTTCGCGACGCTGGTCGCGTTCGGCAACATCACCGACTACGGGTCCAACTTCGAGTTCGTGCGCCACGTGCTGCTGATGGACACGATCTTCCCGAACGCGACGATTCACTATCGCGCCATCACGAGCCCGACGCTGCACCACGCATTCTACATTCTGATCATCGCGGCGGAGACGCTGACGGCGATCCTGTGCTGGATCGGCACCTTCGCCATGCTCGGACGTCTCGGCGCCGACGCCCGCGCGTTCAATCGCTCGAAGAAGTGGGCGATCGGCGGTCTCGCCTTCGGCTTCCTGGTCTGGCAGGTAGCGTTCCTGTCGATCGGCGGCGAATGGTTCGGGATGTGGATGTCGCAGACCTGGAACGGCATCGAATCGGCCTTCCGCTTCTTCATCACGATCATCACCGTGCTGATCTTCGTCTCGATGCCGGATACCGAACTGAACGACTGAGACTGGAGACGATAGGGCTGCATGAAAACGGGGCGCGCCAGGACCGGCGCGCCCGAATGATGCGGAAGCCCTAGCCCTCAGACGGAGAGGCCGATGACCATCAGGCAGTAGCCGACCAGCGCGCAGTTCACGAGCGTGAAATAGAGGTGCGGCTTGCGCGCCTCGCCCTGGAACAGCACGAAATTATGGAACAATGCGGTGGCGGCGATCAGGAAAAGGATCAGCAGCGCGGCGCCCCAGGCAGGCAGAATGCCAAGCGCGACGGAAAGGCCGCCGACCAGCTGCGAGGCGAAGCCCAGCGCCACCAGCGGCGCCGGCAGCTTGAAGCCGTAATTGGTTTCGGAGGCGCTGGCCTTGGCAAAATTCAGGAAGTTGCGGATGCCCGCAATAATGAAGAACAGGCCAAGAATAACCCGGCCGATCAGGATCAGAGTAACGGCGAACGTCATGATTTCCCCCACTTTCCCAACTGACCTACCGGATCGCCGGCGAATAGGAAAGAGGGAGCAGAGCTTGCGAGCGCGAAGATGTTTCCGGCTCTCCTTTGGTGGTGTGACTGCGAGGCTGGCCCGTGGCCGCGACCAGAAGCGAGGGGGAATTCGGGACCGTCTGTTTCAGGAAGGCTCGGTCGGTGAGATCGGTTCGTGACGCCGCTCCGATCCATTCCGGATGAGGCGCAGGCCGTGCTCGGGATAGGTGACGATGTCGGTCGGGCTGCGCGTCCCGATGACCAGGAAGGTCGCGTCCGCCTCGGAGCGATTGACCAGGCAATGCGCGACCGGCTTTCCCGCCGGCCAGGCGGCAGCCTCGCCAGCGCGCAGCAACTGTTCCTCGTCTTCGACAAGCACCAATTCTCCGGAAAGAACATAGACGAGTTCATCTTCGGCCTGGTGCCAATGGCGCTCGGAAGATTGCGATCCCGGCGGCAGACGCTCGATCCGGACCCCGAATTGCGTAAGCGCGGCCTGATCCCCGAGAACGAGTTCTGCGAACGGCCCCGTGGAGTTCTGGAAAACGGGATTGATCTCGCCCGCTCCGGTCCTCCAGAGCGTCATGTCAAGCTTTGGCAACCGTCCCTCCCCTACCCTGTGGAGCCACGAGACTAGGACGAGGCGCGGCGCCCATCCAAGCATGAGGATCCCGAGAATGCTTCCTGAGCACAGATATCTCCGCGCAAGCCCCCGGCTCCACGCGCTCCCGATCGCGCAAGCGCGATCAAGTGGCCCCTCCGCAAATCGACGATAGGTAGGGAGTTCAAGGGGGGCACATGGATCCGGTTGGAAAAGCACTTTGGTACATGGAGTGCCACTTCGCGAAAGCGATCACGCTGGACGACATTGCGGAAGCCAGCGGCGTCTCTCGCTTCAACCTGTCGCGCAGCTTTGGAACCGCGACCGGGCATACCGTGATGAGCTATCTGCGGCGCCGTCGACTTGCGGAGGCGGCCCGTGCCCTGGCCGAAGGCGCTCCCGACATTCTGACGGTCGCACTCGACGCCGCCTACAGCTCGCACGAAGCCTTTTCCCGTGCCTTCCGCGACGAGTACGGCCTGACGCCCGAACAGGTGCGGGCGCAGGGCCACCTCAACAATCTCACATGTCTGGAGCCGATCAGGATGGACGAATCTCTTATCGTGGAACTCGACGCGCCGCGCCTGGAACAAGGGCGCGAATTGCGGATCGCGGGCCTTTCCGGCCGCTACTCCTTTGAGACCAACCAGGGCATACCGTCGCTATGGCAGCGGTTCATGCCTCATATCGGCAATATTCCCGGGCAGGTCGGCCGCAAATCCTACGGCATCTGCAGCAATGGCGATGATACCGGCCATTTCGACTATATGTGCGGGGTCGAAGTGAAGGAATTGCCGGACGCTAGGGCCGAGCTGACAGGTATCCGCATCCCTGCGCAGCAATACCTCGTGTTCCTGCACAAGGGCCATATCTCCACCATCTCCAGCACGGTCTATACGATCTGGAACAAGGCCTTGCCGGAATCGGGCTATCAGGCCGCCTGCGCCCCGGATTTCGAGCTCTATGACGATCGTTTCGACGCCGCCACCGGTGCGGGGGAAGTCGAGATCTGGATCCCGGTCCATAGCCCGTCGCCGGCGCAGTAGACGCCTGAGATCCCGACCCACGCTTTGCGAACGGGAGTGGCCGGCTTGCCTCGAGCCGCCGCCCGACCGTCATGCCGATCTGTGGAGAGGCCCGACGAGGAACCGCGTCCGTCGCGGCATGGCCAGCCCGATGCCTTGTTGGCGGCATCGGCACCAACGCCTGCAGGCCAGATATCCAGGGGCGCCCCCGGCGACCTGCCAGACCCGATGATTCCAGCGGCATTCGCAGCAACCTTGCCTTCTCGGGGTGCCAGCGTTAGAACGGCCGCCAGTAGAAGGAGATCAATGCACAGAGACCCGAACTGAGCCGCATGCAGCGGACGTTTCACGCGCCCTTTCGGGCGCCGTTTCTCTATGCAAACTTCTCTACGGAAGAAATCATGACGTCTCTGGAATTGAATATCCGCGCCTATGACGAGGCAACGGACCGGGATACGCTGTCGAACATCTGGTTCGAAGCATCCCTGCTCGCGCACCCATTCATCGGCGAGGCGCGGCTGCGCGAACAGCGCCCCTTGATCGAAACCGAATATCTGCCGAAAGCGGAAACCTGGGTCGCCTGCCTCGGCGAGACGCCAGTGGGGTTCATCAGCCTGCTCGATGGCTTCATCGGAGGCCTGTTCGTCGCCCCCGGCCAACAAGGACACGGGATCGGCCGGGCCCTGGTGGCGCACGCCTTGAACTTGAGGGGCGAATTGCAGCTGGAGGTCTACACCGCCAATAGGCAGGCCACCTCGTTTTACGAGAAGCTCGGCTTCGTGGAAGTCTCGCGGCGGGCCGAGGATGATCAGGGCCTGCCTCACGAGAACGCCCATCTCGTCTTGAAGCGCTAGAAAGCCGGCGGGGCGGTCTGTCGCCGCCCCGCCTCTTCCATCGGTCCAGCCAGTCAGCGCGTTCTCTGGCTAAGGATGCGCAGGCGGCGCCAGCCAAGCGCCGCTGTTTTTCGCCCACAACTTGCGTTTGCACCGCATCAACGCGGGAACTTCACCCCGCCTCTGGAATTATTGCTGGAAGGGCCGTCGTTCACCCCGATCGGCCGCGCCCAAGACCCGTCGGTTGCCGCAGCGGCCGACGGGTTCTGCATGTCTCCGATGAGTAAAATTCCCAATGACCACATGGCACTGGAATATCCGACGTCTCGAAGAAGACGGAGTCACGGTTCGCGCGACCGTCGAATGCGTACCGGGCGGACCGCCTCCTATCGCGCTTGGACGAATGGAGGTTGCGTTCGAATTCCCGGCGGACACGCGCCCGCTCACGCTCGAGCAACTGCATGCGGTCGTCATCGATCAGGCCCGCGAATTTGCCCGCCGCTGCCTGTACCATCCTTAGCGCCCTGCGATGCCGGGGATCGGCCACAGGCCAGCTTTGACGTCGGTCACTCGCGCCCCTCATCCATTGCTGACAAAGTCCCGGAATTCGAAAATCATCAGGGGACCCAAGATGAAAAAGACCTACGAAAAGCCTTCTTACACCCGCGCCGCGCTTCTTCAGTCGATTGCAGCGATACAGCCCTGCGTGTCCGGCACAGATTGCCTTTGATGACGACATGCCGGTGAGTCGGTATGGAACTGCGTCTAGTCGGACAAATAAAACGGAGGAATTGACATGAAGAAGACCTACGAAAAGCCCTCTATCGCCAAGTCGAACAAGCTGCAGGTCATCGCGGCGGCGCCGCTGAGCTGGGAAGGCCCGGCGACGTAGCACGTCTCGATTTCTGTGATTTCCGGGGCGGCGGTTCCCCCAATTGCCCCGAGCCCGTCGGCAGCCCCCCAGCCGTCGACGGCAACACGCGCGCCTGGCGGGTTGTTTGGCGGTGAAAACTCCGTCGGCGGGATTCTCCCGCATCCGGGGCTTCGCACGCGCCTAGACCATCGACAGACTGAAAATTCTACTCCGCAGCGATGATCATTTCCGGATGCCAAATTGCGCACGGCGGGCTTTCTTCTTCGTATTCCGAGGCTAGTCAGCAGGCGCAGGAGCCCACACTGGCAGTGCGGGGTCCCTCCAAGGAAGGATCGAAGCATGCTGCGGAAAGCTGTCATCTGGCTTGAGGGAGACCCAGTCGCAGGAGCCAAAGAAGTCGCGGGCGAAATGGACAAACTCCTTTTCGCCCGGATCATTGGCTGGTTCTCCTTCCCGCCCACGATCGGCCGGCCCAGGCTCGTTGGATGGGGGGCCTAGTGCGATTCTCGAGACAGATTTTCGCGCAGGCCGAGGTCGACCGACTCCGCAAAATCGGCAGGCAGGCGCACTTCGGGTTTGCCCCACGCCACAGCGCCGACGATCTGCCGTTCGTGGTCGTTTCCGGGCCAAAGTTGGATCCATGAGGGACCCACATTGCCGGCATTCCTGGGAATGATCGTCCTGTCGCCAGACAATCATCACTATCGGAGGATCACCTTCAGGCGAAGTTCGGCTTCTCCACTGGCCGGCGCCAGCGCTCTGATGACAGCCGCCATGGCACGCTGCTAGTTAGTCGATGAAGTCGCGCGGCTCAGCAGTCGGGCCCACTTGTTGCGAAGAGTCAGACCCATGCGGCGCCGTGCCGTGCATTTCCCACCGACAGAGAGCGTTTCCCTATGAGCACCATCGTCATCGAGAAATTTGTCGACGGCATTTGCGTGGAAGAATTGAAGCTTCCCGTCGCTCCCTTGAAGTTCCTGGCCGGCCTATTGCCCAGCCAGGCACACCGCGAACTCCAGCGCCATGGCATCGATGTCGACGCCTTGCTGAACGACCGAGATGCCGCTGCCGATGAACAATGGCTGGAGGTTCAAGAAGGGTCCGTCGCCAAACGGGTTCGCATACGCGCCGATCGGGACGGACCCGACGGCCAGGCAGGGTGCGCCGACCGATAAGGCCGGCACCCTGCTCGACGAAATCAACCTCTCCGACCCGACGCCGCCTGGGAGCTACCCCATGACAGGATCGACAGGCATTGGACCCGGTTCCGTGAGCGGCAGAGAAAAACGAAACGTCGATCCATTTACGTCGCTGGCGGCAATGACTAGTTCGCCGCCATGCTGCCGGGCGATCTCCCGCGAAATGTATAGCCCCAGACCCGATCCTTTCACCCGCTGGCCCGCCGCGCGATAGTATTTGAGGAATATGAAGGCTTGCTCCTCGGGCGGAACGCCGGCACCTCGGTCTATCACGCTGACCAGCGCCATGCCTTGATCCATCGAGAGCCGGACGGCCACCGGATCGGTCGCAGCAGAGTATTTCAGGGCATTCTGGATCAGGTTCTGGAGCGCGATTTCCAGCAGGTACCGATCACCACGCACGCGCGCCTCATCGCCAGGAATAAAGGTGACACGACGGATGGCATCATCATCCAGTGCCGCCTGCTCAACCCGGAGGATCTCGTTGAGATCGAACGTCTCGACTACCGCAAGCGGCTTCCCTGCGGCGTCGAGCCGATCCCCAGCCAGAACATTCTCGATCAGCATCGACATCCGGTTGACGGTCCTGCGGATCTTGGCCGCGCGCACTTGAACGTCGTCCGAACTTTCGGCTGCCGAAAGCGCCAGATTGTCGACAGCGGTGGCGATGACGGCCAGTGGTCCGCGAAACTCGTGCGTGACCAAAGCTAGGAAATCTCGTTGCTGAGCCAGGGCGTCGTTGACGGAGTCGAGCGATTGCCGGAGCTTCGTCTCGAGATGGTAGCGTCGATCCACCTCTTCCTCGAGCGAGGCGTTGCTTTCCGCAAGTTCCGCGGTCCGCTCGCGCACCCTGATGGCCAGTTCGCGCTCGGCAAGCCGCGATACAGCGATGGCGCGGTCCTTCTCCTCGCTCAAGCTGCGCTCGGCGAGTTGGGCGCGCTTTGCCACCGCCGCGCTCAAGAGCACCGTATGAATCAGGGTGCCGACAGCCAAAACCCTGGCAAGGGAACTGTCGATCCGCAACGGATTGGCACCAGTGTACTGCAACTGCATGACCAGTAGCACTACTACTACACTGCCGAAGGCAATCGCCGACAGGAGGTACTGATATTGCCGGCGGACGATAAGCAGATACAGAACCACCGAGGCGATGTAGATGAAGAACAGTTGCTGCAGCCCCGATACGAACAGGCCGACGTCGCCGTACCGTCCTATCAGAGCAAAGATCAAAGCGATGCCATTGAGCAGAGCGATGACTTGAATGATACGCCAGGCCCAGATCGAGTGGCGTCGAAACTCGAACAGCTGGCCTAGAAACAACGCCATGACCACACTGTAGAGGCAGACGATAGCTCCCCAGCTTCGATGAATTTGTTGCGGTTTCAGGAAATGAAGAATTTCAGAGGCATACCCCATATGGAATATGCTAATTAGACCCGAAATAAATAGCAGCACCGCATATAAAGGATATATTGGGTCACGCAGCCATAGCGCATATAGTAAATTTGCAATAATCATTGCGCCAATCGCGCCAATCAATATGCCTATAAGCCAGTTTCCATTTCGAATATATTGCTCAAATCCGTCTTTACTCCAAACATTCAAAGCACTGGTTATGGAAGTCGACGACTGCAAGCGAAAGTAATATTCACGTTCTGCGGTGGTCCCCAATATAGGAAAGAGAGCTGGATACGCGCGTGCGTCGCGCTTGTTCCAGGGATCGATATAGCCAGGGGGGGAGACCGCGAAATGCCCCGCTCCATCGGAAATATATAGCGTGGCCTGTTCGATCAGCGGCCGCTCAATCTGCAGCAGCCATGGGCCGGAATCCGCGGGGGCAGACAGGGAGAAGCGGACCCAGACCGCCCCTTTTCGATAGCCCTGCGTGAGCATCGAAGGGATGGGTGTGAACCGGACGTCGGGACGCCCGGACACGACATCGTCGATCGTGAGCGCGCCGGAAGAATCATAGAAGACGGCGAGATGCCCGCTGAGGGAAACTGGGGCCCTTATGCCATCCCCCGGCTTCAACGAAAGGGCCCAGGGTGTCTGCGGAAGCAGACAAGCGAGCATCATGGACAATGCAAAAATAAGGCGCATCCGGAGGTAGCAGAGTTGCCGCATTGGAGGTCCGTTGACGGTCGGCAAAGAGCTCAAACCGGGTGATATCGATCCCACAGGCCGCCCGCCGCAAAATTCGCGATTGCGGCTTTGCCATCCCTTGTCCATCGGCACGATCTACTCCAACAACCAAGGTTGCAACCCGCGCAAGAAGATAGGGGAGCCTAATATGCTGTTTCCCCAAAGTCATCAAGTGACAGGAAGATACAGAAAGTGTCATTTACTGAAATTAACGCGAAAACAATTTAGCAATTACGCAAGCAGATAGCGGAATTTTGTGGTCAGCCTGCCCTCGAATCAGATTAGGCTGGCATGTTTCGCGAGATATATCAGAATTAAAGTCGCGAGCCGGCAAAGTGAGATTAGCCTGAATATGCAACGAGCATCCTGAATTCAATTCAGCCCCGGGGGGGGCCTAGCCGAATGAGACCAGATCGGAAGACACTGTATATAAGTTGCTCCATCATTGCCTTTACTGCCGTCTTCGGTAATTCGATACCAGCGGCGTTGGCTCAATCGCCGAGCAATGAGCAGCTCTACAAGATGATCCTGGACCTCCAGCGGGGCCAGAGGCGGCTGGAAGGCGAACTGGTCGCGGCACGTGCCGAAACGGCCCGGGCCCAGGCTGAGCTCGCCGAGGTCCGGTCTGCATCCACCGCCATTCAAGGGCAACTCTCCGCCCAGGCGGCAGGCAGCCGGATGCTGGTGGACTACAGCGGAGAGGCTCCTCCCAGCCGCCTTGCCGTTGCTGCCCCGAATTTCCGCATTGGCGGTGGCGGCGGCAATGGGCGCTACGAAGGCTATGGCTACTCGGAGGGCTCGCTGGCTATTCCGCTGGGCGAACGCGGGGGCGTCCAGCTCGACGCGCTGGGCGGCATTTCGCAGGAAAACGGCTTTGCCGGTTCCGCTGTGCATCTGTTCCGTCGCGATCCCGAGAAGGGGGCGATCGGCGCATATGCCAGCTATCTCTACGGCAACGGCTCCTATCAGGATGGCACCGATTACGAGCAGGGCCTATCGCAGGCCAAGGTCGGCGTCGAGGGCCAGCTTTATCTGGACCGCTTTACCCTGGAAGGCCTCGCCGGCGTCAACTGGGATTCGCTCGACGACGATGCGGGGCTGTTCGCGGAGGGACGCGCCAACTGGTACGCAACCGACAACTTCAAGATCAATGCCGGCCTCCGCTACGCTGACGCGTTCGGCAACGACAGGACCGAAATCATTGGCGGCGCGGAATACCTGACCCAGTTCTCGACTGGGACCGCCGCCTCGATCTTTGGTGATGTCGCATTCGATGTTGGCGGCAATGACGATGGCGGCAACGACGTGACCGCGATGGGCGGTCTGCGCTTCCACTTCGGAACGGGCAACAAGTCCCTTATCCGGCGCGATCGCGAAGACTACATGCCAACCTATCTGGGTCGCGATGCGGGCGATCTGCCGCGTTCGGCCAATGTGGTTGGAACACCCGGTGCACCAGGGGCCCCCGGAACCGACGGAACAGTCGGACCGACTGGGCCGACGGGTCCCACGGGTCCGATTGGCCCCGAGGGGCCGCAGGGGCCGATTGGCCCCGAGGGACCGCAGGGGCCGGGGGGAAGCGATGGCCCGCCGGGCACTCCGGGAGAGCAGGGACCTCCCGGAGCGCCGGGCGCTCCGGGACCTTCCGGTCCTCCCGGCCCTCCCGGAGAGTCCGGGTGACAGGCAGTACAGTCGATTGGACACCATCGCGGCCATTGCCCGCGATGGTGTTCGCCCAGGGCTATCCAAGCGCACGCATTCGTGAAAGTTGAATTGGCCGGGCCAGCATCGCAATGACGCTTCATGTACCACCGGTAGAGGAAAGACGATGGTTCCCCCCCGCCTGGAATGCATGATTCAGTCCCCCAATCCGCCCGCGCTTGTTCCTGCGCCGGGGCAGCGCGACTGGATGGATGCAACCAACGAGCATTTTGCCTATCGTTGCACTCCGCTTTCGATTGCGAACGCTTCCGGCTGGGAGCTTCTGAACCCGCATGAAGTGACAGTCATCTGGACGGGCTATAACAGCACCAGCGACGTTATCATCCGCGTGCACGAGCCGGGGGTGACGCACCGCTTCATCTCGTCCACCTTCGGCCATGGCATTGTCACGTTCCACCCTGGCTATGTATTTCGAACCGATCCGGGCTGGATGGTCTGGGCGCGAGGCGGTCCAAACCGACTCAAAGACGGCATCCATCCGCTCGACGGCCTGGTTGAAACAAACTGGCTCCCCTTCAGCTTCACCATGAACTGGAAGTTCACCCGCCCCGGCGCCGTAACCTTCGCCAAGGGTGAGCCATTCTGCTTCATCACCATGACGCCCAGTGTCGCCATCGAAGAGGTGCAGCCAGTCATCCTTTCGATGGAGGACGATCCCGACTTCCACCGGGAACACAAGGTCTGGAATAGCGAGCGCCGCCTTTTCAATGCCGGCCTTCAGATGCGGGATGAACTGACCGAAGAACAGAAGTGGCAGAAGAACTATCTGAAGGGCGTTTCTCCGTCCGGCCTTTCGAAGGCGGATGAAAACCACCGCGTCAAGCGAACGCTCAAGACGCCGATCCATGGCAGACAGCGGAGCAGTGCCGGTTCGACAGAAGGCGCTGTCACGGCTCCAGTGGTGGCGCCGGAGGAATAGCGTCCTACCCGCCCCCGGCTGCTCGCAGACAACACGCGAAGTCGACGTTCACGGCGAAGCGGAGGCGATCACCTTCAGTAGATCAATGAACGCGCTTGTCCGGACCCCCTGCGCGTTCTGCTTCAGGTCGACAGTTTGGACCACCACAAGCCTCTTCGATGGCACGACGGCGATGACCTGGCCACCGTACCCCGAGGCATAAAAGGCCTCTGGACCCCAGGTATCGACGGGCAACGTCCACCACATGTAGCCGTAGCCCTGCCGTATCCGCTTTGCCCAGGAGTGGGGAGCCGTCGATTCCCTCACCCATTCGGCGGGAATGATCTGCTTTCCGCCCCAACGCCCTCCATTGAGATATAATTGGCCGAAGCGCGCCGCGTCACGGGCGCTAAGCTTGAAGGGATAGGCCGGGTGCTCGGAAAGCTTCTCAGCGGCGTAGCGCCCATCCTGGATCGAGAAATCTTCCATGCCGAGCGGCCGGGCAATTCTATGTTCAAAGCTTTGGAAGATGTCTTCGCCGGTCCGCTGTCGATAGATCGTTCCCAGCGCGTTGAAGTCCCAGTTGTTATAAAACCAGAAAGTTCCGGGTGGATGGCTCCCGCGTTCAGGCCGCTTGCGCTTGATGTCGGCCGTTTCATGGGCAGCGGGATGGTAGACGCCAGAACGCGCCATCAAAAGATCCCGGACGGTTGCCGTTTTTTCAGCTGCGGTAAGACTGGGTGCGTTATCGTCGATACCGAGGTCAGCCAGGTTGCTGGAAAGATCAATCCTTCCTTCGGAAACGGCAATCCCGTAAAGCGCACTCAGAAGGCTCTTTCGGACGGAAGCGACATTCACTTTGTGGGCCGCGTCTCCCCAACTGGCGACGACCCTCCCGTCCTGAACGATCATCAGGGCTGTCGACCTGAGAGCACTCGATTGACGCTTTGCCACCTCCAACCCCTCGGAGGACCAACCCGACGTCGCGGGATCGACCGCTTGCCAAGGTTGAGCGCCAGCGCTTCCGGCGATCAACATGCTGATGACCAGCATGAGCGCGACCCGAGCTTTGAACATTGAGGCCTCCCGCCATCTCGGTCTTTGAACGATAACGGCAGTACGGCGGTCTTTGGGCGCCAGCGAAGCGTACGTACTCCGTGTCTGGACACCTTGGACGCGGCCGCCAGGACCTGAGCGCCTAAACTTTCCCGATTTCCACGGCCTGCAGGGTCATAGGCCACCCCCCCTACCCGGTCCACGTCGACGTCGACGTCGACGGTGGCGCCTGGCATGCGTTTGAATTGCCGAGCCGGGCCGCGTCGGTTCCGAGCCGTCTCATTCGCCATGGGAAAGTCTAACGGGGGCCGGGCGAGCCGATCCGTCGCAGCCCTCTCCGCAGCTGTTGCCAAGGAATATCGGGACACGTTGAAACCCTGCTTAACGGACACACTCGCAAGGGTGATCATGGAGCCGATACGTTGGACCCGACGCGGCGGACAGTTCCTGCAGCTGACCCGCTCTATTGATATGAGCGTTTCAAATGACATATGATGAATCATCAGCATCTCCGCCCTGCCCGTCGGCGGAAAATCCATTGCTGGCCAATCCAGCGCGATATAATTGCATTTCGAGGGCTTATGAAACCGATGAGAGCCACGGCAGGGATCTTCGCGATCACTGCAATATTCATAACCGGACCAGTCTTGGCGGCAGGAATTTCCACGCCAGAATTCTCGAAAACCGACCTGACCTCAAGGCACCAACCGTGCCCGGATGGTGAATTCAGGGTTGTCGGCAAGGGTTGTCGAGTGAGTAGCCGCGCAACGGACGCGACGCGCCTCAAGGCAGATCCCCAGCGCAATCCGTTCTATTATCAGGGCAGTGCCAAAAGCCGGCATCGCGGCCCGCTCTATAACGAGCCGCGCCTGCGGCGCCCGGATGCCCTGCCGCAGCCGTGATACCCCTCTCTCAGGCATGGCAAGCCTCGCATATGCGAGGCGCCATCCTGGGATCGACCCCTTCCGGTCAGGCGCAGGCCTGGTCCGCCGCTCTCAAGGCCGCTGACACGCCCTTCAGGGAATAGGTGTCCGTTGTATTCGTGCCGCGTTTCGACAAACCATGGACAGACATCTTGCTTCCCGCCTTCATGGCGTTGACGAGCCACGCCTGTTCAGAAAGTTCATCACTCCAGGCGCCGTCTCCCTGGGTGAAGAGCCTGAACTTTTTGCCATCCACGTTCACTGTGACGTAAGAATCCGACTTGAACGGGTAGCCTATGACAATCGACACTTCGTTGTGGACTTTTGAGCCCGGACGATTGGTCACCATGAAGTATGTCGGGTCGCGATTGACGCCGGTTGGGCGCTGCGACGTAGGCGCCGCCATCGCAAAGCAGACCTTCCCCGCCTTGTCGGGGTAAGTATATAGGGCCCAATCAGAATATGTTTTGATCAGCCTTGGAGTTTGAGCAGCAACGCTGCTCGCCATTACACAGATTGCTCCTGCGAGAAGCGCTCTTTTCGCGATCGATAATCCAGTCATTACGCTCCCACCAGACTTATATAAAGGACTGCCCGGTAGGGATTTGTTCCGAACAGCCAAGGCAAACTGGCCAACAGGATTTAACAATTTATGAATTTTGAGCGGCCAGTCGGCCCCCGCCACGACCAGCCTGCCAGAGCCCTGGCTAGGACGCTCCCTGGCCGGCACGAGATCGGTCCCGGGCCGTCTCGAAGGAAGCAGAGCGGTCGTGGCCTTGAGTTGGCCGCCCGCTCAACCGCCACACAAGTAGATCGAGCCTTCCGGCGCCCCTGCGCCTTGGCGAACCGAATGCGTCCTGCTCAGAGGGCGTTCGGCTCCGTGCAAACTCCGGCATGGAAGCTGCGATGGGTCTGGCATCCGGCGTCGGCTCACCGCGATGGAGCGACACTGACGTTATCAGGAATGCCTATGAGTGCCGGGTAGCGTCGGCGCGCGGCTTTCGACGTTGTACCCCAAGCCCAAAATGCAAAAAGCGCCCCGGAAGGGCGCTTTGGTAAGCAATTGATTTCCTTGAAGGAAATGGCGCGCCCGAAGAGATTCGAACTCCTGACCCCCAGATTCGTAGTCTGGTGCTCTATCCAGCTGAGCTACGGGCGCCTGTCGCTTGCTTCACCCTGGAGTAAACCTCCCGGGCGCCGCGCCGACCCTCAGGCCGTCGACGAGGGGATTGCTACAGCCTCGTTCCCGCGATTGCAAGCGTCGAGTTGGATGAGCCTGTGGAGAATTTTTCGCGCCGGCTAAAGACGCGCCGATTGCCGTCGGGTCGCCAAGCGCTCCCTACGTCGCCGCTCATCAAAGCATCGAGGGGGAAATCCCTAGCCGACCCGCGCCCGGGCGGCGAGATCGAAGGCGATCGGCCGGTCCGGCAGGGTTATCTCAAACACCGCCCCCGGCTTGCTCTGGTCAACCAGGGAAATCGTGCCGCCATGGGCGCGGACGATCTCCGCCGCGATCGCGAGACCAAGCCCCGCGCCGCCGGGCCGCACGCCGCCCTGGAAGGCCTGGAACAGGTGCTGGCGGGCCTTGGCCGCCACGCCGGGGCCGGTGTCGCAGATGCGGAGGATGACGACGCTGCCCTCGCGCCGCCCTTCTATGGAAAGGCGCCGCACGATCGCCGGGTCCGCCTCGCCGTCCATGGCCTGAACGGCGTTGCGGCACAGATTGAGCAGGACGCGGAACAGCTGGTCGGGATCGGCATCGATCTCGAAGCCGGGCTCGATGCGGTTATCGAAGGTGATGCTCGCATGCTGGTCGAGGCCGAGCACGTCGGCGACGTCATGGCAGATCCGGGCGAGATTGATCAGGCGCCGCTGCGGCTCGCGTTCGCGCGCCCGGCCATAGGCGAGCGTCGTCTGGCAATAATCGATGGCGCGGTCGAGCGTGGCGATCAGTTTTGGCGCGAAGCGCTGCACAGCCGGGTCGGGCAGCGCCGCGATGCGATCGGAGAAGAGCTGCGCCGAGGCCAGCAGGTTGCGCAGATCGTGATTGACCTTGGACACCGCCAGGCCGAGATCGGCGAGGTGGCGCTTCTGCGCCAGCGACTCGGTCAGGTGGTTCTGCATCGCGGCCAGCTTGTCCTCGGCGATGCCGATTTCATCGGAGCGGCCGCTCGGCTCGATGATGCGCGACTTGTCTTCCGGATCCTCGGAATAGCGCACCATCGCCTGCGCCAACCGGCGCATCGGCCGGATCAGCAGGCGCTGCAGGCTGACATAGATCAGCATCGCCGTCAGGATCGAGATCACTGCCGAAAGCAGCAGGATGTTGCCGGCGAAGCGGATCATCGCCGCGCGCAGCGGCCGGTCGCTGATCACCAGTTCGAGGCTCTTGCCGTCCCGATCCGGCCCGATGACGCGCAGCGTGCGCGGCGTCCAGGCGGTCAGGGTCGAGAAGGCGGCCTCGGCCGAACGCCAGAGCGTCACCTCGCGCAGATCCGCCACCTCGTCGACGGTGGGCGGCATTTCGACGGCGGCGAGCAGACGGCTCGCCTTGCCGGTACGCAGCACGATGGCGGTCGCGCCGACCGAGGCCAGCAACTCGTCCTGGACGCTGCGCGGCACATTTTCCCAGGCGGCCGAGCCGAGCAGCACGGCAGCCGCCTGCGCGGTCGCCAGCTTCTCTTCCAGGAAGCGGACGCGATAGCTCGACACGGAGGGGACGAAGGCCGCGACTTCGCTGACCATGACGAAAACGATGGTCAGCAGGATCAGCTTGATCGACAGGCCGAAGGCATGGCGCCGCGGCCGCGCGGGCACGACATCCGGCACGGAAGCCTGCGCGACAATACCGGACTGCAAGGGGCCTGCGTTGAGATCCGTCACTTTGGCGTCATTCAATCGGCACTCCCATCTAGGCCGATGACACCCTATGATGACTCGCGCGGCCACATTGCGTCAAACTTTGGCTCCCTTCCGGCGCCGTCCATCGGGCAGCGGATGCCCCTTGGGGATCTGACGACGCGATACCGGAGTCGCGTTGACTTGGCTGGACCTAGTCCGTATAAGCCGGGCTCACGAGAGCACGCTTCCTGTCGTGCCATGGCTTTTGTCGTGGCACGGGGTCCTGGACCGCCGGGAAGGCTCGCTCATCCGATGATAAACATTGAATTCGAGGGGCCGCCCCAAGCGGTGACGACGCATGAAGCGCACGTATCAACCTAGCAAGCTCGTTCGCGCCCGCCGCCACGGCTTCCGTTCCCGTATGGCCACCGTCGGCGGCCGCAAGGTCATCGCGGCTCGCCGCGCGCAGGGCCGCAAGAAGCTCACTGCCTAATCGGCGGAGGGACAGCCGGCCGGCGCCCGGAAAGGCCTCCCATGGATCATATGAAGACCATGGATCGTCTCAAGAAACGCGCCGAATTTCTTGCCGTCGCCGGAGGGCCCCGCGCCTCCCGGCGCGGCTTTGTCTTGCAGAAACGCGACCTACGCGCGGATGACGAGAGTCGCCCGGCGCGTGTCGGCTATACGGTCACGAAGAAGATGGGCAACTCGCCCGAGCGCAACCGGATCCGGCGGCGCCTGCGCGAGGCCATCCGCCTCGCGGGCATCGACCACGCCGTTGCCGGCACCGACTATGTCCTGGTCGGCCGCCGCGCCACACTGTCGCTGCCCTTCGAAACCCTCGTGACCGATCTTATCTCCGGCTTCGACGCGCTGAAGCGCCCGACCTCCGGACCGCGGCACCATGATCGCGGCAAGGAAAAAGCCCAGCAGCCGGGCCAAGCGACCTCACCCGAAAGACGTGAACGATGACCGATAACCGCAATCTGATCCTAGCCGTCATTCTTTCGGTGGCGGTCGTCTTCGGATGGCAGTATTTCGTCGCGGGCCCGAAGATCGATCAGACGCGCCAGCATACCGCTCAGACGAGCCCGGCCGCGCAGTCGACCTCCGGCAGCCCGACGGCCACGACCGGCACGGAAGGCGCGGCGGCAACGCCGGGCGCCCCGACCACGCCGGGCCAGGCGACCGTCATGACCCGCGAGCAGGCGCTCGCCGCCAACCCGCGCGTCGCCATCAACACCCAGTCGGTGACCGGCTCGATCAACCTCAAGGGCGCCCGCTTCGACGATCTGCATCTCGACGGCTTCCGCGAGACGGTCAATCCGAACAGCCCGACCATCGTCCTGCTGTCGCCCTCGGGCGCGCCGAACGGCTATTTCTCCGAGTTCGGCTGGGTCGCGCCCGCCGGCGTCGCGGCGCCCGGCCCCGACACGCTCTGGACCGCGCCCGAAGGCGCGAAGCTGACCGATACCACCCCGGTCGTCCTGACCTGGGACAATGGCGCCGGCCTGACCTTCAAGCGCACGATCTCGATCGATCCGCGCTTCATGTTTACCGTCAAGGACGAAGTCGCCAACGCCACGGGCCAAGCCGTCTCGATGGCGCCCTATGGCCGCGTCGTGCGCCTGGGCGAACCCACCGTTGCCGGCTACTACATCCTGCATGAAGGCCCGCTCGGCGTGCTCGGCGAGAAGGGCCTGCAGGAAATCACCTACAAGAACCTGCGCAAGGCCGGTTCCGAATCCTTCCAGGGCATCAACACCGGCTGGCTCGGCATCACCGACAAGTATTGGGCCGCCGCCGTCGTTCCGCGCGGCACCGAGTCCTTCGACGCGTCGTTCAGCTTCGTCGACGGCGTCACGCCCCTCTACCAGACCGATTTCAAGAGCAAGGCGATCACCGTCCCGGCCGGCGGCACCGCCACCGCCGAGGGCCTGCTGTTCGCCGGCGCCAAGCAGGTGTCGGTCATCCAGGACTACCAGAACAACCTCAAGATCGACCGCTTCGACCTGCTGATCGACTGGGGCATGTTCTATTTCTTCACCAAGCCGCTGTTCTTCCTGATGGACTATTTCTTCAGGCTGTTCGGCAATTTCGGCGTGGCCATCCTGCTGGTCACCGTCATCGTCAAGGCCGTGTTCTTCCCGCTCGCCAACAAGTCGTACAAGTCGATGAGCGCGATGAAGAAGGTGCAGCCGGAAATGGCCGCGCTGCGCGAGCGCTATGCTGACGACAAGGTGAAGCAGCAGCAGGAGCTGATGGCGCTCTACAAGAAGGAAAAGATCAATCCGCTCGCCGGCTGCTGGCCGGTGCTGATCCAGATCCCGGTCTTCTTCTCGCTCTACAAGGTGATTTTCGTCACCATCGAGATGCGCCATGCGCCGTTCTTCGGCTGGATCCAGGACCTTTCCGCGCCCGATCCAACCACCATCTTTAACCTGTTCGGCCTGATCCCCTGGACGCCGCCGCACATGCTGATGATCGGCATCTGGCCGCTGATCATGGGTCTGACGATGTGGGTCCAGATGCGCCTGAACCCGGCTCCGGCCGACCCGGCGCAGCAGGTGATCTTCAACTGGATGCCGGTGATCTTCACCTTCATGCTCGGCACGTTCCCGGCCGGCCTGGTGATCTACTGGGCCTGGAACAACACGCTGTCGATCGCCCAGCAGTGGGTCATCATGCGGCGCCAGGGCGTCGACGTGAACCTGCTCGGCAACATCATGTCGACCTTCAAGAAGAAGCCCAAGGACGGTGGCGACAAGACCACCGCGCCAACCAAGGCCAAGAGCTGATGCCGGAGATTGATCAGGAAGAGATCGACCGCCTCGAAACGGGCCGTCTCTTCTTCGCCAAGTCCTGGGAGTTCGTGATGAGCGTGCCCACGATCGGGCACCTGCCGCCGATCGACGTGGCAGAAATCGCGTTCTCGGGGCGCTCCAATGTCGGCAAGTCGTCGCTGATCAACGCGCTGACCAACCGCATCGGCCTGGCGCGGACGTCGAACACGCCGGGCCGGACGCAGGAGCTGAACTTCTTCACCTCCGGCAGCGGCCTGTCGATCGTCGACATGCCGGGCTATGGCTATGCCGAAGCGCCGAAGAAGCTCGTCGATGCCTGGAACCGGATGATCCGCGACTATCTTCGCGGCCGCGTCAGCCTGCGCCGCGTCTATGTGCTGATCGATTCCCGCCACGGACTGAAGGCAAACGACAAGCTGACGCTCGACCTGCTTGACGAGACGGCGGTCTCCTACCAGATCGTCCTCACCAAGGTGGACAAGTTGAAGACGGGCGAACTCGCCCGCGTCAAGGCGGCGACGGAAGCCGCCATCGCCAAGCGCCCGGCGGCCTTCCCGGTCGTCATCGCCACCTCCTCGGAGACCGGCGAAGGCATGGATCTGCTGCGCGCCGAGATCGCCCAGCTCGCGACCTGAGGAACTGCGGCGGCGAAACCGTCGCCGTCATTGTTCCGCCATCGCGTAATCGCTATAGAGCCCTGCCCTTTTGCAGCGGAGCGGAGATTTGAGGATGGATATGCGGGTAGAGGACAGCACGGATCCGGTGCTGACCGCACGACTGATCGCCACCGCGCTGCCCTACATGCTGCGCTATGACGAGAAGACCGTGGTGGTCAAGTTCGGCGGCAATGCCATGGGCTCGGAAGAGCTCGGCAAGGCGTTTGCCGAAGACATCACCCTGCTCAAGCTCGCCGGCATCAATCCGGTCGTCGTCCATGGCGGCGGCCCGCAGATCAACGCCATGCTCACCCGCCTCGGCATCAAGTCCGAATGGGCGGGCGGCATGCGCATCACCGACAAGGCGACCGTCGAGGTCGTCGAGATGGTTCTCGCCGGCTCGATCAACAAGGAGATCGTGCAGACGATCACCGAGGCGGGCGGCCGCGCCATCGGCCTGACCGGCAAGGACGGCAACATGGTCACGGTCAAGCGCCTGACCCGAAAGGTCGTCGATCCCGATTCCAACATCGAGAAGGTCATCGACCTGGGCTTCGTCGGCGAACCGACCCGCGTCCGCACCGAAGTGCTGGAAGTGCTGGCCAAGTCGGAAATCATCCCCGTGCTGGCGCCCGTCTGCGCCGGCGAGGATGGCGAAACCTACAACGTCAATGCCGACACCTTCGCCGGCGCCATCGCCGGCGCGCTCGACGCCAGCCGCCTGCTGTTCCTCACCGACGTCCCCGGCGTGCTGGACCGCGACAAGAACCTGATCAAGGAACTGACCGTCGCCGAGGCGCGCGCCATGATCGCCGACGGCACCATCTCGGGCGGCATGATCCCCAAGGTCGAGACCTGCATCGAGGCGCTGGATCGCGGCGTCGAGGGCGTCGTCATCCTCGACGGCAAGACGCCGCATGCCGTTCTGCTCGAACTCTTCACCGAGCGCGGCGCCGGCACGCTGATCAAGCGCTGACCGGCCGAATGCCCAAGACCCCGTTGTCGACGGACCCGGCGCTGGCCCGGTTCGCCGACATCCGCGCCTGGGTATTCGATCTCGACGACACGCTGTATCCGCACCATACGGGCCTGTTCGAGCAGGTTTCGGAGCGGATCCTTCTCTATGTCGAGCGCCATCTTTCGCAGACCCGCGAGCAGGCGCTGGCGGTCCGGGCGGATTTCTGCCGGCGTCACGGCACGACGTTGCGCGGCCTGATCGTCGAGCACGGCATCGATCCCGCGCCCTTCCTGGACTTCGTGCACGACATCGATCACTCGAAGCTTGCGCCCGACCCGGCCCTGGTCGCCACCATAGGGCGCCTGCCCGGACGGCGCTTCGTGCTGACCAATGGCTCGCAGGACCATGCCGAGCGGATCCTCGCCAGGCTCGGCTTCCACGACCCTTTCGACGACATCTTCGACATCATCCGCGCCGATTTCGTGCCGAAGCCGCATCCCGACACCTATGCCCGCTTCCTCGGCCAGAACGGCATCGACCCGGCCTCGGCCGCGATGTTCGAAGATCTGCCGCGCAATCTCGAGGTGCCGAAATCGCTCGGGATGGCGACCGTCTTGGTGGTTCCGCGCGGCACCGCCGAAGCCCCCGTCGAGGCCTGGGAGACGCGCGCCAACACGGCGCATATCGATCACCAGACCGATGATCTCCCCGTCTTCCTGGCCCGAATCGCCCCGAGCGCCTGAGCCGGCAGCGAGCCGGCGCCGGCGAAAAAGTCGGCCTGCCTGCCTTGCGCGTTGACTTCCCCCGATTGCCCGATATCGTCCGGCCCGAACCATGCCGGCCTCTCCTGCGCCGGAGATGCCCGCTTTCCAAGGAAGAACGATGACCACGCACGACCTCGCCGCCCTCAAGTCCACCGTCGAAGCCGCCTTCGAGGATCGCGCGAATGTCAGCCCCGCGACGCAGGGCGCCGTCCGCTCCACCGTCGAGACGACGCTGGGCCTGCTCGACCGGGGCGAGGTTCGCGTGGCGGAAAAGATCGATGGCGACTGGGTGGTCAATGACTGGCTGAAGAAGGCCGTGCTGCTCTCCTTCCGCCTGAACGACATGGGCCCGATCCCCGGCGCGCCGAACGGCTCGACCTGGTGGGACAAGGTGCCGACCAAGTTCGAGGGCTGGGGCGCCGATGAGTTCGCCAAGGCCGGCTTCCGCGCCGTGCCGGGCGCCGTCGTGCGCCGCTCCGCCTATATCGCGCCGAGCGTCGTGCTGATGCCCTCCTTCGTCAATCTCGGCGCCTATGTCGACACCGGCACCATGGTCGACACGTGGGCGACCGTCGGCTCCTGCGCCCAGATCGGCAAGAACGTGCATCTCTCCGGCGGCGTCGGCATTGGCGGCGTGCTCGAGCCGCTGCAGGCGAGCCCGACCATCATCGAGGACAATTGCTTCATCGGCGCCCGCTCGGAAGTCGTCGAGGGCGTTATCGTCGGCGAGGGCTCCGTCATCTCGATGGGCGTGTTCATCAGCGCTTCGACGAAGATCGTCGACCGCGAGACGGGCGAGATCCATATTGGCCGCGTGCCGCCCTATTCCGTTGTCGTCTCCGGGTCGCTGCCGGGCAAGAACCTGCCGAACGGCCAGCCCGGCCCGTCGCTCTACTGCGCCGTGATCGTCAAGAAGGTCGATGCCAAGACCCGCTCCAAGACCAGCGTCAACGAACTGCTGCGCGACTAGATTGCAGATTGCGAAACGCTCCCGCCCTGATAGGCTCAACGCCTATCGGGGTGGGGGCGTACTATGAGTTTGTGGCAGTTACTATTTTCATTTCAGGGGCGGATTGCACGAACAAAGTTCCTGATTTCCATAATTCTGGTCAATGTATTATTGGCAGCTCTAGAGCTAGCTCTACACAAGATATTTTCCGTTGAGATCGACGATAGTTTGTTTTGGCTGACGGTAAGCATGATAAACGCAATGTTCGCTGCGTTTATATGGGCTGCTCTCGGCGTCAAACGACTGCACGACAGAAATAAATCTGGCTGGTGGATACTGGCAATTCAAGTTGTCCCATCTCTGATCCTATACCCTGCGATCGAAGTCGCGCAGATGGGCGGTCCGTTGGCCACGATCGGCACAATCGTAGCCACAATCTCCATCGTGGTGCTCCTCTGGTCATGGATTGAGCTTGTCCATTTGCGCGGCACGCGTGGTGAGAACCGCTTCGGCCCGGATCCGCTCGCCCCAACGTCTTCCACACCAGTTTCCGCCGAGCCCGGGCTTGCCTGACGCGAGAACGCGTGGCAACGAGATGGCATGCATCGCCACGACCCAATCCGTATCCTGCAAGACCTCATCCGCTGCCCGTCGGTGACCCCGGCCGAAGGCGGGGCGCTCGCCTATCTGGACGGCGTCCTGGCCGAAGCCGGATTCACCGTCGATCGGCCGGTGTTTTCCGAGGTCGGCACGCCGGACGTGGAAAACCTGTTCGCGACCATCGGCAGCGGCGCGCCGCATTTCGTCTTTGCGGGCCATACCGACGTCGTGCCGCCGGGCGACGAGGCGCATTGGCTGCACGGCCCCTTCTCCGGCGACATTGTCGACGGCATGCTCTATGGCCGCGGCGCGGTTGACATGAAGGGCGGCATTGCCGCCTTTACCGCCGCGGCGCTCGATTTCCTGGCCGAGAGCGGGTTGAAGCGGGGCACCATCTCGCTGCTGATCACCGGCGATGAGGAAGGTCCATCGATCAATGGCACGGTCAAGCTGCTCGACTGGGCAGCCAAGAAGGGCCACCGCTTCGACGCGGCGATCGTCGGCGAGCCGACCAATCCCGAACGGCTGGGCGACGCGATCAAGATCGGCCGGCGCGGCAGCCTTTCCGGCACGATCACCGTGCAGGGACGGCAGGGCCATGTCGCCTATCCGCATCTGGCGGTGAACCCGATCCCGCAGCTGATGAAGCTGATCCGCCGGCTGACGGCGGAGGCGCTCGATCACGGCAATGAGCGCTTTGACGCCTCGAACCTCGAATTCATCGGTCTCGACGTCGACAACAAGGCCTGGAACGTCATCCCGGCCGAGGCCAGCGCCCGTTTCAACATCCGCTTCAACGACGAGTGGAATCGCGACACGCTTGAAGCCTGGCTAAGGAGCCGGCTGCAGGAAGCGGCCGGTAACGAGATCGACTTCGAGCTCGAGCTGGTGCCGACCGGAAGCGCATCGTTCCTGACCCATTCGGACAAGCTGATCGGCACGCTTTCGGACGCGGTCGAGGCTTCGACCGGCCGCCGGCCGGCGCTCTCGACCAGCGGCGGAACCTCGGATGCGCGCTTCATCAAGGACTATTGCCCGGTGGTCGAGTTTGGCCTTGTCGGGCAAACCATGCACCAGATCGACGAACGGGTATCCGTCGCCGATCTCCAGACCCTGACGGCAATCTATCGCGGCTTCCTCGACCAGTATTTTGCGTGACGGCGGCGGCGCGATGATCAACCCCTCCGCATCCAGCGCGCTGACGGGCGCGTTCGAGCTGTTTCTCGGCCGGCGCGAGGGGCTGACGCGGTTCGACTTCAGCGTCGACGGCTTCTGGAGCTCGTTCGGCGCCGTTCTCTACATGCTGCCATTCTTCGCCATCAGCGTCGCCGTCGAGCATCGGCTGCGGCCGGAAGACGTCACCATTGCCGGTCCGACGGACGCGATCTTCCTCGTCTCGCGCGGGCTCGACCTAGTGCTTGACTGGATCGCCATGCCCATCCTGTTGGCGATCTTCGCCAAGCGGCTCGGCATCGCGCGCAGCTACGCCTCCTATATCGTGGTGCGCAACTGGGCTTCCGTCATCATGGCGGCGCCGCAAGCGGCGATCGCGCTGCTGGCCGGGCTTGGCGTGGTGCCGATCGAATTCGCCGCTGTCGTCTCGCTGGCGATCGTCGGCGTCATGCTGCGCTACCACTACCAGATCGTCGGCGCGACGCTCGGCAAGTCGGTCGGCTTCCGGGTCGGGCTGGTCGCGGCCGACCTCGCGCTAAGCCTCATCCTCAGCGGCATCTTCAGCCGGCTGTTCGGCGCCTGAGGCGGCGTAGTCGACGCGGACGAGATAGAGCCCGCCGGGCGGCGCCACCGGGCCGCAGGCCTTGCGATCGCGCGCTTCCAGAACCTCGGCGACGCGGGCGACCGGCCAATTGCCCTCCCCGACCTTCTTCAGCGTGCCGACCATGGAGCGCACCTGGTTGTGCAGGAAGGAACGGGCCGAGACCTCGAACAGCACCTGGTCGCCATCGCGGCGGATCTCCAGCCGCTCCAGCGTCTTCATCGGGCTCAGCGCCTGGCAATCGGCGGAACGGAAGGTGGTGAAGTCGTGCCAGCCGAGCAGCGAATTGGCCGCCTGCTGCATCGCCTCGATATCGAGTTGCTTGCGCACATCCCAGACGCGATTGATGTCGAGGGCGGCCGGGGCGCGGCGGTCGATGACACGGTAGATGTAGTGCCGCTTCACCGCTGAATAGCGCGCGTCGAAGCTGTCATCGACCGGCTCGGCCTGGAGGATGGCGATCGGCTCGGGGCGCAATTGCGCGTTCATGGCGTCGCGGATGCGCAGGCCCGACCAGGTTCCCGAGAGATCGAAATGCCCCACCTGCCCGGTCGCATGGACGCCCGAGTCCGTGCGGCCTGCACCGAAGGTCAGCACGTCCTCGCCGGTGAAGCGCTTGATGGCGGCTTCCAGCGATTGCTGCACGGACGGCGCATTCTTCTGGCGCTGCCAGCCCGCATAGGGCGTGCCGTCATATTCGATCAGGATCCTGTAGCGTGGCATCGGCCGGCCTAGCCGACGAGAGCACCGGCTTCGACCGATGCTCCGCGCAGGAAATCCACGGCGCGGAGCGGCTTGCCGCCGGCGCGCTGCACCTCGACGAGCCGGACGGCGCCCGCGCCGCAGGCGATGGTCAACTGGTCGTCCAGCACCGTGCCCGGAGCGCCAGAGCCGGTCGCCAGCGTCGAGCGCAGCACCTTCACCCGCTCGACCTTGTCGCCAAACGTCATCTCGCACCAGGCGCCCGGAAAGGGCGACAGGCCGCGAATGTGGTTGTGCACTTCGGCAGCGGGCTTCCGCCAGTCGATCCGCGTCTCGGCCTTGTCGATCTTGGCGGCGTAGGTGACGCCCTCCTCCGCCTGCGGCACGGCATCGAGCCCGCCGCGCGAGGCGGCGGCAAGCGCCCGCACCATCAGATCGGCGCCGAGCCGCGCCAGCTTGTCGTGCAGATCGCCGGTGGTGATATCGGGCGCGATCGCGATCTTTTCCGCCATGGCGACGGGGCCGGTATCGAGGCCCGCTTCCATGCGCATGACCATGACGCCGGTCTCGGCATCGCCGGCCATGATGGCGCGATGGATCGGGGCGGCGCCGCGCCAGCGCGGCAGCAGCGAAGCATGCAGGTTGAGGCAGCCTTCGCGCGGCGCGTCCAGGATCGCCTGCGGCAGGATCAGGCCATAGGCGACGACGACGGCGACATCGGCGTCGAGCGCGGCAAAGGCCTCCTGCTCGTCGGCGCCTTTCAGCGATTTCGGCGTGAAGACGGGAATGCCGAAGCGCTCCGCCGTCTCGTGCACGGGCGACTTGCGCTCGGCCATGCCGCGTCCGGCGGGGCGCGGCGGCTGCGAGTAGACGGCGACGACCTCATGCCCCTGGCCGATGATCTCGACAAGCGTGGGCACGGAGAATTCGGGCGTGCCCATGAAGACGACGCGGAGGCTCATATCCGCCTCACATCTCGTCGGGGGTATGCGACTTGAATTCCGGCCGGACGCCCGTCTTGGACGCCTTGACGAACTTCTTGATCACCATGTCGCGCTTCAGCCGCGACAGGTAGTCGATGAACAGCTTGCCATCGAGATGGTCGACTTCGTGCTGCACGCAGGTGGCGAGGATATCATCGGCCTCGATTTCCTGCAGCTTGCCGTCACGGTCGAGATAGCGAAGGCGCACCGAAGCGGGGCGCTCGACCTCGGCATAATAATCCGGGATCGACAGGCAGCCTTCTTCATAGACCGAACGCTCGTCCGAGGACGTCAGGATCTCGGGATTGATCAGGAACAGCGGCTCGGGCTTGCTGCCCTCCTCGCGGCCCGACACGTCGATGGTGACGATCCGGCGCGGCACGCCGACCTGGATCGCGGCGAGGCCGATGCCCGGCGCCTCGTACATCGTCTCCAGCATGTCGTCCATGAAGCGCAGCAGTTCGTCGTCGATGCGCTCCACCGGCTCGCTGACGAGCCTCAGCTTCGCGTCCGGCAGGGTGATGATGTCGAGTAGGGCCATGAAAACCTCAGATTTAGCCGTTTCAGATAAGAGATGCGGCGGGGTGGGTCAACGAGGAATGATGGAAGCCACGCCCGGCCACACGACGCGTGTTCTTGTTTTGATCTCGTCTTGGCATGCGAATCTGATATGAAGAGCCATGCAGGATGTCCTCTTCTTCGTCGGCGACCGGCCGATCTCCGTCGCCATGCTGGTGCTGGCCGCCGCCGTGGCCGCCGTCCTGCTGCTTCTGCTCGTGCTGATCGTGGTCTGGCGCGGAATGAGCCGGCGCGACTCGGCAGAAGCCGAGCAGGCAATGCTGGGCGGCGAATTCGAGCGTCGGATCGGCGAACTGGTGCGGATCCAGAGCGAGATGACCGGCCGGATGCAGACCATGGCGGAGGTGTTCGGGTCCCGCCAATCGGAACTGCTGCACGGATTATCCAACCGCATGGACGGGCTCGGCCACCGCATCGGCCAGACCATGGTCGAATCGACCCGCAACACGCATGAAAACCTGACCCGGCTGAACGAGCGCCTCGCCGTCATCGACACCGCGCAGCGCAACATCACCGAGCTTTCGAGCCAGGTCGTCGGGCTGCAGCACATCCTCGCCAACAAGCAGACGCGCGGCGCCTTCGGCCAGGCGCGGATGGAGGCGATCGTCCAGGATGGCCTGCCGATGGGCGGCTACCAGTTCCAGGCGACGCTCTCGAACGGCAACCGGCCGGATTGCGTCATCGCCTTCCCGAATGGCGCCGCCGGCCTCGTCGTCGACGCGAAATTTCCGCTCGAGGCCTGGAACGCGATCCGCGCCGCCGAGGGACCCGAACTGACCCGCGCCGCCGAGGCGCAGTTCCGCCGCGACGTGACCAAGCATCTGAAGGACATCGCCGAGCGCTACCTGATCCCCGGCGAGACGCAGGACACGGCCTTCATGTTCGTGCCGTCGGAATCGATCTTCGCCGACGTGCATGAGCGCTTCGAGGACCTGATCCAGGCCGCGCACCGGCTCAGGATCGTCATCGTCTCGCCATCGCTGCTGATGCTGTCGATCCAGGTCGTCCAGTCGGTGCTGAAGGATGCCGGCATGCGCGAGCAGGCGCATCTCATCCAGGGCGAGGTGATGAAGCTGATGGAGGATGTCGGCCGCGTGAACGACCGCGTCCTCAAGCTGAAGACGCATTTCGACCAGGCCTCCAAGGACATCGACGACATCCTGATCTCGACCCGCAAGCTGACGGCGCGGGGCGCCAAGATCGAGGCGCTGGAATTCGGCGACGAGGGCTCGCCGGCCTATGACCGCCAGCCGGACCTGCTGGCCGGCGAATAGCCGTGGGCAGAGCGGCCATGAACACCCTGCGTGCCGCGGCTCTCTACTTCGCAGCGACCTTTGCGGCCGGGTTTGTGCTGGGCACGCTGCGCGTGCTGCTCATTGCGCCACGATGGGGCGAGGTCGCCGCGGTCCTTCTGGAACTGCCTATCATGCTGGGCATCGCGTGGCTCGTCTGCGGCCTCACCCTGCGCCGTTTCGGCATATCCGCCACGAACCATCGGGACATCGGCATGGGCGCGATGGCGTTCCTGTTCCTCATGGCGGCTGAATTCGCGCTCGGCATCCTCGCCTTCGGCCGCACGCCAGCCGACAGCCTGGCAGCCTATGCAACGGCGGCTGGGGCTCTCGGCCTCGCCGGGCAGCTCGTTTTTGCCGCCCTCCCCGTTGTCCGGTCCCGATGGCAGCGTTTCCGGCCTCAGTAGCCGCGGCCGTCCTTCAGAAATTCAATCTCTTCCGGCGTGGACTCGCGGCCGAGATCGGCGTTGCGATGCGGGAAGCGGCCGAAACGGCGGATCAGGTCGCGGTGCTTCTCAGCATAGCCAACGAACGACTGATAATCCTCCTTGTCCGCCTCGGGCACCTCGGCCAGAAGCGCCTCGTAAAGGCGGACCGAGAGATCCTGGTCGGTCCGTTCCTCGCTATGCTCGAACGGCAGATAGAGAAAGACGCGCTCGATTGGCGCGAAGCGACCCACTCCGCCCGCGATCAGCCGCCGCACCGCCGCGCGGGCGCGCGCGTCATAGGCAAAGGCGCGGCCGTCATCGCGGAAGAGATTGCGCGGGAACTGGTCGAGGAACAGGACGAAGCCGATCGCGGCCGCCGGCTGCAGGCCTTCGAAGTCCCAGTCCGCATCAGCGACGGTGTCGAGGGAGGCGGCGAAGCGGGCGCGGATGGCGTCATCGGTGGCATCGCGGCGCGAGAACCAGACCTTGACCCGCTCGGCCAGCGGCGCGACGCCGGCAACCAGGTCCTCGAACCAGAAGCGGTGGACTTCCAGCAGAATGGCGGGATCGGGCTTTTCGGTCGGCATGGTGAGTTGTCCCCGTATGTCGCAAGTCTTTAGGCAACGCCCTCTCACCCACCCTCTCGCGCAAGCGGACGAGGGCTTCGCCGGGAGCAGCCTCAGAAGGGCGTGCGGGCGCGGATGGCGGCGGCGAGCGTGCCTTCGTCGAGATAGTCGAGTTCGCCGCCGACCGGCACGCCATGCGCCAGCCTCGAAACCTTGACCGGCGTGCCGGTCAGGCGGTCGGTGATGACATGCGCCGTGGTCTGGCCGTCGACGGTCGCGTTGACCGCCAAGATCACCTCGGCGACCTCGCCAGTCGAACAGCGGAGCACCAGCGAATCGATGTTGAGATCCTCCGGCCCGACGCCATCGAGCGGCGACAGCGTGCCGCCCAGCACATGATAGCGCGCCCGGATCGCGCCGGCCCGCTCCAGCGCCCAAAGATCCGAGACGTCCTCTACCACGACGATCGTCTTCTCGTCGCGCGTGACATCGGTGCAGATGGTGCAGGGATCCGCCGTATCGATGTTGCCGCAGACGGAGCAGGTGAGGATCCGCTCGGCCGCGACCGTCATCGCGCCGGCCAGCGGCACCAGCAGCTGGTCCTTCTTCTTGACGAGCGCCAGCGCCGCGCGCCGGGCCGAACGCGGCCCAAGCCCCGGCAGCCGCGCCAGCAGCTGGATCAGGCGTTCGATCTCGGGACCGGCAGTGCTGCGGGACATTTTTCTACTTGGATTTGCGGATCGAAAAGGGCGAACGCAAACGCGCTCGCCCCCTCTCCGTCAGACTAGAACGGCAGCTTCAAGCCAGCCGGCAGGCCGAGGCCGCCGGTCAGTTCTTGCATCTTGTCGGCCATGGTGCGCTCGGCCTTGGCCCGGGCGTCGGCATGGGCGGCGATGATCAGGTCTTCCAGGATCTCGACGTCTTCCGGCTTCAACAGCGAGGGATCGATCGAGAGCTTGCGGAGGTCGCCCTTGGCGGTCATCAGCACCGTGACGAGGCCGGCGCCGGCCGAACCTTCGACTTCGATGGTTGCGACCTCGGCCTGCATGTCCTGCATCTTGGACTGCAATTCCTTGGCCTTGCTCATCATGCCGAGAATGTCGCGCATGCGGGTTCTCCTGGTTCGAATGGTCGGAAAATGGATGGATCAGTCGTCGTCGGGATCGGGCGCTTCGTCGGGATTGTCGACCGGAACGGCCGGGGACGGCAGACCCTCGGGCTCTTCGGCGCTGCGGATCTGGATGTCGACGATCTTGGCGCCGGGAAAGCGCGACAGCACGGCTGCGACCAGCGGATCGGCGGCGGCGTCCGAGCGCGCCTTGTCCTTGGCGAAGGCGCGCGCCTCGGCAATCGTCGGCTCGGTCGCGCCCTTGCCGAGCGCCACGACCCAGCGATCGCCGGTCCAGTCGGAGAGCTTGCGGCCGAGATCCTGCGCCAGCGCGCGCGGCGCATCCTCGGTCGGCTCGAATTCGAGCAGACCCGGCTCGAAGCGGATCGGCTTGACCTGCTGTTCCAGCGCCAGCTTGAGCGGGATATCGCGCTTCAGGCCGACATAGGCGACGAGATCCTCGAAGCGCTGGAAACGGATCGCCGGCTCGGCCTTGGCCTGCGGCGCGCTCGCGGGCTGGGCCATCGTCGCCGTGGCCGGAATGGGCGAGGTGTTGGTGATCGTGCGCATCTGGCCGATCGGTCCGCCACTCGAACCGCCCGACGCCTGCGGCGCGGATGGCGGCTGATGCGAAACCTGCGGCGTCGCGCCGCCGCCCGAGGAGGCGGCCGAGAAATTGCCGCTCTTCAGCAGGCGCAGCGCCTCGTCCGGCGTCGGCAGATCGGCGGCATGGGCAATGCGGATCAGCACCATGTCGGCGGCCGCCAGCGGCCGGCTGGAGCTGGAGACTTCCTCGATGCCCTTCAGCAGCATCTGCCAGGCGCGCGCCAGGACGCGCAGCGATACGGTCTCCGCCAAAGCGCGCCCGCGAACCCGCTCGTCCTGCGGCAGGGCGGCGTCCTCGCCGCTGTCCGGCACGACCTTGAAGCGGGTCACTGCATGGGTGAAAGAAGCGAGATCCTGCAGCACGACGGCGGGATCGGCGCCGATGTCATATTGTTCCTTGAGCAGCGCCAGCGCTTCCGCGATGCGGCCGCCCATCAGCGCCTCGAACAGATCGATGATGCGGGCCCGGTCGGCGAGGCCGAGCATGCCGCGCACGTCCTCGGCCGTGATGGCGCCGGCGCCATGCGCGATGGCCTGGTCGAGCAGAGACAGCGAATCGCGGGCCGAACCCTCGGCAGCACGGGCGATCATCGCCAGCGCGTCGTCGCCGATCTCGACCTGCTCCTTCTCGGTGATCGAGCGCAGCAGGCCGATCAGCCGATCCGATTCGATCCGGCGCAGGTCGAAGCGCTGGCAGCGCGACAGGACGGTAACCGGCACCTTGCGGATTTCGGTAGTCGCGAAGATGAACTTCACATGCTCGGGCGGCTCTTCGAGCGTCTTCAGCAGGCCGTTGAAGGCCGCGCCGGACAGCATGTGCACTTCGTCGAGGATATAGACCTTGTAGCGGGCCGAGACCGGCTTGTAGCGCACGGCCTCGATGATCTCGCGGATGTTGTCGATGCCGTTATTGGAGGCGGCGTCCATCTCGAGCACGTCGACATGGCGGCCTTCCATGATCTCGGCGCAGTGGATGCCGAGCTCTGGCATGTCGATGGTCGGGCGATCGACCTGGCCGGGAATGGAGTAGTTGAGGCCGCGCGCCAGAATGCGGGCCGTCGTCGTCTTGCCGACACCGCGAACGCCGGTGAGCATGTAGGCTTGCGCGATGCGACCCGTCTCGAAGGCGTTCTTGAGGGTGCGGACCATCGGCTCCTGGCCGACGAGGTCGTCAAAGCTGCGCGGCCGGTATTTGCGCGCAAGGACGCGGTAGGCGCCGTTCGCGCCATCCTTCGGGGTGCTGGAAAGATCGCCGCCGTCCATGCGTCGCCGCTGCCGTCCCTGCTGTTCCATTTCACGCCGCCCTCGCGGGCAAGCCTCTTCGACCTTAGCACACCCGGAGGGGCGCGCCGTCTGATCATCGAAGCTGACGCGATGGCTGGGAAAAGGTAGGAGGCTGGCACGCGACCCGTGCCGTGGCTCGTTGGGGCTGCTTCCTTCCGGACCTGACCCGATTGGCGAGTGGCTCGTCCACCACCAACCTCCCGCGGAGACATATCGTCGTTCCCGATCGAAATGGCAAGCCCGAAGCTTGATCGGGGCTATCGCGATGAAAAGGTCTATGGCGTAATCACCAGATTCATTTCGAGTCGACGGTTGTCGGCCACCCTCCGCACACCACAGCAGCACCATGACCCGCAATTTCTTTGATCGCTTGCCCCCGGTCGAGCCGAGCACGACCGTCGGCTTTTCCGGCAATACGCTCGACCGCCGCAGCGAGGCCCGCAACGAATCGACCTATGCCGCCGCGCTGGCCGATCCGAATGTGCGTGTGTTCCTGCTCCGCGGCGACGAGGCCATGATGCGCGCCGGCGGCACGTCGGAAAGCCTGTTCAGTTTGAAGGAAGCCAAGGCGCTAGGCGCGCTGATGGATGAGGCGATCCTGCTCGGCTGGCAGGATTCGGCGCCCCGCATTGCCGCGATCGTCGGCAATGACACCTCCTTCGACGTCGACGCCTTCCACGCCGTGCCGCTGCGGACGCTGGCGACCGCCGCCTATTCCGGCGGCATTCTGATGGACACGGTCGAGCCCGCCACGCTCGGGGCGCTCGCCCAGGCGCGGGCGCTGCTGCACTGGCATGCCTCGAACCGGCATTGCGGCCGCTGCGGCACCCGCTCGATCATGGCGCAGGGCGGCTATCGCCGCGACTGCCCGAATTGCGGGCTGCAGAAGTTTCCGCGCACCGATCCGGTGGCGATCATGCTGGCCGTCGATGGCGACCGCTGCCTGATGGGCCGCCAGGCGCGTTTCGCGCCGGGCACCTATTCCTGCCTCGCCGGCTTCGTCGAACCGGGCGAGACCATCGAGGACGCGGTGCGCCGCGAGATCCAGGAAGAGGCCGGCATCCAGATCGGCCGCGTCGCCTATCATGCCAGCCAGCCCTGGCCGTTCCCGATGTCGCTGATGATCGGCTGCATCGCCGAGGCGACCTCGACCGACATCGTGCCGGACACGGAAGAGCTCGAGGATTGCCGCTGGTTCTCGCGCGACGAGACGCGCTCGATGCTGGACGGCGACCATCCGGACGGCCTCTCGACGCCGCCGCGCATGGCGATTGCGCACACGCTGATCCGCGCCTGGGTCGAGGCCGGCTAAGGCCTCAGTCTGATTCCTTCGCCTCTCCCGGCGGGAGAGGTGAAGAGAAGGAAGTCCCTACGATCCGCTATTTCGGCTCGACGACGTCGGCGCGGAAGGTCGCGGCCGGATAGACGCCCAGGATCCGCATCTCGGCCGAGAAGAAGGCAAGTTCCTCCAGCGCGTGGGCGAGGCCGACATCCTGCGGATGGCCCTCGACATCGACATAGAATCGCGTCGCCGAGAAGCGGCCGTCGAGCTGGTAGCTCTCCAGCTTGGTCATGTTGATGCCGTTGGTGGCGAAGCCGCCCAGCGCCTTGTACAGCGCGGCCGGAATGTTGCGGACGCGGAAGACGAAGGTGGTGATGACCGGCCCGGCGCCGAAGGCCGCGTGTTGCGGCTCGCGCGACAGGATGACAAACCGCGTCGTGTTGTGGGCGGCGTCTTCGACGTTCTCGGCCAGGATGTCGAGGCCGTAGATCTCCGCGGCGAAGCGGGGAGCCAGGGCGGCGCGGGTGAGATCGTCGGTTTCCGAGATGATGCGGGCAGCCCCCGCCGTGTCGCCCGCGACCACGGCGCGATAGCCGTGTTCGCGCATGATGCGGCGGCACTGGCCGAGCGCATGGACATGGCTTTCCACCGTCTTGATCGTCTTGAGCGTCGCGCCTTTCACCGCCATCAGCTGGAAGCGAATCGGCAGGAAATACTCGCCGATGATGTGCAGGCCCGAATCCGGCAGCAGATGGTGGATATCGGCGACGCGGCCGGCGAGCGAGTTCTCGATCGGGATCATGGCGAGGTCGACGTCGCCGCGCGAGATCGCCTGGAAGCAATCCTCGAAGGTCGGGGCCGGCACGGCCTCATAGTCGGGATAGACGTCGGCGCAGGCGATATGGGAGTTGGCGCCAGGCTCGCCCTGGAACACGATCTTCTTCATGCGATTGAGACTTCTGTTCAAGATTGCCGGTTCTAGCGACCGGACCCGCGGGAGGCCGCCAGCAGGCTGCGCGCCCTTTCGAGATCGGCGGGAGTATCGACACCGAGCGGCACGGCGTCAACGAGCGCCACATCGATGCGCATTCCGGCTTCGAGCGCGCGCAGTTGCTCCAGCTTTTCGCGCTTTTCCAGCACCGAGGGCGGCAGCGCGACATAGCGGTCGAGCGCGGAACGGCGATAGGCGTAGAGCCCGATATGGTGCAGCAGCGGCCCCTCGCCCCAGGGCGCGGTCGCGCGGGTGAAATAGAGCGCCCGCAGGCGGTTCGCGTCGATCGGCGAGCCGACGATCTTGACCACGTTCGGGTTTGTGCGCTCCTCGTCGCGGTCGATCATCGCCGCGATGGTGGCGATGTCGACGGCCGAATCAGCGAGCGGCGCGAAGCAGGCCGCGATCGAGGCCGGCTCGATCGTCGGCAGGTCGCCTTGGACGTTGACGATGACGTCGTAATGCCGGGCCGAATCGACCAGGCTAGCCGCCTCATGAATGCGCGCCGAACCGTTCTCGTGGTCGGCGCGGGTGAGCACCGCCTCGCCGCCCGCGCCGCGCACGGCGGCCGCGATGTCGACGTCATCCGTCGCCACGACCACGGGTCCGATCTGCGCCTCGCTCGCCCGGCGCCAGACATGGACGATCATCGGAACGCCGTGAATATCGGCCAAAGGCTTGCCCGGCAGCCGCGTCGCCGCCATGCGGGCGGGGATAAGCACCAGGGCCTCGGAGGCGGAACGCATCAGGTTTTCCTCGATTATTGCCCGGCTCCGGGCATGTAGGTGTCAAAACGTCTCAATCTGGAAGCGTTCATACGTATTGCACCCAACACTGGAAAGCTTGTAGTTTCCGCGCCACATGCGGGGGAGATGGCGCCAAGGGGCAGCCGGTTCCCATAGCCTATTTGAAGCGCCTGGGGCCAAGACCGATGGATTCATTCGAACTTAATAAGATTCTCGGCGCGATCCTGTTCACGCTTCTGGTGGTGATGTCGCTGAGCATCTTCTCGGGAGTGATCTATTCGCCGGCCGTTCCGGAGAAGCCCGGCTTCGTCATCGAAGTGGCCGAGGAATCGTCCGAAGGTGGCGCGGCACCGGCAGTGGCGCAGGATCCGCCGATCGCCGTCCTGCTGGCCAGCGCCAAGGTCGATGCGGGCGAAGCCGTCGCCAAGAAGTGCGGCGCCTGCCACAACTTCGTCGAGGGCGCCGGCGCCAAGGTCGGCCCGGATCTCTACAATGTCGTCGACCGCGGCATCGGCTCCGTCGAGGGCTTCAAGTATTCCGCTCCGCTTCAGGCCGCGCATGACGAGGGCAAGAAGTGGACCTATGAGCACCTCTACCACTTCCTGAAGAACCCGAAGGCCGACATGCCGGGCACGGCGATGGGCTTTGCCGGCCTACCGAAGCCCGAGGATCGCGCCAACCTGATCGCCTATCTGCGGACGCTGGCGCATGAGCCGGTCCCGCTGCCGGCACCGGAATCCGCCGCTCCGGCCGAGGCGACCCCCGCCGAAGTGGCGCCGGCCCCGTCCGACGCGACGCCTTCGCCCGGTTCCGCTCCGTCCACCCCGGCTCCCACCGCCGAGCCTGCTCCGGCAGCCCCGGCCGCAGAGCCCGCCCCGGCCCCTGCCGCACCGGCTGCGGAGCCCGCTCCGGCAACGCCGGCACCGTCGGCCACGCCGACCGAGCCCCCTCCGGCAGCTCCGGCCACCGAGGCGCCGACGAAGGAGCCTGCCCCGGCTACCCCGGCTCCGGCCGAACAGCCCGCGGCGCCCTAAGGGCCTGCGCATCCTGCGACAATTTCGAAAGGCCGGAGATCACTCTCCGGCCTTTTTCTATTGCCAAGTCGGTTGCATGGGATCACGCGGCAGTTGCCCTTCGCGCGATCCGCCTTAGTAATGAGCGTAGTCAGCCGGAGAATCGCGCCCATGAAGTTCGTTGCCGCCGCCCTGCTCAGCCTGTCGCTCCTCGTGCCCGCGGCAGCCAGCGCGAAAGCGGACGAGGTCTGGCGCGCATCGACCTCCCTCATCGGCAAGCCGAAATACGAAGACGGCTTCAAGCATTACGACTACGTCAACCCGGACGCCCCGAAGGGCGGCACGCTCAACCAGGCGGCCGTCGGCACCTTTGACAGCCTCAATCCCTATATCGTCCAGGGCAGCCCGGCGGCGGGATTCGCGGCGTTTGGCGGCGGGCTGCTCTACGACACGCTGATGGAGCAGGCGACCGACCAGGCCGGCACCAATTATGGCCTGCTTGCCGAGGCGATCAGCTATCCCGACGATTTCGCCTGGGCCAAGTTTCGCCTGAACCCGAAGGCGCGCTGGCATGACGGCAAGCCGGTCACGCCGGAGGACGTCATCTGGTCGTACGAGACGCTGAAGGCCCAGAGCCCGATGTACAACAAGTACTACGCCAATGTGGTGAAGGCGGAGATCACGGGCGACCGGGAAGTGACCTTCACCTTCGACAAGCCGGGCAATCGCGAGCTGCCGAACATCATGGGCGACCTCGCCGTGCTGCCGAAGCACTGGTGGGAGGGCACTGACGCCAGCGGCAAGAAGCGCGACATCTCGAGGTCGACGCTGGAAGTTCCGCTGGGCTCCGGCGCCTATCAGATCGACTCCGTGGCTCCCGGCCGCCAGATCGTCTGGAAGCGCGTGCCGGATTATTGGGGCAAGGACCTGCCGACCCAGGTCGGCCGCAACAATTTCGATCGGATCAAGGTCGACTACTACCGGGATCCGAATGCCTCCTGGGAGGCCTTCAAGAAGGGTGGCCTCGACGATTACCGGCTGGAAAACCGCATCGGGCGCTGGATGACGGAGTATAATTTCGACGCCGTGAAGAGTGGCAAGGTGGTGCAGCGCTCGTTCCCGCTGGCCTCCTCGGGCCGCATGCAGGGCTATGTGCTCAACCAGCGCCGCGACAAGTTCCAGGATCCGCGCGTCCGCCAGGCGCTCAACTACGTCTTCGATTTCGAGACGATGAACCGGACCCTGTTCTTCGACAAATACAAGCGCATCGAGAGCTATTTCGCCGGCATCGACCTGGCCTCCAGTGGCCTGCCGGAAGGCAAGGAACTGGAGATCCTAGAGACGGTGCGCGACAAGGTCCCGCCAGAGGTCTTCACCACGCCGTTCAAGCTGCCGGTCAACGACACGCCGCAGGCATTCCGCGACAATCTTCGCAAGGCGCTGGTGCTGTTCCAGGAAGCCGGCTGGGAACTCAAGGGCAACAAGCTGGTCAATGCGAAGACGGGCCAGCCCTTCACCATCGAATTCCTGGAGAGCGATCCGTCGTTCGAGCGCGTGGTCGCGCCCTATATCCAGAACCTGAAGCGCATCGGCATCGACGCCACCCTGCGCGTCGTCGATACCGCGCAATATGTCGCCCGCGTCAATGATTTCGACTTCGACGTCGTCTCGACGGTGATCGCGCAATCGCATTCGCCCGGCAACGAGCAGCGCGAAATGTGGGGATCGGCCGCCGCGAAGACGCCCGGCAGCCGCAACCTGATGGGCATCCAGAACCCGGCCGTCGACGCACTGATCGACCGTGTCGTGTTTGCCACCAACCGCGACGACCTGGTCGCCGCCACCCATGCGCTCGATCGCGTGCTGCTCTGGAATTATTACGTCGTGCCGCAATGGTTCAGCGACACCATCAACGTCGCCTACTGGAACAAGTTCGGCATCCCGGAGAAGCAGCCCGAATATGTCGGCATCGACACCTATTCCTGGTGGGTCGATCCGGCCAAGGAAGCGGCCCTGGGGGCCAAGCCTTGAGCGAACGCCCTTCGCCCGAACCGCGCCGCTTGTCCTCGATCACGCGCCGTGCCCTGCTGGGCGGCGCGGCCGTCGGTGCCGCCCTGCCGATCCTCGGCCTGTCGCCGCTCCGCGCAGCCGCCGCCGAGGCGACCCGTTCGCACGGACTCTCCGTGTTCGGCGATCTCAAATATCCCGCTGATTTCAAGCGGTTCGACTATCTGAACCCGGCAGCGCCAAAGGGCGGCAGCTTCATCTTCGCCGCGCCGAACTGGTACTACAATCAGAACGCCTACACCTTCAACACGCTGAACGGCTACACCTTCCGGGGCGACGCGCCGCCGCGCATCGAGCTTTGCTTCGACACGCTGATGGCATCGGCATCCGATGAACCCGGCTCCGCCTACGGACTCATCGCCGAAAGCGTCACCATCTCGGAAGATCGCAACACCTATGCGTTCCGCCTGCGCGACGGCGTCAAATTCAACGATGGCTCGGCGCTGACGGCAGACGATGTCGTCTTCTCGCTGCAGACGCTGAAGGAAAAGGGCCATCCCGACATCTCGCAATCGATCCGCGAGATGGTTTCGGTGACGGCCGAAGGCCCGCGCGACGTCACGATCGTGTTTTCCGGCAAGCAGAACCGCAAGGTGCCGCTGATCGTCGCCTCGACGCTGCCGATCTTCTCAAAGGCCTATTTCGCCGGCCGCGATTTCGAAGCCTCCACCATGGACCCGCCGCTTGGCTCCGGGCCCTACCGCGTCGGCAAGATCAGCGCGGGACGCTCGATCGAATATCAGCGCGTCGCCGATTATTGGGGCAAGGACCTGCCGGTCACCGCCGGCGCCTTCAACTTCGACCGCATCCAGGTCGAATTCTACCAGGATGACGAGGTGCAGTTTCAGGCCTTCGCCAAGGGCGAATTGCTGTTCCGCGAGGAACCCTCGTCCAAGACATGGGCGACGGGCTATGACTTCCCGGCCGCCCGTGATGGCCGCGTCCAGAAGCCATCCTTCGCGGCCGAACGCCGGCCGGACATGTATGGCTGGTTCTTCAATCTGCGCCGCGCCAAGTTCGCCGATCCGCGCACCCGCCAGGCCATCGGCATGGCGCTCGATTTTCCCTGGACCAACAAGAACCTTTTCTTCGGGCTTTACGTTCGCTCGACGTCGTTCTTCGAGATGTCGGATTTCGCCGCTTCCGGCCTGCCGGGCGCGGAAGAACTGGCGCTTCTCGAGCCATACCGCGACCAGTTGCCGGCCGAAGTTTTCGGCACGGCGGTGATGCCGCCCGAGGCCGATGGCAGCGGGCGCGACCGCAAGCTGCTGCGGCAGGCGACGACCCTGCTGGCCGACGCCGGCTGGAAGCGGCAGGGCAATGACCTGGTCAACGCCGACGGCGAACGGCTGACGCTGGAATTCCTGATCCAGTCGCAGGCCTTTGAACGCGTCCTGTCGCCGCTGATCGCCAATCTGAAGGCGATCGGCATCAACAGCTCGATGCGCATGGTCGACGCCGCACAGTATCAGAGCCGCAAGAACGCATTCGATTTCGACGTCATGGCGCAGCGGATCATGTTCGACGCCACGCCGATCGATGGCATCGAGCAGATCTTCGGGTCGGTGGCCGCCGATATTCCCAGCGGCTCCAACCTGGCGGGGCTGAAGAATCCCGTTGTCGACGCGTTGGTAGCCCAGGCCGCGAACGTCAGGGACCGCGCCGAACTGGTGACATTGATGCGCGCACTGGACCGCGTGCTCCGATCCCTGCATATCTGGTTTCCGGCCTGGCTTTCGACGGCGCATCGCGTCGCCATCTGGGATAAGTTCGGCTGGCCGGAGACAAAGCCCGACTATGGCTTTTCCCCGGAAACGACATGGTGGCAGGACGAGGCCAAGGCGATCGCCATCGGCAAAGCCGGCTAGGGCGGGAGACAGATGGCAGCCTATATTTTCCGACGCATTCTGCTGATGATTCCGACGATCTTCGGCATCATGGCGATCAGTTTCATCATCGTGCAGTTCGCGCCCGGCGGCCCGGTCGAGCGCGTCATCGCGCAGTTGCAGGGCAACGACGTTTCGGCGACCAGCCGGATCGGCGGCGGAGGTGGCGCCGATGCCGGCATGGGCGGTCAGGACCGGACGCTCGGGAGCGCACCCGTCTCATCCAAATATCGCGGCGCGCAGGGCCTTGATCCGGAGTTCATCGCCAAGCTCGAGAAGCAGTTCGGCTTCGACAAGCCGCCGCTGGAACGCTTCGGCCTGATGCTCTGGAATTACATCCGCTTCGATTTCGGGCAGAGCTATTTCCGAGACATCAGCGTGCTGGAGTTGATCAAGGAGAAGATGCCGGTCTCGATCTCGCTCGGGCTTTGGATGACGCTGATCTCCTATGGCATCTCGATCCCGCTCGGCGTCGCCAAGGCAGTGCGCGACGGCGCCCGCTTCGACGTCTGGACCTCGGCGGTGATCGTGGTCGGCTATGCGATTCCGGGCTTCCTGTTCGCGATCCTGCTGGTCGTGCTGTTCGCCGGCGGCAGTTTCTTCGACTGGTTCCCGCTACGTGGCCTGACCTCGGACAATTTCGCCAGCCTGTCGCTCGGCGGCAAGATCGTCGACTATTTCTGGCACATCACGCTGCCGATCATCGCCATGTCGCTGTCGGCCTTCGCGACGACGACGCTGCTGACCAAGAATTCGTTCCTGGACGAGATCCGCAAGCAATATGTCGTCACTGCCCGCGCCAAGGGCCTTTCGGAGCGCAAGGTCCTCTACGGCCATGTGTTCCGCAACGCGATGCTGATTGTCATCGCCGGCTTCCCCGGGGCCTTCATCTCGGCCTTCTTCGCCGGGTCGCTGCTGATCGAGACGATCTTCTCGCTGGACGGGCTCGGCCTGCTCGGCTTCGAATCCGTCATCAACCGCGACTATCCGGTGGTGTTCGCGACCCTGTTCATCTTCTCGCTGATGGGCCTGGTGATCGGCCTGCTCTCCGACTTGACCTACACCTGGATCGATCCGCGCATCGATTTCGAACGGCGGGATGTCTGACGTGACCGATGTCTCCATCCAAGCCCGCGAGATCGAGCCGCGCCGGCTGGCGCTGTCGCCGCTCAACCTTCGCCGCTGGCGCAATTTCAAGGCGCATCGGCGCGGATACTGGTCGCTGTGGCTGTTCCTGGCGCTGTTCGGGCTGACGCTCGCTTCCAACTTCATCGCCAATGACCGGCCGCTAATCGCCTCCTACAAGGGCGAATTGCTGCTGCCGGTGTTTGCCGATTATCCGGAGGAGAAATTCGGCGGGTTCCTGGCGACGACCAATTTCCGCGATCCCTTCATCCAGGAAGAGATCAACGCCAATGGCTGGATGATCTGGCCGCCGATCCGCTACTCGTTCGACACCGTCAACAACGACATGGCGACCCCGGCGCCGGCCCCGCCCTGGTGGATGATCCCCAAGGAAGATCGCTGCCGCGCCTATCCGCTCGGCGACGCCGACCCCAATTGCACGCTGGGCAATTTCAACTGGATGGGCACGGACGACCAGGGCCGCGACGTGGTTTCGCGCCTCCTCTATGGCGTGCGCCTGTCGGTGCTGTTCGGTCTGGTACTGACGGTCGTCTCCTCGGCCATCGGCATTCTCGCCGGCGCCGTGCAGGGCTATTTCGGCGGCTGGCTCGACCTGATCTTCCAGCGCTTCATCGACATCTGGACCTCGCTGCCCGAGCTCTACATCCTGCTGATCATGGCCTCGATCCTGGTGCCGAGCTTCTGGGTGCTGCTCGGCATCCTGCTGCTGTTCTCCTGGGTGCGGCTGGTCGGATTGGTGCGCGCCGAATTCCTGCGCGCGCGAAACTTCGAATATGTCCGCGCGGCGCGGGCGCTGGGCGTCAAGAACCGCACCATCATCGTCCGCCACGTCCTGCCCAATGCCATGGTGGCGACGCTGACCTTCCTGCCCTTCATCCTGAACGGCTCGATCACGACGCTGACCTCGCTCGATTTCCTCGGCTTCGGCCTGCCGCCCGGCTCGCCGTCGCTTGGCGAACTCCTGGCGCAGGGCAAGAACAACCTGCAGGCGCCATGGCTCGGGCTGACCGGCTTCGTCGTCATCTCGGTGATCCTGAGCCTGCTGGTGTTCATCGGCGAGGCCGTGCGCGACGCATTCGACCCCAGAAAGACGTTCGGCTGACAGGATGGACAAGACCATGACAGCCGAGACAGGCAGCACCGCATCGGGCAAGCCCCCGCTTCTCGCCATCGAGGACCTTTCCGTCCACTTCCTGCAGGGGGAGACGCGCACGGTCGCCGTCGACCGGATCTCGTTTACCGTCGGGCGCGGCGAGACCGTCGCCCTGGTCGGCGAATCCGGCTCCGGCAAGTCGGTGACGGCGCTCTCCGTACTGAAGCTGCTGCCCTACCCCTCGGCCGAGCATCCGACCGGCAAGATCCTGTTCGAGGGCAAGGACCTCCTGACGGTCAGCGACCGCGAACTGCGCAAGGTTCGCGGCAACGACGTCACGATGATCTTCCAGGAGCCGATGAGCTCGCTCAATCCGCTGCATACGATCTCGCAGCAGATCGGCGAGATCCTCAAGATCCATCGCGGCCTCTCCGGCAAGGCGGCCGAGAAGCGCATTCTCGAGCTGCTGGCCGAGGTCGGCATCCGCGATGCCGAGAAGCGTCTTAACGCCTATCCGCACCAGCTTTCGGGCGGCCAGAGGCAGCGCGTCATGATCGCCATGGCGCTCGCCAACGAGCCGGACCTGCTGATCGCCGACGAGCCGACCACGGCGCTCGACGTCACTGTGCAGGCGCAGATCCTGAAGCTGCTCAAGGAAATCCAGACCCGCACCGGCATGGCGCTGCTGTTCATCACCCATGACCTCGGCATCGTGCGCAAGATCGCCGACCGGGTCTGCGTCATGACCAAGGGCAAGATCGTCGAACAGGGGCCGACCAAGGAACTCTTCGACCACCCGCAGCACAGCTATACCAAGCACCTGCTGGCGGCCGAACCCAAGGGCGCCCCGCCGCCGGCCGACGAGACGGCGCCCGTGGTAATAGAGGCGCATGACCTCAAGGTCTGGTTCCCGATCAAGCGCGGCATTTTCCGGCGCACGGTCGACAACATCAAGGCGGTCGACGGCATCGACGTCGCCGTCCGGCGCGGCCAGACGCTGGGCGTGGTGGGCGAATCCGGCTCCGGCAAGACGACGCTCGGCCTCGCCATGATGCGGCTGATCAGTTCCAAGGGCGCGATCGACTTCAAGGGCGAGCGCATCGACGGTCGCGGCTTCCAGGCGATGCGGCCCTTGCGCCGGCACATGCAGATCGTGTTCCAGGACCCGTTCGGCTCCTTGAGCCCGCGCATGTCGGTCGGCGAGATCGTCGCCGAGGGGCTGCGCGTGCACGAGCCGCAGCTTTCCTTCCGCGAGCGCGAACGAAAAGTGGCGCAGGGGCTGGAGGAAGTCGGCCTCGACCCGGCCACCCGCCACCGCTATCCGCATGAATTCTCCGGCGGCCAGCGCCAGCGCATCGCCATTGCCCGCGCGATGGTGCTGGAGCCGCAATTCGTCATGCTCGATGAGCCGACTTCGGCCCTCGACATGTCGGTGCAGGCGCAGGTCGTCGACCTGCTGCGCGACCTGCAGAAGCGGCATGGCCTCGCCTATCTGTTCATCAGCCACGATTTGAAGGTGGTGCGGGCGCTGGCCAACGAGGTCGTCGTCATGCGCGGCGGCAAGGTGGTCGAGCGCGGCACGTCGGAACAGATCTTCACCGCGCCCGAGACCGACTATACCCGCGCCCTGATCGCAGCCGCCTTCTCGATCGAGACGGCCCCGGAAGGCATCGTTTCGCAATGACCGAGAAGACCGTTCTGCCCGGCGTCCTGATCGCCTCGGGCAATTGGGCGCCCGAGCCATGGGCACTCCCGTTCACCAGCGAGCCGGATCGGCCTCTGGCCATCTGGCCGGACGTGCCGGACCGCAAGGCGATCCATTATGTGCTGGCCTGGCGTCCGCCGTCCGAGGCCTTCACCAATCTGCCGAACCTCAAGGCCGTGTTCTCGCTCGGCGCCGGCGTCGACCATGTCGTCGGCAATGCCGCGCTGCCCGACGTGCCGATCGTGCGCGTCGTCGACCCGGACCTGACCACCCGCATGACCGAATGGGTGACGCTGCAGGTGCTGCTGCACCACCGCCAGCATCTCGCCTATGCGCGCCAGCAGGCGGCGCATCAATGGCGCGAACTCCGCCAGCCGGTCGCCAACGACGTGCGCGTCGGCATCATGGGCCTTGGCGAACTTGGCCGCGACGCAGCCGCTGTGCTCGCCCGCCTCGGCTTCCAGGTCGCCGGCTGGAGCCGCTCGGCCAAGTCCATCCCGGACATCGAGACCTTCCATGGCGAGGACGGGCTGACGGCGTTTCTCGGCCGCACCGACATTCTCGTCGCGCTCGTGCCGCTGACGGCGGATACGCGCGGCATTCTTGACGCCTCGGTGTTCGACCGGCTCGCCAGGAATGGCGCGCTGGGCGGGGCGGTGCTGATCAATGGCGGTCGTGGCGGGCTTCAGGTCGAGGCCGACATTTTGGCGGCACTCGACGACGGCCGGCTGATCGGCGCCAGCCTCGACGTGTTCGAACCGGAGCCACTGGGCCCCGACAGCCCGTTCTGGGATCACCCACGCGTCGTGCTGACGCCCCATGTCGCGGCCTCGAGCGAGGCCAGCGTGCTGGCCGACAGCATCCACCGCCAGATCCTCGATTTCGAGGCGGGAAAGCCGCTGGCCAATCTGGTGGATGTTTCCCGCGGCTACTGACGCATTTGCGCCGCAGGCTTGCGGCTAACCGTGCTGGCTGAGCCCCTCATAGGCCGGAGCCCGCACCGGCGCCGGGGCGCGTTGCGCGTTGGCGCGCGCCTCATCGGAGGCCAGCCGCAGCAGATAGGCGAGATCGTGCATCTCGTGCTGCTTGGCCAGATTGCTCAGTTGATCAGACAATTCTTCAATGTATTGCGCGGTGGCCTGCATCTTGTTCCTCCTGTCACGCCATAAACGGCGCGCTTGGTGCGAAGGACGCTCGCTGCGCCACATCCCGCCCCTTGGCTGACAGACTAAGCAGGATGATCAGGGGCGACATACCTCAAATGGGGTAAGCAGGCGGCTTGCACGCCGATCCGATCGGCTCATCCAAACGACGGCCGCCGGACCGCCGTGACCAGAGATCCGGCCTTCTCATAGCGGGCGAGCGCGTCCTTCAAGGGCTCGGAGACCACGGCCATATGGAAACCGCTCGCGTGCAGCAGCGTGTCGGGGTCGCGCAGGATGCCGACATGGCCTTTCCAGAAGACCAGGTCGCCGCGGCGCAGCGTGCCTGCGATGTTGCCGTCGACGGGAGAGCCGACCGCCTGCTCCTGCTGGTCGGTATCGCGCGGCACGGGCAGGCCTGCCGCCGCCAGCGACAATTGCACCAGAGCGGAACAATCGAGGCCGAGGCTGGTCCGGCCGCCCCAGAGATAGGGCGTCTCGAGAAAGCGTTCGGCCACGGCGACGAAATCCGGCTCCGCGGCCTCTTCCAGCGCGGCCACATGTCGGGCGACGACAGCGCCGCTGAAATCTGCCAGCCACAAAAACCGGGTCCCGCGTGTCTCGGCCGCCTGGCCAAGCGCCAGCCGGCTACCGAGGGACAGCGCGGCCACGGGCGGGAACTTCATGTCGGCGGCGGGATAGACGAAGGTCCGGAGCGCCGTGACACGGTGGGTCGGCGCGGGATCGACAGGGCCCAGCGCATCGGAAGCGACAAAGCCGACATAGGAATCCGTCTCGGCCTGGATCCAGGCCCAGCCTTCGGCCGTCTCCTCGAACACGCGGACCCGTTCGCCGCGAAGCGCCTCGCTGTCGATCATCGCGTCGGAGCGGGGCGCGCGGCGGATCGGGGTCGAGCCGACCGCGATGCGTCGAAGCGCGCCCTCGACGAAGCGCGAAGCCTCGACCTGGCCCTGAAGCCTGCTGTCGGCGAGATCGGGCCGATAGGCATTTGCGCGAACATCCAGCGTCAAAACGGCAATTCCCTATGCCGGGCGATGACGAGATCGCCCAATCGTTCGACGGCAAGGGCGCCGGCGACGGTCCGTTGAATCACGACATTGCGGCGGTCTTTGGCATCGCGGTGCCGGCTGACCAGGCCGAGCCGTCCCATCGTATCGAGCGCCCGCGTGATCGCCGGCTTGGTGACGCCGAGCTTGGCGGCTAGCCCGCGCACCGTATGCGGCGGCATTTCGAGATACACGGTCAGGAGCACGGCCATCTGGCGTGCCGAGAGGTCGTGCTCGCCGTCGCGGACGAGATCGAGCGTGACATCATGCCAGAGGCGAAGCGCCTGCGTTGGACGCAGTTCGGCAGGCATGAACGGCTCCCCTGACACATCCGCGATCGTTTCGGACCCGTTCTATTTAAGCGTCGCGCTGCGATGGCCACAAGGCCTGATCGCAGCGCGGGCTCCGATTGTATCGATCGCTGTCGTCGAGCCGCGCTATTCGGCGGCGAAACGTTCCTGGATCAACGAGAACAGCGCACGGATGGCCTGCGCCTCGCCGCCTTCCGGCTTGCCGGGCTTGCCCGAGGGGTTCCAGGCATAGATGTCGCCGTGAATCCAGGGGATCGACTTGGGAACGAAACGATCGAGGAAAAGCGCCGCCGTGATCGCCCCGGCAAAGCCGCCGGCGCCGGCATTGTTGATGTCGGCGATCTTGGAATCGATCATCGACTCGTAGGGTGCCCAGAGCGGCAGGCGCCAGAGCGGATCCAGATGCAGCGCGGCATGGCGCGCGAGATCCGCTGCCAGCGTGTCGTCATGGGTGAAGATCGCCGGCAGTTCGGGTCCGAGCGCCACGCGCGCCGCGCCGGTCAGCGTCGCCAGGTCGATCAGCAGGGCCGGATTCTCCTCGGCGGCGACGGCCAGCGCATCGGCGAGGATCAGGCGACCCTCGGCATCGGTATTGCCGATCTCGACCGTGACGCCGCCGCGCGAGCGCAACACGTCGCCGGGACGGAAGGCGGGGCCGGAGATGGCGTTTTCAACCGTGGGAACCAGCAGGCGCAGCCGCACGGGCAGCTTCGCCTCCATGATCATGTGCGCCAGCCCCATCGTGTTGGCGGCGCCGCCCATGTCCTTCTTCATCAGCAGCATGCCGCTCGACGGCTTGATGTCGAGGCCGCCGGTGTCAAAAGTGACGCCCTTGCCGACCAGCGTGACCTTCGGATGCGAGGGATCACCCCAGACCAGGTCGACCAGTCGCGGCTGGCGATCGCCATCGGCGGCGCGGCCCACGGCGTGGATCATCGGCAGATTGGCGGAAAGCAGATCCGCGCCGACGATCTCGCTGACCTTGGCGCCGAAGCGCGCGCCGAGGTCGTGGATCGCGGCGGAAAGCTCGGCCGGGCCGAGATCGCTCGCCGGCGTGTTGATGAGATCGCGCACCATGGCGATAGCCCGCGCCATGCTGCGGGCCCGCGACGGGTCCGCGCCCTTCGGCACGACCAGCCGCGGGATCGGCGAAGGATTGCTCTTGTAGCGCTCGAAGCGGTAATTGCCGAGCGCCCAGCCGACCGCGCCCAGCATCGGGTCCGGCAGGTCGGTGACGAAATGATAGTCGCCCTGCGGCAGGATCATCGGCAGCTTACCGGTGATCAGCGGCGCGGCGCGGCGGCTTTCCGCGCGCCCCAGCCCGAACAACACCCGGCCGATGACGCCGCGCGTGTCGGCGATGATTGTCACGGCGCCGGCCGATGCATCGAAGCCGGTCGAGCGCGCCCAGGCGGCCTCGACGTCGCCGATGGACGCCAGCAGGGCCTCCAACCCTTCGGGATCCACTGCATGAATCGGAATAGCGACGTCGGAACGGTCGATCAGGCTGTCGCTCACTTCAATCATCCTTGCCTTGCTGGCCTCGATTCGAAATCGGCGCAGATCATGGCCCCGGCGCGCCGACGGATCAATTGCGCCGCGATGACGCTGCTTATTGCCAAGATCATGCCAAACCATTTGCGGATGATGGCTGACCTGCCGACAATTTGAGCTAAGCTGGGCAGGGGCTCCGTTCCGGCCATCCCGCGAAGGATATCATGCCAGCTGCTGTCGAAGTGATGCTTGACGATCGGACGGCCTCGCCGCGCGAAACCGTAATCCTCGATGGCTCCCCCCTGCGTCTGTCGACGCTGTCGCTGATAGGCCGCGGCCTGCTGCATGTGGTGCCGTGCGAGGTGCGACTGGTCGAGGTCGCGAAGGCCTATGAGGCGGTGCGCGGCGCGGTCGAGGGCGGGCGGCAACTCTATGGCGTGACGACGGGCGTCGGCGCCATCAAGGATCGGTCGATCGCCCTAGCCGCCTCGGCCGATCGCACCGATCTGGTCCGCGCCCATCACTTCGGCGTCGGCGAGCCGCTGCCGCCGGAGATCGTTCGCGCCGGCATCGCGATCCGCGTCAACACGGCGCTTTCCGGCATGGTCGGCTGCAGCCCCGAGCTGGTCCGCGCCTATGTTGCGGCGCTCGACGCCGACATCGTGCCGGTCGTGCGCCGGCTCGGCTCGATCGGCGCCGCCGATATCGGGCTGATGAGCCAGGTCGCAACCGCGCTGGCGGGCGAGGGCCAGGTCTTCCATCGCGGGGTGCTGAAATCCGCCGAGGAAGCGCTGCGCGAAGCCGGCCTGACGCCCCTGGTCTTCCGGCTGAAGGACGCCCTTTCCGCCGTCAGCACCAACGCGCTGACGGTCGCCAGCGCCGGCGCGACGCTGATCGAGGCCGCGCAGCTGATCCGCGTCGCCATGGCGACCGGTTCCAGCGCCGCCGCTGCGCTGCGCGCCTCGCCCGAGCCCTGGCGCGTGGCGACGCGCATCGGCTCGCCGCGCGAGGCGGCGGCCGGAACCGTGCTGATGGCGGTGGCGGACGCCTTTCCCTGGGCGCCGGCCACCCATCTGCACGACCCGCTCAGCCTGCGCATGATGGCGCAGATCTTCGGCGCCTCGGCCGGGGTCGTCGCCTTCGCGGCCGCCAGCGTCGAGGCCGCCACGGCGCGGCCGGACGACAATCCCGTCGTCATCGACGGCATCCCGATGACGTCGGGCGGGTCGCTGCCGCTGGAACTGGCGCTGACGTTGCAATCCGTCGGGCCGGGGCTGGCGCATCTCGCCCGCAATATCCTCAACCGCATCATCCTGATCGCCAATGGCGGGCGCGGCGTGCTGCCGGCCAATCTCGTCTCGGAGGCGACGGACGCCACCGGCTTCGGGCCGCTGGTCAAGCTGGCGGGCGACCTCGCCAGCCGCGTCATGGCCGATCTGGCCCCGGTTTCCGCCATGCCGCTGCTGATCGCGGGCGGCATGGAGGACGAGGCGATGTTCGCGCCGCTGATCGTCGAGCGCCTCAACCGGCAGATCGCCTCGCTGAAGATGCTGACGGCGATCGAGGCGCTTCTGGCCGCCCAGGGGCTCGACATGCAGGGCCTGAAACCAGCCGGGCTGGTCGGCATGGTCTATGATTCCGTCCGCTCCGAAGTTGCCTTCCTGGAGAAGGATCGTGCGCTTTCACTCGATATCGAGACCATCGAACGCAACCTTTTTCAGCCTGCGCTCTTGGAGACAGTCAGAAATTTCTACGAATCCATCACAACGGATGAGCTCATTTTCTCGCGTTGACGCGCGCGGAACCCTAAGAAGTACGATGCTCGCCCAGACCCACCGACAGTAGAGGAACTTCCGCAATGAAAGCTCTGAAGACCATCGCGGCAGCGGCCGCGATCCTCGCCTCGATCGGCGGGGCGCACGCAGCCGATGTCGTCGTTTCCTCGAAGATCGATACCGAGGGCACGCTGCTCGGCAACGTCATCGCCCAGGTGCTCGAGGCGAACGGGATCACGGTCGAGGACCGCATCTCGCTCGGCGGCACGCCCGTGGTGCGCAAGGCGATCACGGCCGGCGAGATCGACATCTATCCGGAATACACTGGCAATGCCGCCTTCTTCTTCAACAAGGCGGACGATCCGCTCTGGAAGGATGCGGCCAAGGGCTTCGAGACCGCGAAGACGCTCGACTATGACGCCAACAAGATCGTCTGGCTGTCGCCCTCGCCCGCCAACAACACTTGGGCGATCGGCCTGCGCGGCGACGTCGCCGAGGGTAACAAGCTGAAATCGCTGAGCGATTTCGGCAAGTGGGTCGCCGGTGGCGGCAAGGTGAAGCTGGCCGGCTCGGCCGAGTTCGTCAATTCGGCCGCCGCCCTCCCCGCCTTCCAGACCGCCTATGGCTTCTCGCTGAAGCCCGAGCAGCTGCTGGTTCTCTCCGGCGGCGACACCTCGGCGACGATCAAGGCCGCGGCCGAGCAGACCGACGGCGTCAACGCCGCGATGGTCTATGGCACGGACGGCGCCATCCAGGCGGCCGGCCTGGTCGTGCTGGACGACGACAAGGCCGTGCAGCCGGTCTATGCCCCGGCGCCAATCATCCGCGAGGAAGTGCTGAAGAAGTTCCCGAAGATCGAGGAAGTGCTGAAGCCGGTCTTCGCCTCGCTCGATCTCAAGACCCTGCAGGAACTGAACGGCCGCATCCAGGTCGGCGGAGAGCCGGCCAAGGAAGTCGCCAAGGCCTATCTGGCCCAGAAGGGCTTCGTGAAATAAGCGCCCAAGCGCGCTTCACGTGAAACCCGGACGGCGTGGAACACGCGCCGTCCGGCCCCTGTTAACAGCCTCCCGCCTGTTAGCTTCCCGTTAACCTTGCGGTACGCCGATTTGCCCTTAAGCTCTTGCGCAACGAGAGGGAGCCATCCGGCGTGACGGAAGCCAGCCAGACCGCAGCCCAGCCCCTGACCGCGCGCCTCGACCGCGTCGGCATCGTCGTCGCTGTGATCGCGATCTTCGGCATGGACTGGCAATCCTTCGCGACACTGAAACCCAACCGCCTGATCTCCGGCCAGGGCCTCAGCCTCGCCCAGTCGCTGCCGACCCTGTGGGCGGCGATCGGCATCGGCCTGCTGTCGATCGCCACCATCGTGGCGGTGCTGCGCACCGGCGCGCTGCTGCGGCTTGCGGTGGGCATCGGGTCGCTGCTGCTGCTGGCCGTGCTGATCGGCATCGTGCCGGCGACGGTCGTGCCGCCCGACAACAGCTATGCCCGGGTGTCCCCCGCCGCCGGCTTCTGGCTGATGGCCTTCGCCTTCGCCGTGCTCACCACCGACGCCATCGCCAAGCTGCAACTGGGGCCGCTGGCGCGGCTCGCCATGCTGGCGGGGGCCGCGATCGCGGTCGCCCTGATCCTCGGCTCCGGCCATTGGGACGGACTGTCGATCCTGAAGGAATACGCCACCAACGCGCAAAAGTTCTGGCGCGAGGGGGCGAAGCACATCGAGCTGGCGCTGGGCTCGCTCGCCGCCGCCGTCGTCATCGGCCTGCCGCTCGGCATCGCCTGCCACCGCAACGCGACGCTGCGCGGCATCACGCTGCCGGTCCTCAACATCATCCAGACCGTGCCCTCCATGGCGATGTACGGGCTGATGATCGTGCCGCTCGGCCTGCTCGCCGCCTGGTCGCCGCTCGCCGCCTCGCTCGGCATCCGCGGCATCGGCACGGCCCCGGCGCTGATCGCGCTGTTCCTCTATTCGCTGCTGCCGGTCGTGGCCAACACCGTGGTCGGCCTCGGCGAGGTGCGCCGCTCGGTCGTCGAGGCGGCCGAGGGGATGGGCATGACCAAGTTGCAACGCCTGTTCCAGGTGGAGTTGCCGCTGGCCCTTCCCGTCATCCTCACCGGCATCCGCATCGTGCTGGTGCAGAATATCGGCCTCGTCACCATCGCCGCCCTGATCGGCGGCGGCGGCTTCGGCACCTTCGTGTTCCAGGGCATCGGCCAGGCCGCCACCGACCTCGTCCTGCTCGGCGCGGTTCCCACCATCGCGCTCGCCTTCACCGCCGCCATCCTTCTCGATGCGGCCATCGAGCTTTCCGAAAGGCGCCGGCTTTGATCGAACTCGAACATGTCAGCCGCCGCTTCGGCGACCAGCTCGCCGTCGACGACGTCTCCTTCTCCGTCGAGCGCGGCACCATCACCGTCATCGTCGGCACCTCCGGCTCCGGCAAGTCGACGACGCTCCGGATGATCAACCGGCTGATCGAGCCTTCCGCCGGCACGATCCGCATCGACGGCAAGGACACGGCCTCCGTCTCCGGCGAGGAACTGCGCCGCGGCATCGGCTATGTCATCCAGGGCAACGGCCTGTTCCCGCACTGGACGGTGGCGCGCAACATCGCCACCGTGCCGACCCTGCTCGGCTGGGATGCCGCCCGCATCGCCAAGCGGGTCGACGAGCTGCTGACCCTGTTCAGCATGAGGCCGGAAGAGTTCGCCCAGAAATTCCCGCACCAGCTTTCCGGCGGCGAGCAGCAGCGCGTCGGCGTCGCCCGGGCGCTGGCGGCCGAGCCCGGCCTGCTGCTGATGGACGAGCCGTTTGGCGCGCTCGACCCGATCATCCGCGCCAAGGCGCAGGAAGACCTGCTCGCCGTGCAGCAGCGCCTCGGCATCACCGTCGTGCTGGTGACGCATGACATGGAGGAAGCGATCCATCTCGGCCACAGGATCGCGGTCATGGATGGCGGCAAGCTGCTGCAATATGCGCCGCCGGCGGAAATCCTGGCGCGGCCTGCGCATGGCTTCGTCGAAAAGCTGGTGAATGGCGTCGACCGGCCGTTCCGGCTGCTGTCGCTCGCGCCCGTCTCGTCGATCGTCGAGCCCGGCACGGCCGAGGGCCCGCCGATCGCCGCGACCGCCACGCTGCGCGATGCCTTGTCCGAGCTGCTCTGGCACCAGCGCGACGCGCTGCCGGTGGCGAGCGCGGACGGCACGCTGGTCGGCCGCATCTCGCTCGCGGCGCTGCGCGCCCATGCCGGTGTGCCCGCGTGAGCCGCATCATCGGACCCCTGGCGCGCCTCGCGGCGCTGGCGCTGCTGCTCGCCCTCATCCTCCGGCCCGACTGGTTCGTGCCGATCCTGAAGCCGTTCACCGAGAACGACGCGCCGGTGATCTACAACCAGGGCAGCCTGCTGAGCCTGACGCTCTATCACCTCGGCCTTGTCGCCATCGCCAGCCTGATCGGCACGGCGCTGGCGCTGGTCATGGGCGTGTTCGTGACGCGCAAGGTCGGCGCCGAATTCCTGCCGCTGTCGCGCAGCCTGGTCAATATCGGCCAGACCTTCCCGCCTGTCGCGGTGCTGGCGCTGGCCGTACCGGTGGTCGGCTTCGGGTTGAAGCCGACCCTGATCGCGCTGGTGCTCTACGGCCTGCTGCCGATCTTCGAGAACACCATCACCGGCCTCAAGGAAGTGCCCGCGAATGTCGTCGAGGCGGCGCGCGGCATGGGCCTCAACCCGACGCAGCAACTGTTTCGCGTCGAGCTGCCCTTGGCGCTTCCCGTGATCCTCGCCGGCATAAGGCTGTCGGTCGTCATCAACATGGGCACGGCGACGATCGGCTCGACGGTCGCGGCCAAGGGCCTTGGCGAGGTGATCATCGCCGGGCTTCTTACCTCCAACACCTCGTTCATCCTCCAGGGCGGCATCATCGTCGCGCTGCTGGCGGTGCTGATCTATGACGCGCTGTCGATCGTCGAGCGCCGGGTCGCGAAGCGGACGGGGCGGCTGGCGGAGGTCGCGGCGTGAGGGTGTCTGCGGGCAACGTCGTCGCGCGGAAGCGCGGTGCGTCCTTCGAGACGCGGCCTCCCGGCCGCTCCTCAGGATGTTGAAGTTGGGCGCCTGAGGGCTGCCGGGTGATCTGCCCCCGCCTCGCTCGGTCGTCATCCCAGCTCCGGCGTCACCCACGCTCCGTCGTCATCCCGGCGAAGGCCGGGATCCAGGAGCACCGGCCTTGGACCCATTATTGGGACCGAGGTTATAGGCCCCGGCCTTCGCCGGGGCGACGGCCTGATGTGACCCATCCTACGTAGGCAACCCCCTCACCCTGCCCTCTCCCGCATGGCAAGCGCCCCTCCCCGAAAGCGCCATGCGCTTTCGACCCTCCCTCGAGGGGAGGGTTCAAGCGGAGCGCGGTCCGCCGAAGCGCCATCGGAATCCGTCGGCAGAGCTTTGGCGGCGCGGCGGGCCTCCTGAACCCTCCCCTTGAGGGAGGGTCAAAACCGGCCTGCCGGTTTTGGGGAGGGGGAAGCCTTGCTCAGCCAGCCGGTAACCTCATCATCAGCTCAGCCCGCACGCTGAAGAAGCGGCCCGAACGCAAATCGGCCTTCCCATTTCGTCGGCAAAGCCGTCAACATGGCGACGAGGGTGCGTCGCGGGTGTGCCGAGTCGCAATCTCCCTTCCCGACAACCGCCGGTGATGCCATGAGCGATTTCGATCTCGTCCTATCCGGAACCGTCGTCACGGCCGACCGCGTCATCGAGGGCGGGTTCGTCGCGGTGCGCGACGGGAAGATCGCCATGGTCGGCCAGGGCGAGGCACCCTTGGCGCGAGAGAAACACGCGCTCGGCAAGGCGCTGATCCTGCCGGGCGCGATCGACGCGCAGGTGCATTCGCTGAGCCAGAGGGACCAGGAGGATTTCATCTGGTCGACCCGTTCGGCAGCGGCCGGCGGCGTCACCACCATCGTCGACATGCCCTATGACGAGGGCAACCTCGTCTGCTCGGCGGCGGCTGTGCAGAGGAAGCTCGACCATGCCGGGCCGCAGGCGCGCGTCGATTTCGCGCTCTATGGCACGATCGACCCGGAGGAAGGCACGGTGCGCATCCGCGAAATGGCGGCGGCCGGCGTCGCGGCATTCAAGTTCTCCACCTTCGGAACCGATGCCAAGCGGTTTCCCCGCATTCCCCCGGCCCTGCTGGCGGAATGCTTCGCCGCGATCGCGCCGACCGGGCTGTCCGCCGGCGTGCACAACGAGATCCACGAGGCCGTCGACGCGCATATGGCGCGGGTGCGCGCCTCCGGCATCACCGACTGGCGGGCGCATGGCCTGTCGCGGCCGCCGATCACCGAACTGCTGGCTGATGTCGAGATATTCGAGACCGGAGCGCTGACCGGGTGTCCGGCGCATGTGGTGCATTCGTCGCTGGCGCGCGGCGCCGAACTCGCGGCCCGCTACCGCGCCGAGGGCCATGCCGCCTCCGTCGAGGTCTGCATCCACTATCTGACGCTGGACGAGGAGCACGATGTCTGCCGGCTCGGCGGCAAGGCCAAGATCAACCCGCCGATCCGGTCGCGCGCCGAGGTCGAGGCGCTGTGGCGGCAAGTGGCGCTGGGCCATGTCGACCTCGTTTCGACCGATCACGTCTCCTGGTCGGAAGACCGCAAGACCAAGCCCGCCATGCTGGACAACGCCTCCGGCGTGCCGGGGCTGGAGGTCATGCTGCCGCTCTTCGTCAAGGGCGCGCTGGAACGCGGCATCCCGCTCACCTCTGCGGCGCGGCTGATGGCCCGGAACCCGGCCCGGCATTTCCGCATCGCCGACCAGAAGGGCGCGCTGGAGATCGGGAAGGATGCCGACATCGCCGTGCTGACGCATGAGCCGGCGCTCTATGATGCGGTGGCGAGTGGGCATAATGTAGTGGGCTGGAGTCCGTATCACGGCATGACGCTCCCCTGGCGGGTGAGCGGCACGTTCCTGCGCGGAATCCAGGTCTTTGACGGGCGCGCTGTGCTGGCCGAACCTGGTTCGGGCCGGTTCGTGCGTCCGCCCCTCACCCTGCCGATCGAGACCTGATCCCTCCATGCGCAACAACCTGCCGATCGACGAGACCCAGCTCTGGGACGATCTGATGGCGCTCGCCGAACTGACCGATCCCGGCCGGCCCTGGACCCGGCGCGCCTTCACGCCGATGTTTCTCGAAGGCCGCGCCTTCGTCGCCCGGCGCATGCAGGAGGCCGGGCTCGCCATCCGCCTCGACGCGGCCGGCAACCTGATCGGCCGGCGCGAGGGCCGCTTTCCCGACCACAAGACCATCGTCATCGGCTCGCATAGCGACACGGTGCCGGATGGCGGCCGCTTCGACGGCACGGCCGGCGTCATGGCCGGCATCGCGGTCGCCCGCAGCCTGCAGCAGGACGGCGCCGAGCTCGACCACCCGTTCGAGGTGATCGACTGCCTGGCGGAAGAGGTCTCGATCTTCGGCCTTTCCTGCATCGGCAGCCGCGCCGTCGCCGGGCTGCTGACGCCCGAGCAGCTGGAACGGCCGGAGCCCGATACCGGCGAGGTGCTGCGCGACGCGATCGACCGCATGGGCGGCGACGTCGCCTATCTCGCCGAGGCGCGGCGCGACGATATCGCCGCCTATCTGGAACTGCATATCGAGCAGGGGCCGATCCTCCAGGACGAGCGCTGCGACATCGGCATCGTCACGGCGATCTCCGGCATCACGCGGCTCGAGATCGTCATCGAGGGCCGCGCCGACCATGCCGGCACGACGCCGATGAACCTGCGCCAGGACGCGCTGGCGGGGGCCGCCGCCGCCGTGTCGGTCATTGCCAAGGATGCGAGCCGCCGCGCCAAGGCGGGGCACGGCCATTTCGTCGCCACGGTCGGCGAATTCCGCGTCGAGCCCAACGCCGCCAATGTCGTACCGAGCCGGGTGACGCTGCTGGTCGATGCGCGCGCCGAGGAGCGCAGCTTCATGGAAGGCTTCGTCGCCGAATTGCGGCCGCTGATCCTGCGCGCCATGTCCGGCACGGGAGCGCGGATCACCGAATTCCGCGCCATTTCGGACAACCGCCCAGCGCTTTCCGATCCGCTGCTGCTCGACGTGCTGGAGCAATCGACCGAGGCGCTGGGGCTGGCACCACGCCGCATGGCCTCGGGCGCCGGCCACGACATGGCCTGGTTCTCGCGCATCGCCCCCTCGGCTATGATCTTCGTTCCCTGCAAGGATGGCCGCAGCCACACGCCGGAAGAATGGTCGGAGCCGGGCGAGATCGCCGCCGGCGCCGCCGTGCTGCTCGACGCCGTGCTGCGCCTCGATACCCTGCTCGCCTGAAGGAGAACCGCATGGGCCGCATCCTGACCGAGAAAGACGTCGAACCCGCCGTGCGCGGCGGCTCGGTCTATGCGGCCGGGGGCGGCGGCTGGGCCGACCATGGCCGCATGCTGGGGCTCGCGGCCGTACGGATCGGCAAGCCGGAACTGGTCACGGTCGACGAGCTCGACAAAAATGACTGGGTCGCGACCGCCGCCGCGATCGGCGCGCCGGCCGGCACCACCGCCTGGGAAATGCAGGGCGTCGACTATGTCCACGCCGTGCGGCTGCTGCAGGAAGCGCTGGGCGAGCCGCTGGCGGCGCTGATGGTCGGCCAGAACGGCCGTTCCTCGACGCTGAACGGCTGGCTGCCCTCCGCCATTCTCGGCACCAAGGTGCTCGACGCCGTCGGCGATATCCGCGCGCATCCGACCGGCGACATGGGCTCGATCGGGCTTGCCGCCTCGCCCGAGCCGATGATCCAGACGGCGGTCGGCGGCAACCGGGCCGACAACCGCTATATCGAGCTGGTGGTGCGCGGCGCGACCGCCAAGGTGTCGCCGATCCTGCGCACGGCCTCCGACATGTCGGGTGGCTTCATCGCCTCGGCGCGCAATCCGGTGCATGCAAGCTATGTGCGGAAGAACGCGGCGCTGGGCGGCATCTCGATGGCGCTGGCGCTCGGCGAGGCGATCGTCGCGGCCGATGGCAAGGGGGCCGGCAAGGGCAGCGGCACCGCCGTCATCGACGCGATCTGCAAGGTGACCGGCGGCCATATCGCGGTTTCTGGCCGTATCGCCCGCAAGGACGTGGTCTACACCAACGCCGCCTTCGACATCGGCACGGTGGTGATCGGCGCCGGCGACAAGGCGACGACGCTGCATGTGATGAACGAATATATGGCGATCGACGATGCCGGCGGCACCCGCCTCGCCACCTTCCCGGATGTCATCACCACACTGGACAAGGATGGCGAGCCGCTCTCTGTCGGGCAATTGCATGTCGGCATGACGGTGCATGTGCTGCATGTGCCCAAGGCGATCATCCCGCTTTCGGCCGGCGTGCTCGACCCCTCGGTCTATCCGCCGGTGGAAGCCGCGATGGGCATCGAGCTCGCGCGCTATGTGTTTGAGGACGCACCGAAGAAGAAGCGGAAGAAAAAATAGCGGCGGGCTGCGAGGCTCGCTGCGCGCGCATCTCGGCCTGATGGGGGCTGGTGCGGCACCCGTCCTGTCCATCATGCTGAGGCGCCGCCCGCAGGGCGGCCTCGAAGCACGCATTACCGACCCGCGAGGCGCTTTCCATGCCGAATCCCCGCTATCCCGTCACCTCGGGAACGACGCTGCGCTGCAAGGGCTGGCGGCAGGAGGGCCTGCTGCGGCTGCTCGAAAACGTGCTCTCGGTTGGCGAGGACCCGGACAGCCTGATCGTCTATGCGGCGCTCGGCAAGGCGGCGCGCAACTGGGCGGCGCATGACGCCATCGTCCAGGCGCTGAAGACGATGGACGAGGATGAGACGCTGATCGTCCAGTCCGGCAAGCCGATCGGCCTCTTGAAGACGCAGGTGCAGGCGCCGATCGTCATCATGGCGAACTGCAACATCGTCGGCCAGTGGGCCAAGGCGGAGTATTTCTACGAGCTGGAGCGCAACGGCCTGATCTGCTGGGGCGGGCTGACGGCCGGCGCCTGGCAATATATCGGCAGCCAGGGCGTCATCCAGGGCACCTACGAGATCTTCATGCGCATCGCCGAGAAGCATTTCGGCGGCGATCTCGCCGGACGCTTCATCCTGACCGCCGGCCTCGGCGGCATGGGCGGGTCGCAGCCCTTGGCCGGCCGCATGGCCAACGCCGCGATCCTCACCGTCGATGTCGATCCCGAGCGGGCAGAAAAGCGCAAGGCGATCGGCTATGTCGAGGAGATCGCGCCCGACCTCGACACCGCCTTGCAGCGCATTGCGCACGCCCGCCACCATCGCGAGCCGCTCTCCATCGCGCTGGTCGGCAACGCGGCCGAGATCTATCCCGAAATTTTTCGACGCGGCATCGTGCCTGACATCGTCACCGACCAGACCTCGGCGCATGACCTCGTCTATGGCTATGTGCCGGCGGGGATCTCGCTCGCCGAGGTCCGGGCATTGCGGCAGAGCGATCCGGCGAAACTGATGGCGCTGTCGCGCGCCTCGATCGTTCCCCATGTGCGCGCCATGCTCGATTTCCAGAAGCATGGCTCGGTGGTGTTCGACAACGGCAACCTGATCCGCACCCAGGCACGCGAAGCCGGCGTCGCAAACGCCTTCGACATCCCGATCTTCACCGAGGCCTATCTGCGGCCGCTGTTCGCCCGCGCCATCGGCCCGTTCAGGTGGATGGCGCTTTCCAACGATCCCGACGACATAAGCCGCATCGACGACCTCGTGCTGCAGCGCTTTCCCGACAACGCCATCGTCACCAACTGGATAAGGCTGGCGCGCGACAACGTGCCGTTCGAGGGCCTGCCGGCACGGATCGCCTGGCTCGGCCATGGCGCGCGCACCGAACTGGCGCTCGCCGTCAACGACCTGGTGGCGGCGGGCGCGCTCTCCGGGCCGATCGCCTTTTCCCGCGATCACCTCGATGCCGGGGCGATGGCGCATCCGAACATCATGACGGAGAACATGCGCGACGGGTCGGATGCGATCGCCGACTGGCCCTTGCTCGACGCGATGACGCTCTCGGCCTCCGGCGCCGATCTCGTCACGGTGCATTCGGGCGGCGGCGGCTATGCCGGCTACATGACCTCGGCGGGCGTGACGCTGGTCGCCGATGGCACGCCCGCCGCGGGCGAGCGCCTGGCGCGGGCGCTTACCAACGACACCTCGCTCGGCGTGATGCGCTATGCCGACGCCGGCTATGAGGACGCGCTAGACGAGGCAGCGGTCAAGGGCATCCGCCGGTTCGACGTGCCCTCGGAGAAGGTGGTGCGGCGGGGAGGTTGAGCCGCACATAGGGGGCCGCCCCCCTTGTGCCCCCGGATTAGTGTCCTCGTTGCGCATGCGCAACAGCCAGGGTGCTGCGCGAAGGCTAAGAAGGATTAGGAACCCTGAGAGGCCTATCCATGAAGCTTATCTTCGCCGCATCAAGCCTCTTGCTTCTCGCGTCGCCAGCCTATGCCGCGGATGTTTCCGCGAGCGAACCGGCGCCCATTGCATCCGCCTTTTCCTGGACGGGCCTCTATGTCGGCGCCAATGCCGGCGCGGGCTGGAGCAATGGCGATCCGCTCGGCGACACGACCTACCACCTCAATGGCGAAGATGGCACTTTCGCCAATGGCTGGTTCAACAGCGAAGACAGCTCCAACAAGAGCGGCTTCACCGGCGGCGCCCAGATCGGCTACAATTACCAGATCAACAATATTGTGCTCGGCATCGAAGCCGACCTCAACTATCTCAATGTCAAAAACCAATATTCTGCAGATTATTTTGACACGCTCTATTCGGATGCGAGCCCCGACTACAACTATAATCTGAAAGAGGACCTGGACACCGAGAGCAGGATCGAGTGGTTCGGTACCATCCGTCCCCGCCTCGGCGTCACGCCGTCCGAACGCCTGCTCGTCTACGCAACCGGCGGTCTCGCCTATGGCCAGGTGAAGAGCAGCGCCAGCTACAAGTGGCACGAATATGGCTACTGGTGGGGCGGCCCCGGCGATCACTTTTTCGATCGCAGCGGCGGCTTCGACGGATCGTCCAGCAATGTCCGCTGGGGCTGGACCCTCGGCGCCGGCGCCGAATACGCCCTCACCGACAAGCTCAGCCTGAAGGGCGAATATCTGTACGTCGACCTCGGCAGCAAGAACCATTCGGTCCTGAGCCCCGACGACAGCACGGAATCCATCAGCTGGCGCGACTCGGCGCAGTTTCACGCCGTCCGACTCGGTGTGAACTACAAGTTCTGACTGGATAGGTCTCTTTAGGGACGGGCGAGCGCCTGGCGCGGGCGCTCACCAACGACACCTCGCTCGGCGTGATCCGCTATGCCGACGCCGGCTACGAAGACGCGCTCGACGAGGCGGCGGTCAAGGGCATCCGCCGGTTTGACGTACCGTCGGACGAGGTGGTCCGGCGGGGAGGTTGATACGTCGCTTCACCTCTCCCATGGGGAGAGGTCGACACGCGGAGCGTGGCGGGTGAGGGGTTGAGGCCTCACCGGCGAGATCGCATCCCCTCACCCGGAGCTTCGCTCCGACCTCTCCCCATGGGAGAGGTGAAAGCCGCCCTCCCCTACCCGTGCGGATGAGAGAAGATCTCGGTCATCATGGCGACGAAGCGCTTCGGGTCGGCGTCGAAGGCGACGTGGGCGTTCGGCTCGCGATTGCCCCGGAAATGCGTGTCGATCACCGTGCGGCCAACCGTCAGCGCGCCGCCGGTCTCCACGTCGACATGCAGGTGGCGGGTGGTCAGCACGTCGCGATCGACCAGATAGGCGACGCAGACCGCGTCATGCACCGGCGCCGTGCCGAGCACCTCCATCTTCTGGGAAATGTCGTGCATCTCGATGCGGAAGCGCACGATGTCCGAGGTCGCCTGGGCGGCCGGCGTGCCGAGCATGGCGAGATGGTCGCAATCGGCATAGGAAATCAGCGCCCGGTGCGTCGCGTCGAGCGTCACCAGCGTCACCTTCTCGAAGCCGGCCGAGAACACCCGCGCCGCCGCTTCCGGATCCGCCCAGATGTTGAATTCGGCCGAAGGCGTCATGTTGCCGATCTCGTGGCCGCCGCCCATGATGATCAGCTCCGGCACGCGCTTGGCGAAATCCGGATCGGCCGCGAGTGCCGCAGCGATGTTGGTGAGCGGGCCGACCGGCATCAGCACGATCGGCTCCTTCGCGTTGCGATAGGTCTCGACCAGATAATCGACCGCGCCCTTGTCGGCCTTCTTCGACTTCGCCGCCGGGACGGGCAGCGTCTCGACATGGAATTTCGAGGCCTGGTCGGTGACGCCGCGCGCGACCGGGAAATTGTCGCGCACGAAGGGGCGGTTGGAGCCCTCATAGACCGGGATGTCGGAACGGCCGATATGGTCGAGCACGCGCAGCGTGTTGTCGGTGCAGAACTTGACCTCGACATTGCCGTTGACCGTGGTGACGCCGATCAACTCGATTTCCGGATGCAGCGCCGCCAGCATGATGGCGACCGCGTCGTCGGTTCCGGTATCGACATCGAGAATGAGCTTCTGGGCCACGCGCGGCACTCCATGGGCAGGGACAAGAGGAAAGCGGGAAACGTCTCCCGGCCCGGCCGGCTATCAAGGGCCGGCACAGGGGCCGGCGGACGTTAGGGGCGCGCGCGGGGAAGCGTCAAGGTGGAGCCTGCGCCACCCGGCCTCGGCAAGGAGCCGGCGGCGGGCGTTCGATCCTTTCCGCTGGTTTCAGCGGGTAACCCTCCGGCAGCACCCGCTATGGTGTTGCTTTCGCAATGATTTCCACGCCAATCTCCGCTCCGGTTCTTCGAACGGGCGTTTCCCCTGTTTCCCACACCGGACGACCGTTCCTGAGTTTCGCTATCCAATACGCCCGCGGCCGGTTCGCCGGCCGGGGCCGACAATAAACGCCTAGAAAACACCCATGGAGAGAACGCACATGACTTCCCGCTCCTTCGGCACGATGCCGGATGGCACATCCGTCGAGGCCATCACCATCTCGAATGGCGACCTGACGGCGACGATCCTGACCTTCGGCGCCGTGATCCAGGATATCCGCCTCGCCGGCGTGCCGCATCCGCTGGTGCTCGGCTACGACAACATGGAAGCCTATCTGCGCAACCGCACCTATTTCGGCGCGATCGCCGGCCGCTTCGCCAACCGCATCGCCAATGGCCGCTTCGAGATCGACGGCACGCCCTACCAGGTGTCGCAGAACGAGGCGCCGAACCATCTGCATGGCGGCTTCGACGGCTTCGGCACGCGCGTCTGGACGCTGCTGCGCTCGACGCCGTCCAGCGTCACGCTCGGCATCAGCAGCGCCGATGGCGAAGAGGGCTATCCCGGCAAGGTCGATGTCGAACTGACCTATTCGATCGAGGCGCCCGGCACGCTGAAGACCGTGATCTCCGCCACGACCGACAAGCCGACCCTGGTCAATCTGGCGCAGCACAGCTATTTCAACCTCGACGGCACCGGCACCATCCGCGACCACATGCTGACCATCCCGGCCGAGACCTACCTGCCGATCGACGCGGGCAAGATCCCGACCGGCGAGTTCCGTCCCGTCGCCGGCACCGAATATGATTTCCGTGGGGGCCGCCGCTTTGGCGAAGGCCATGACGGCGTGGTCGAGAGCTACGACCACAACATGGTCGTCCGGCGCGAAAAGGTCGCGACGCCGCAGCCGATCGCCGTGCTCTCCTCGTCGAAGAGCGGCGTCGCGCTCGAAGTCACCTCGACCGAGGCGGGCGTGCAGTTCTATGGCGGCCAGATGGTGGCCTCGAAGGACGCCGGCATCAATGGCGAAGTCTATGGCGCCAATGCGGGTCTGTGCCTGGAGGCGCAGCTCTTCCCCGACGCGCCCAACCAGAAGGACTTCCCGAGCGCGGTGCTGCGCCCCGGCGAGACCTATCACCAGGAAACCCTGTTCCGCTTCAGCCGCACCGGCTGAGGACTCTCTTTGCTGGCCCTACCGCACGCCGGAGGGGCCAGCCCTTGATGAAGCGACCGCGCCACGACCGGCGCGGTCGCTTTTTTGTTGGCCGCGGACCGTCGCCCCGGCGAAGGCCGGGGCCCAGGAACACCGGCTTTGGAAATCTTGGTTGCAACCTTCCGTTGAGGCCGGAGTGTCTGGATCCCGGCCTCCGCCGGGATGACGACGGAGGGTTTGGGGCGGGCGGAGCGCAGGGGTCGACTGGCGGATGTGAAGACAGCGCCGGCCGGGCGGACAGCACGTTCTGACGACGCCGGCCGACGGCGCCACGTGGATGTTCGCCCCCTCTCCCCACCCTCGCCGTCATCCTGGTGGGCTTCGCTCGCGAAATCCTGCGCCGACCATCATCCTGAGGTGCTTCGCGTCAGCGAAGCCTCGAAGGAGGGTCCAGCGGGCATCTTCGCGGACGGCGCGTCGCCCCAAGGCCGTTCCCTGAACCCTCCTTCGAGGCCCGGCCTTGCCGGGCACCTCAGGATGATGGTGGAGCCTGTCCGGCGCTCTGCCGAAATGCCGCGAACCCCAAGCCCAACCTCCCGCGCGAATTTTCTTCCCTTCCGCAGCGGCGCGGATCATTCTGACGTGCTCTCGCAGTCCGGTTCGCTGGAGCATCATGACGACGATCAACCGTTCGACGCATATCCGTCTCACCTCGCATCCCGGCGCCCAGGCGCCGGTCCGGTTTCCGATCCGCTGGGGCGACCCCGACCCGCGCCGGCGCGGGCCTGTGGTGGGAACCGTGTCGAACCCCGCCGACCGCAACACGATCGGCACGCATGGCGGCTCCTATTCGCTCTATCGCGCGCTCGCCGTCTCCTCCGGCGCGCTGAACCCGATCCAGCGGCCGGATTATCGCAACACCTCGCCGGCGGTCTCGATCGGTCCGCACCCGCAATGGGCCGACCCCGCCAAGATCGTCTCGCTCGACCCGTTCGGGCACCTCGCCGCCGAGCTTTTCGCCGACCTGATCGCCGAGGGCGTCGACATCCGCCCGACCATCGCCATCACCAAGGCGCGGCTCACCATGATCGAGCTGCATGAGGCGATCCGGCTGAAGCGGCTGCCGATCGATGGCACCATCGTGCATGGCAATGGGGACGTCGCCGTCACCAAGGCGGCGATCGACCCGGTCTGGCACCTGCCGGGCATCGCGGCGCGCTTCGGCGTCGAGGAGGACCAGCTGCGCCGCACCCTGTTCGAGCAGACGGGCGGCATGTATCCGGAACTGGTGACGCGGCCGGACCTCGCGCTGTTCCTGCCGCCGATCGGCGGCATCACGCTCTACATCTTCGGCGATGCGGCGGCGATCGCGGATCCGAAGCGGACGCTCGCCTGCCGCGTGCATGACGAATGCAACGGTTCCGACGTGTTCGGCTCCGATATCTGCACCTGCCGGCCCTATCTGGTGCATGGCATCGAGGAGGCGGTGAAGGAGGCGCAGGCAGGCGGCGTCGGGCTGATCGTCTACACCCGAAAGGAAGGCCGGGCGCTTGGCGAGGTGACGAAGTTCCTCGTCTACAACGCGCGCAAGCGGCAGGAGGGCGGCGACCAGGCGGCGACCTATTTCGAGCGCACCGAATGCGTCGCCGGCGTGCAGGACGCCCGCTTCCAGCAATTGATGCCGGATATCCTGCACTGGCTCGGCATCACCAAGATCGACCGCTTCGTCTCGATGTCGGACATGAAGTATGACGCCATCACCGGCTCCGGCATCGAGATCCGCGAGCGGGTGGCGCTGCCGGATGCGCTGATCCCGGTCGACGCGCGCGTCGAGATGGAGGCGAAGAAGGCGGCCGGCTATTTCTCCGCCGACGCGCCGCCCACCGCCGACGATCTGGCGCACACGATCGGCAGGCCGCTGGAGAAATATTGAGAGGGCTGCCGGCGGTCGGGATGGAGGCGCTTTTCTCCTCGCGTCGCAAGGGAGAGATCGGCCCAAACGTCCGGCGAGGGTTTACGTCCTCTCCGGAAACGCCGTAAACCCTCACCCGCCGGCTCCGCCGTCGACCTCTTCCTCCGGGAGAGGTGAAGTCCGTTCCTATCGCATCGACGGAGCATCTCCTTGGCATCGATCCCTTCCCTTCTCTCCGCCAGCGCCGTGCGCGAGCGCGCCAACCGGCTGCTCGACCTCGGCATCGCCGGCGAGCTCGACCATTTCGCCGTCGATCTCGACCGCCTGCCGGCGGTGGCCGACTACGTCATCGAGACGATGCGGGAAAACTATGGCGACCGCGACATCCCGTTCCATGCGCGCTGGCGCCACTTCGAAGCCGGGCAGATCGACCGGTTCGGCGGCCTGGTGGATGCTGCCGGCATCACCGATCCCTTCGCTTTCGGCCGCGCCGCCTATGATCTTGCCATCGTTTCCGTGCTGCTCGATGCCGGCGCGGGGCCCGACTGGCGCTATCACGAGGCGATGACCGGCGAGACCTTTTCCCGCTCGGAGGGGCTTGGCGTGGCGAGCTTCGCCATGTTCGCCTCCGGCCTGTTCTCGCAGGACCCGGCCGACCCGCTGCGCGCCGACGCCGCGGCGCTGGCCGTGCTGGAGGCCGCCGACCTCGCCGAGGGCTTCCAGGTTTCGCCTGAAAATCCGATGGTCGGGCTCGAGGGCCGGGCCAAGCTGCTGAACGCGCTGGGCCGGGTCGTCGCCGACCGGGCCGATCTCTTCGGCACCGACGAGGCGCGGCCGGGCGGGCTGTTCGACGCGGTGCTCGCCACCGCCGACGAGGACGGCCGGGTCTCAGCGCCGAAAATCCTGGAGCTGGTGCTGGAGGCGCTCGGGCCGATCTGGCCGAGCCGGCTGCTGCGCGAGGGTGTGGCGCTCGGCGACACCTGGGAGCATCGCAAGCTCATCACGGACGACGCGACCTCGGGCCTGATGCCGTTCCACAAGCTGTCGCAGTGGCTGACCTATTCGCTGATCGAGCCGCTGCTCTGGACCGGGGTCGAGGTCATCGATCTCGACGGGCTGACCGGGCTGCCGGAATACCGCAATGGCGGTCTGTTCCTCGATTTCGGCGTGCTGGTGCCGAGGGATTCCGCCGCATTCGCACGGCGCTGGAAGGCCGAGGACGAGTTCATCGTCGAATGGCGGGCGCTGACCGTCGCCCTGCTCGACCGCACGGCGGCGCTGATCCGCGAGACGCTGGGGCGAGACGCCGAGACGCTGCCGCTGGCCAAGGTGCTGGAAGGCGGCACCTGGGCGGCCGGGCGGCGGATTGCGCGGGAAAAGCGCGCCGATGGCGGCCCGCCGCTGATGATCGAGAGCGACGGGACGGTGTTTTAGGGGCGGCTAAGACCCTGTGCGTGCGTCGAGACGCGGCCCTTGGGCCGCTCCTCAGCATGTTGGGGTTTTTTCGACTTTGCCGGCGTGCCAATTCCAATCTCAGCATGCTGAGGAGGCCCGCAGGGCCGTCTCGAAGCACGCACCGCCCTGAACCCTCCCCTTGAGGGAGGGTCAAGACCGCCTCGGGGCGGTCTTGGGGAGGGGTGCTTCGTCGGATATCGCAAGCGCCCCCTCCCGAAAACGCGAAGGGCGTTTTCGACCTCCCCTCAAGGGGGAGGTTCAAGAAGAGCTGGCTCAGCCCTTCTTGCCCGGCTGCAGCAGATACACCCAGGCGAGCAGCAGCGGGCCGATGGTCAAAGCCACGTCGGCGAGGTTGAAGACGAAGAAGCCGCGCTCGTTCCAGTGCAGATACAGGAAATCGATGACGTGGCCGTGCCAGATCCGGTCGATCAGATTGCCGATCGCGCCGCCGGCGATCAGCGCGAAGCCGGTGGCGGCGGTCCGGCCGCCCTCGGTCGAGCCGCGCCAGACCCAGAACACCACCCCCGTCACGATCGCGGTCAGGACGATCAGAACCAGGCTGTCGGCGCTGTTGCCGAGCGAGAAGGCGATGCCGGTATTGTTGATGCGGTAGAGCGCCAGGACCGGCAGCACCGCGATGCCCTGCTGATAGACCAGATAGGCGTCGGCGATCCACTTCGAGAGCTGGTCGACGAGGATGGTCAGCGCCATGATCGAAAGACCCAGCGCCGAGAACGGGCCGGGAATGCGGGCCCCCGCCGGGGCGGCCTTGGTGTCCGTCTCTGGCGTCATCGCACCCATGCCTAGAGCTTCAGCTTGTCGCGGCGGATCTCGTAGAGCATCACGCCGGTGGCAATCGCGAGATTGAGCGAATCCGCCCGGCCCGCCTGCGGGATCTTGACGAGATGGTCGCAGGTCGCGGCAAGATCGTCCGGCAGGCCGGATTGCTCATTGCCCATGAACAGCATGACCGGCCGGTCGTAATCGATGGTGCGATAATCCGACTTGCCGGAAAGATGCGTGCCGACGACGATGCCGGGCCAGCCTTTCCGCCAGGACTTGAATTCTTCGACGCTCATGCGGGCGAGCTTCATGTGGAAGATCGAGCCCATTGTGGCGCGCACCGCCTCGACCCCGAACGGATCGACCGTGTCGCCAACAAGGATCACGCCCTCGGCGCCGACGGCATCGGCGGTGCGAATGATGGTGCCGAGATTGCCGGGGTCCTTGATGCCTTCGAGCGCCACCCAGACGCCGGCGGGGCCGGGCTGGATCTCGCTCTTCGGCGTCAGCTTCTGCTCGAACACGCCGACGACCATCTGCGGATTGTCGCGGCGCGTTATTTTTGAAAGCACCGCCTCGGAGACTTCCAGAACGTCGCCGCCGCGCGCATGCGCCGTCGTCGCGACGCGCTTGACCACGGGGTGGTCGGCGACCTTCGCGCCATAGACAAGAATCTTGATCGGCCAGTCTTCCTCGACCGCGTCGGCGACCAGCTTCATGCCCTCGGTGACGAACAGGCCGCTTTCCTTGCGGTTCTTCGGCAAAGCGAGGCCGCGAATGTCCTTGATCGTCGGATTGGTCAAGCTGGTGATGGTCTTGACCGCGCCGGGCGCGGCAATCGGGGAATGATCAGCCATCGCGGGACCACCGGGAAAAGAGCGACGTGGAAAGGGTGCGGCCTTCGCCTTCCTCGCGGATCAGCAACTCGCCGGATTCGAGCGTGCCCGGCAGGCCTGAAAGCGCCTCGGCCGAGGTCTCGTGGATCGCCATGAAGGAAGCCCGGATCGAATAGGCGGAAAGGCAGAGGAACAGCGCGTCGTCGGCGAGCAACTGGCGGCAGAGCGCCATCATCTCGGGCAGGCGCTCGAAGATGTCCCAGACCTCGCCATTCGGGCCACGGCCGAATTTTGGCGGGTCGAGGATGATGCCGTCATATTTCGAGCCGCGGCGCACTTCGCGCTGCACGAACTTCATCGCGTCATCGACGATCCAGCGCACCGGCAGATCGGCGATGCCCGACATGGTCTGGTTATCGCGGGCCCAGCCGATCGCCTTCTTCGAGGCGTCGACATGCGTCACCTGCGCGCCGGCCATGGCCGCGACGAAGGAGGCGATGCCGGTATAGCCGAAGAGGTTCAGCACCTTGGGCTGGCGCTTCGGATCGGCATATTTCGCGTCGCGGATCTTCCGGCCGAACCAGGCCCAGTGCATTTCCTGCTCGGGGAAGAAGCCGACATGGCGGAAGGCGGTGAAGCGGCCGAGAAAGCGCACCTCGCCCTCGCCGACGGCGCGCGGGAGCGGCCAGGCCATCGGCCAGGTCTCGCCGAGCGGCTTCCTGTATTTCCAGCGGCCGTCCGAATCCTCGTCCTTGGCGCCGGTGAAGATCGCGTCGGCGCGATCCCATTCCTCGGCGGAGAGGCGCGGCGTCCACAGCGCCTGCGCCTCGGGGCGCACGATGCGGTAGGGACCATAGCGCTCGAGCTTCCGGCCATGGCCGGAATCGATCAGCGCATAATCGGGCCAGCCCTCTGTCGTCAGCATCACCGGCCAGCGGGAGGCCGGTGTCTGGGGAGCGCGGGCGGCGGGGGAAATCTCGGAAGCGGTCGTCATGGTCGGTTCATAGCGTTCGCCGCGCCGAAAGCCAATCGATGCCGGCAACGAAGGCGCCGCCCGTCTTGCCGACTCCGGGGCTCCATCCAAGATAAAATGGAGGAGATAACCCGCGCGCCCTCGCGCGGAAGACGGCGACAGGCGGATTGGCCCGGCGCCGGCTGACGAGGACGACAGCCATGGAGATGACGGGCGAATACCGCATCCCCGCCCGTCGTGACGAAGTCTGGCGGGCCCTGAGCGATCCGGAGGTGCTGCGGGCCTGCATTCCCGGCTGCGAGACGCTGTCGCGAACGGCGAAGGATGCGATCAGCGCCACGATCGCCGCCAAGGTCGGACCGATCCAGGCGCATTTCGTCATCCGCCTGGCTTTTGCCAATGTGCAGCCGCCCGAGCGCTGCACGATCCGCGGCGAAGCGAAGGGCGGCGTCGCCGGCTTTGCCACCGGCCGGGCCGATCTCAAGCTCGCCGAGGATGGCGATGCGACGATCCTGATCTATGATGCGAGCGGCGACGTCGGCGGCAAGCTGGCGCAACTGGGCACAAGACTGATAGACAGCACAACCAAGAAGATAGCCGACGGCTTTGTCGGCGCTATTGCCAACCGCCTTTCTGGAGACGAGCCGACGATGGCCTCCCTCACGCCGACCACCCCGCCCGATGCCGAGCCCGTCAAGCTGGAGCCCGCCAATCTGGAGCCCGCCGACGCGGCGGCGACCGACGAGCTGACCGACCGCATCGAGCACAAGATCGACGACGAAGCGCTCGATCTCGGCGAAGTCGCGGAAGAGATCGAGGAAGAAGTCGAGGTCGCGGCGGCACGCGGCTTCCTCGGCGGTCCCTATGTCTGGGGCCTGCTGGCGCTGATCGTCGTGATCCTGTTCCTCGCGGTGGTCAGCCGCTAGGCTCCAGCCAACGAATACGCTTTTCCGCTTCGCGGCCTCTCCCGGCCAATGGAGCGGAGGGGCAATACCCCCTTCCGGGAAGCGGGCCGAGGATCGATGCGGTCATCGAAACGCCCCGTTTGCGGCAAAAGAAGCGATCGAAAGCGGCCCGGCAGCCCGCGCCTAGCGCGGGCTCGCCCTCTCTCTCCGCCGGTCAGCCGGCTGGCGGGCGCGGACGCGAAGGCCTATCTCTGGTAAAACGGAAGCCCACGGAGGCAACCTCCCCTGCCATGATCGTCTGTTCCTGCAATTTCCTCACCAAGGCCCGCATTCTCGAAGCCGCCGAACGGCTGGCGCGCGAGACCCCCGGCCGACCGCTCACCCCCGCCCGCGTCTATCGCGCCCTCGGCATGAAGGCGCAGTGCACCGTCTGCTTCATCCTGGTGCGCAAGCTGCTGGCGGAATCGGGCGCCATCGTCACCTGTCCGGAACCGCTCGGCAGCAGTTCCGAGGAATCCGACGACATCGCCGTCTACGGCTAAGTCCTTCCAGAAGACCGGAATCGGCGTTTGACGATCGCCGCGGCCCACCCTATTCTCGGATTAGAACAATTCCAGAAAAGGATGCCGCCATGAAGGGCGATGCCAAGGTCATCGAGTATCTCAACCGCGCGCTGCGCCTCGAGCTGACGGCGGTCAATCAATACTGGCTGCATTACCGGCTGACCGAGGATTGGGGCTACACCAAGCTCGCCAAGAAGGAGCGGGCCGAATCGATCGAGGAGATGCACCACGCCGACAAGCTGATCGCGCGCATCATCTTCCTCGACGGCTTCCCCAACCTGCAGGTGCTCGACCCACTCGAAATCGGCCAGAACGTCAAGGAAGTGCTCGAGGCGGATCTGCGCGGCGAATACACGGCGCGGAACTACTACAAGGAAGGCCGCGACGTCTGCCACGCCGCCGGCGACTACGTCTCGATGGCCCTGTTCGAAGAGCTGATGAAGGACGAGGAAGGCCATATCGACTTCCTCGAGACCCAGCTTGGCCTGCTGAACGATCTCGGCAAGGAGTTCTACTACCAGCTCCAGGCCGCGCCCAGCAACGAAGCCGAATAGGCGCGAGCGCCAACAAGTTCGCACAGCCTCGGGGATCCCCCGGGGCTTTCCGGCGCCGCCGCGGGTCACCACACCGCGGCGGCGCCGGATTCATTTTGGGCTGCCCTCAACGCGGGCCGCGCAAGCCGATTTCGCCGCCGCGACTGTCCTGATCCTGTCACACACCCTGCTCTATGCATGTCCTGCATGGCGCCTCGCGGCGCCTCCGGATGGCAGCGGGGGCCGGAGAATGGCGGAGCGGGACATCGCTTCACGCAACGGTGCAGCGCGGGACGGCACGGCCCCGGCCGGTCGGTCCGCCGACCCGCTTTCCCTGACGCCGCTCTATAGGGCGCTGGCCAGCCTCGCCGCGATCTCGCTGCTCTTCATGGCCTTTCCCGCCCTCGATCTTCGCTTCGCCGCGCTGTTTCATGTCGATGGAGCCTTTCCCGCATCGCGCCTTCCCGGGCTCGTGACCTTGCGCCTGCTCGGCAGGGATCTGGTCGTGCTGGTATGCCTCGCCCTGCTCGCGAGCCTCGGCGCCAAGCTGGCGCGCCCGCTGCGCCCCATGCCGATCCGAGCCAGCCACATCTGGTTCCTGTTCTCGACGTTGGCGCTCGGACCCGGCCTGATCGTCAATGGCGTCCTCAAGAGCTTTTGGGGCCGGCCCCGCCCGATCCAGGTCGATCTGTTCGGCGGCGCCGCGCCCTTCGAACCCGCCTGGAAGATCGGCGGCGCCTGCCTTTCCAATTGCTCCTTCGTTTCCGGCGAGGCGGCCTCGGCGATGTGGCTGCTTGCCCTCGCCATGCTGGCGCCGCCGCGCTACCGGCCGGCCCTCGCCGCGGCCATCGGCGCGCTCGCCCTCGCCCTGTCGCTGAACCGGATCGCCTTTGGCGGCCATTTTCTCTCCGACGTGCTGATCTCCTGGGCCATCACACTCGTCATTCTGCTCGGCCTGCATCGCGTGCTGGTTGCAGGCCCCTTCAGTGCCCGCATCGATGCTGCGACCGAAGGTACGCTGGCGAAGATCGCGCTTGCAGCGGCTTTTATCCTCGGGCGTATTGCGCGGGGTGGCCCGCGGGACCACCGCAGCAACGGACTTGGCCGAGTTGACCGATCGAACTGAAACAGGGGCGGCCGCGTCGCCCTTTGCCGACCAAAGCGCCGTGCTCCTGGTCGTCCTGCTAGCGGCCATCACCCTCGCGCGGCTGCTGGCGCTGCGATACTCGGTCACCGATCTGCAGGTCGACGAGGCGCAATACTGGGACTGGTCGCAGCATTTCGCCTTCGGCTATTTTTCCAAGCCGCCGCTGATCGCCTGGACGATCGCCGCCGCCAACGCGGTCTGCGGCACCGGCGTCGCCTGCGTACGGGCGCCGTCGCCGCTGTTCTATTTCGGCACCTCGCTGCTGATCTATGCGACGGGCCGCGCGCTCCATGGGCCGCGCATCGGCTTCTGGGCCGCGCTCGGCTTCGCGCTGGCGCCGGGCGTCGCCTTCTCCGCGGCGATCCTGTCGACCGACGTGCTGCTGCTGTTCTTCTGGGCGCTGTCGCTCTACGCCTTCGTGCGGCTGCGCGCCGGCGGCGGCTATCGCTGGAGTCTGCTGCTGGGCCTCGGGATTGGGTTCGGCCTGCTGGCGAAATACGCGATGGCCTATTTCATCGGCTGCGCACTGATCGCCGCCCTGATCGACCCGCCATCGCGCGCCGTCATCCGTTCCGGCCGGTTCTGGCTGGCGGTCGCGATCGGGCTGCTGCTGCTTTTGCCCAACATCGTCTGGAACCTCAACAACGGCCTGGTCACGCTGCGCCACACCAACGAGAACATCTCCGGCGACGGGCTGAAGATCAGCCTCGGCAACGCCATCGGCTTCCTCGCCGCGCAGTTCGGCATCATCGGGCCGTTCCTGATGGGCGGCGCCCTTGCCGCCGCGATCGCCGCCTGGCGCAAGGGCCGGCCCGGCGAGGACCGGATGCTGCTCGCTTTCGCGCTGCCGGTGATCCTGGTCGTCACGATCGCCAGCGTGCTGACCATCACCAACGCCAACTGGGCCGCCTCCGGCCTCGTCGCCACCGCCCTTATCGGCACCTCATTCCTGATCCGCAGCGGCCGCTTCCGCCTGGTCCAGGCCGGGCTTGCCATCGGCATTGTCGCGCAGCTGGTGCTGTTCGTCGGTAACGCCGTCGCCGACCGGGTGACGCTGCCGCTGCTGAAGCATGGCGACATCTACAAGCAGGTGCTGGGCTGGAGCCGGCTCGGCGACGCCGTCCGGGCCGAGGCGAAGGCTTCCGGCGCGAGCATGGTGGTGGCGCTCAGCCGCGCCGACGCGGCCGCCCTCGTCTACAATCTGCGCGACGATCCCGTGGCCGTCACGGTGTGGCCGGACGATCCAGGGCCCGACAACCAGTTCGAACTGACGCGCAGCCTCCTCGACCACGCGCCGACCGGCCCGGCGCTGCTGGTCGCCGGCTGCGCCGAGCCCGCGCGGCTCGCCCGCTTCTTCGGCGAGGTCGAGGACAAGGGCCGGCTGGCGGTCGCCAGCGGCCCGAGTTCGAGCCGGTCCTACCATCTGTTCCGGCTCGACCGGCCGATCGCGCCGCTCGCCCCCGTGCCGCTCTGCGGCGACGACACGGACTAGCGCCCGCGCCGCTGCGGTTGCTGGCGGGGAACGCGCATACTATAAGCGCTGCCATCCTTCATCTTCGCGGAAACGGCCTCACAATGTCCGACATCAAGAAGATCGTCCTCGCCTATTCCGGCGGGCTCGACACCTCGATCATCGTCAAATGGCTCCAACAGCAATATCAGGCTGAAGTCATTACCTTCACGGCCGATCTCGGCCAGGGCGAAGAGCTCGAGCCGGCCCGCAAGAAGGCCGAGATGATGGGCGTCAAGCAGATCTACATCGAGGACGTGCGCGAGGAATTCGTCCGCGACTTCGTGTTCCCGATGTTCCGCGCCAATGCGCTGTACGAAGGCACCTACCTGCTCGGCACCTCGATCGCACGGCCGCTGATCGCCAAGCGCCTGGTCGAGATCGCCCGCGAAGTCGGCGCCGACGCTGTCGCGCATGGTTCCACCGGCAAGGGCAACGACCAGGTCCGGTACGAATTGTCAGCCTATGCGCTGAACCCGAACATCAAGGTGATCACGCCTTGGCGCGAGTGGGACTTCAAGTCGCGCACCGACCTGCTCGACTTCGCCGAGAAGAACCAGATCCCGATCGCCAAAGACAAGCGCGGCGAGGCGCCGTTCTCCGTCGACGCCAACCTGCTGCACTCGTCTTCCGAGGGCAAGGTTTTGGAAGACCCGTCGAAGGAAGCCCCGCCCTACGTCTTCATGCGCACCGTGGCGCCGGAAGACGCGCCCGATGTCGCGACCTATGTCGAGATCGGCTTCGAGAAGGGCGATCCCATCTCAGTCGACGGCGTGCAACTCTCTCCTGCTTCGCTCCTGACCAAGCTGAACGAGCTTGGCCGCGACAACGGCATCGGCCGTCTCGACCTGGTCGAGAACCGCTTCGTCGGCATGAAGTCGCGCGGCATCTACGAGACGCCGGGCGGCACCATCCTGCTCGCCGCGCACCGCGCGATGGAAAGCCTGACGCTCGACCGCGAGGCCGCGCATCTGAAGGATTCGATCATGCCCCGCTATGCGGAGCTGATCTATTACGGCTTCTGGTTCTCGCCCGAGCGCGAGATGCTGCAGGCGCTGATCGACAAGAGCCAGGAGCATGTCGAAGGCACGGTGCGGCTGAAGCTCTACAAGGGCAACGCCATCGTCGTCGGCCGCTCGTCGCCGAAGTCGCTCTATTCCGACGCGCTCGTCACCTTCGAGGACGATCGCGGCGCCTATGACCAGAAGGACGCGGCCGGCTTCATCCGCCTGAACGCGCTCCGTCTGCGCACGCTGGCGGCGCGCGACCAGCGCGGCTGAGACTCTGGGAAGCAAGGCAACAGGCCGTTTTCATCGGTCTGTTGCTAAAGCTTCATTTTAGAGTTAGGTTATTCGGACTGACCCAGCCTTTCCGGGCGGGATCAGTTTGTCGCTCGAACGCCAAGATACGGACAGACCGCAAATGCGTATGGATCTCGTCAGAAAAGCAACCCGCACAGCCGACAAGAAGGCTTCGGAAGTGCGCGTCATGCTGCGGACGGCGGGCCTGCGTCCGACGCGCCAGCGTCTGGCTCTGGCCGAGATCCTGTTCGAGCGCGGCAACCGCCACATCTCGGCCGAAGGGCTGCATGAAGAGGCGATGAGCCATCGCGTGCCGGTGTCGCTCGCCACCGTCTACAACACGCTGCACCAGTTCACCGAAGCCGGCCTGCTGCGCGAAGTCGCTGTCGACGGTTCGAAGACCTATTTCGATACCAATGTCGACGACCACCACCACTTCTTCGTCGAAGGAGAAAACCGCGTGCTCGACATTCCGATGTCGACCCTGCGCGTCGAGGACGTCCCCGTCCCGCCGGAAGGCATGGAAATCACCCGCGTCGACATCGTCGTGCGCCTGCGCCGCATCGGCAGCTGATTTCCGGATTTTTCGAGTTTTCAAGAACGCCGCCCGGCCCAGCCGCGCGGCGTTTTTTTGTTTTGGGGTCCTGAGGCGCGCCGAGCCACCTCCCCCTAAGAGAGCGGAAGCAAGGCCTTAAGTCCGACTTGCCCATCGCCCCTCATCCCGAGGTGCCCGGCGAAGCCGGGCCTCGAAGGAGGGTCCAGGGAATACGTCTGGCAAGCCGCGGGGAGTTTTTTTTGTTTTGGCGTGGGATGAAGGGAAAGCGCCGCCGCCTAAGCCCGTCGCCCCGGCGAAGGCCGGGGCCCATAAACACCGATCAAGCGAGATATGGCCAGCCCTCCGTCCGCAGGACGGTGTGTCTGGATCCCGGCCTCCGCCGGGATGACGCCCGAGTGATCCCGGGCCTCGCATTCAACAAGGGCGTGCGCAGGCCTTTGAGGGATAACGGAAGGACCAGTGCGGAAGCGCAGCGAAGCAAGCCCTTCGCCCTACCCTCTCCGCGAGCGGGCGAGGGTTTCTGGCCGGCGGCCGTCACAGATATTCAGGCTCACCTGCAAGCGCAGGCGATCCCCCTCTCCCGCCCGCAACAGAGGGCTGGGGGGGAGGGTCTTGCTCCTTAACCCCCTCAAAGAACCTCAGTCGATATCCTCGTCGGGATAGACGCCCCAGAGGTTTGTCTGCTTGATCCAGCCGCGGAAGCGCTTGTCGACCAGTCGGCACCAGCCGCCGGCGCAGTTGGTCACCGAGGAGACGACCTTGGGCTGCAAATAGGCGGTGATCTCGGCCGTATCGGTCGGATCGGCGCGGATCGGCAGCGGGTCGCCGTCCTGCCAGGGCGCAACCACCGCGGTGCGCTTGCCGACGAGCAGGCTGTGGAAAACCCAGCCCTCCGTGCCGTCGGAATCGCGGATGCGGCGCCAGTTGTCGAACTCCTGCACGATCTCGACCGGCAGGCCGGAGCGGGTGAACACCCAGGAAACCTTGTAGCCCTGGCCGGGACCGACGCGGACATTCACGCGGCCGGCCTTGAGCGAGACGAATCGGGGCAAGGGCAAGCCGCTCGGCCCCAGCTTCGGCGCGGCGCCGGCCGCGCCTTGGGCGCTGGCGGGCGCAGTGGGCTGGGCGACGAGGACGAGGGCGGCGACCGTGGCAATGGTCAGCGCCGAGGATAACAAGCGCCCGTCGCGCAGCCGACGGGACATTCCCAGGATCGCAGCCAAAACCATCGCGTAGACACCCCTCTTTACCGCCCGTTGCTGCGACCGGAGGTTCTTTCCCGACCGCCCGACCACCGAACCATTTGTGATCGCCGGACTGTCTGGTAGAGGATCGAGATACGCAGCGACGGGGTATACCAGCCGACGCGTATAGTTTGACGCTCCATGGTTAAGGAGCTCTCAACGGAGAGGCCGCCGCGATGAAGAAGAAGCCGCTTGTCATCGTCACACGCCGCCTGCCCGACGCGGTCGAGACGCGCATGCGCGAACTGTTCGACACGCAGCTCAACATCGACGACCGGCCGATGTCGCCGGCCCAGCTGGTCGAGGCGGTCAAGATCGCCGACGTGCTGGTGCCGACCGTCACCGACCGCATCGACGGCGCCATCCTGGCGGAAGCTGGCGAGCAGTTGAAGGTCATCGCCTCCTTCTCCAACGGCTTCGACCATATCGACGTGGAAAAGGCGCTGGCGCGCGGCATCACCGTCACCAACACGCCGGGCGTGCTGACCGAGGACACGGCGGACATGACGATGGCGCTGATCCTCGCCGTGCCGCGCCGGCTGGTCGAGGGCGCGCGCGTGCTGACGCCCGACCATGACTGGGCCGGCTGGTCGCCGACCTGGATGCTGGGCCGGCGCATGGCCGGCAAGCGGCTCGGCATCGTCGGCATGGGCCGCATCGGCCAGGCCGTGGCGCGCCGCGCCAAGGCGTTCGGCCTGTCGATCCACTATCACAACCGCCACCGCCTCTCGACGGAGATCGAGGAAGGGCTGGAGGCGACCTATTGGGACAGCCTCGACCAGATGCTGGCCCGGATGGACATCATCTCGGTCAATTGCCCGCGCACGCCCGGCACCTTCCATTTGCTTTCCGAACGCCGGCTGAAGCTGCTGCGGCCGGAAGCCTATGTCGTCAACACCTCGCGCGGCGACGTGATCGACGAGAATGCGCTGGCGAAGCTGCTCGAATCCGGCGCCATCGCCGGCGCCGGGCTCGACGTGTTCGAGCACGAGCCGACGGTCAACCCGAAGCTGCTGCGCCTCGCCGCCAAGGGCAAGGCGGTGCTGCTGCCGCATATGGGCTCGGCGACGATCGAGGGCCGCATCGCCATGGGCGAGAAGGTGCTGATCAACATCCGCGCCTATTTCGACGGCCATAAGCCGCCGGATCGCGTCCTGCCCTCGATGCTCTGAGTCGGCTAAGCGCCGGAGCTAAGCCGGATTCGGATCTTTTGGGAACCGCTCGCTGCATTAGGGCTCTTCGCTGCCTGAGGAGAGCGTCGCGCAACATCGTTGAAACGCAAAAGCCCTGTCTCCCTCGGCCGTCATCCCGGCGGAGGCCGGGACCCATACTCTCATGGCCCGCCGGAAAAAGGCTGGCCAAGGTCTGCTTGGCCGGTGTTGATGGGCCCCGGCCTTCGCCGGGGCGACGAACAGTTCATGGACAGGAGTCGGCCCCGCTAGGTTCGGAGCTTCGCTCCGACCTCTCCCTCAGGGAGAGGTGAAGATGGAGTCGGCTCCGCAGGCGACGCAGCGCTCATCAAGCAAGACCCTCACCCTACCCTCTCCCGCAAGCGGGCGAGGGTTCGGTCCGAGATCTTCATCGACTGTACGCCAATGCCTCCACTCGCTCGAAAGAGCCCCCGCGCCCGCTTGCGGAAGAGGGTTGGGGTGAGGGTGCTAGCGCGGCGGGGCGGTGGACGAGCGCTCGATCAGTTCCACCTCGAGCCGTTCGCGGTGCGGCTTGACGATGCCCTTCAGGATCATTTCCGCCGCCTGGCGGCCCATGGCGGCGATCGGCTGGGCGACCGTGGTGAGCGGCGGCTCCGAGGTCTCGCCCTCCGGCACGCCATCAAAACCGATGACCGAGACGTCGCCCGGCACCGCAATCCCACGCAGCCGCAGCCAGTCGAGCGCGATCAGCGCGACGCGGTCGGACATGCATAGCAGGGCCGTCGGCGGATGCGCAGCGCCAAACAGGCTTTGCAGCGCGTCGTGGATGCTGGCCGTGGTGTGGTCGGTCTCGTAGACCGGCACCGAGGCCGGATCGATCCCGAATTCGGCCAGCGCCGCGCGATAGCCGCCGATGCGCTCGACGGTGCCGGTGTAGACCCCCGCCTCGATCTGCGCCTCGCTGAGCAGGCCGACATGGCCTTCGTCCAGCTCCAGCGCCAGGATGGCGACATGGCGATGGCCAAGCCCCAGCACATGGCGGCCGGCCGCGCGAGCACTCTCGAATTCGTCGATGCCGATGGCCGAGATCGTCTCGTCGACCCCCACCAGTTGCAGCGCGATGAAGGGTAGGCCGCGCTCGCGGGTCAATTCCACCAGCCTCTCGCCGCCCTCGACGCAGAACAGGATGAAGCCGTCGACAATCGCGCTCTGGATGTTCCAGGCGAGCTTTTCGTCGCTGGCGGCCGAGACCAGCGAAATGCCGGCACCATGCTCGTCGCAGGCCTCCGAAATGGCGGCCATCAGGCTGCGGGCATAGGGATCGTCGAAGAAATAGCCGAGCGGCGAGGTGGTGGCGACGCCGATGGCGTTGACCTTGCCGGCGCGCAGCAGCCGCCCCTTGGGATCGGGCCCGGCATAGCCGAGCTCGCGCGCCGCCGCCTCGACCTTTTCGCGGACTTCCGCCCGTACGATCTCCGGCCGGTTGAAGGCGTTCGACGCCGTGCCCTGCGACACACCGGCGGCCTTGGCGACGTCGGAAAGCTTGATGACCCGTTTCATGCGAGAGTCTTACGTGCCGGCTGCATGTTCGTCCACTCTCCTCGCCTCAGCCTGGTTGCCGCCAACGGAATGCCAGCCCAGCTGGATCGACACGAGAGTGCAAGGCCGGGGCCAATTTCCGACCTCTCTTGTATCGGTTCAATTTTCACTTGACCAGTGGGGAAGCAGGGCCTATTCTTGAACCGGTTCAAGACGGATGTCATTTCTGACTTGAATCGATTCATCTTGCTAACCGGAGGTCGGGCCATGATCCCTGCCAGCTATCTGTTCAAAACCCTGTACCAGGACCGCTTCGAGCGGGAGCGCGCGCCGGCAGAGACGCGCAACGCCGAGACGCCGCCGCAGGACGGCCTGCGCGGCGCGCATCACCCCACGGTTCCCTACCTGGCGCTGCTGGGCCTGTTCGGCCTCGCCCGCTAGCGCGTCATGCCTTGCGCTTGTAGCGGATCGTCTCGAAGCGCATCGACAGCGCGTCGACCAGCAGCAGGCGGCCGACCAGCGGCTCGCCAATGCCGAGGATGAGCTTCAGCACCTCGGTCGCCTGCAGGCTGCCCAAAATGCCCGTCAGCGCGCCCAGAATGCCGGCCTCGGCGCAACTGGGCACCAGGCCGGGCGGCGGCGGCGCGGGGAACAGGTCGCGATATCCGGGGTTGGGCACGCCCTGCGTCGTCTCCCAGGGCAGCAGCGTCGTCAGCGAGCCGTCGAAGCGGCCGACGGCGGCGGTCACCAGCGGCCGGCGCAGGTCGGCGCAGCGATCGGCGGCGAGAAAGCGGGTCTCGAAATTGTCGGTGCCATCTGCGACAATATCATAGGCGGAAAGCAGTGCATCGGCATTGGCGGCGTCGAGCCGGACCGGGTGCGTCTCGATCGCGACATGCGGATTGAGCCGGGCCACCGCCTCCCGCGCGCTCTCGACCTTGAGCCGGCCGACGGTCGGCGTCGCGTGGATCACCTGCCGCTGCAGATTGGAGAGGGCGACGACATCGTCATCGACGATGCCGATCGTGCCGACGCCCGCCGCCGCCAGATACTGGATCAAGGGCGCGCCGAGTCCGCCCGCCCCCAGCACCAGCACCCGCGCCGCCCGCAATTTCTGCTGTCCGGGCCCGCCCACCTCCGCCAGAAGCAGGTGGCGGGAATAGCGCTCGATTTCATCGGAGGTAAACGTCATGCCCCGATCCTATCCGCTGCGCTTTTACAAGGCGAGATCATCTGCGAAACTGCCTAAAATTCGGCCAAAACGCTACGGAACACTTTCCCGCACTGCGGCATTATGTGGTCAAATCCCTTTTCCGTGGAGTTAGCTGGCCATGCATATCCGCATCGGATTCGACATTGCTTTCGAATGCGCCCAACCCACTCCGATGCTGATGATGCTTCGGGCCCATCCGAGCCTCGGCAGCCGGTTGGTCCAGCAGGACTATCTGGTGTCGGATCCGGTCGTGGCGATCGACACCTATATTGACGGCTTCGGCAATCTGGCCAGCCGCACCGTCCTGCCGGCCGGACGCACCCGCATCTGGACCGAGGGCGTCGTTTATAATGACGGCGAGCCCGACCCGGTCGTGCCGGATGCCCGCATCCTGCCGGTGCAGGAACTGCCGGAAGAATGCCTCGTCTACCTGCTGGGCAGTCGCTATTGCGAAACCGACCATCTGGGCTTCGTCGCCTGGCCCCTGTTCGGCCATCTGCCGGAAAACTGGTCGCGCGTGCAGGCGATCGTCGACTATGTCCACAATCACCTGACCTTCAGCTACCCGCTGGCCCGGCCGACGCGCACGGCGCTCGAGGCGCATAATGAGCGCTTCGCCGTCTGCCGCGACTTCGCCCATCTCGCCATCGCGCTGTGCCGCGCCATGAACATCCCGGCGCGCTACTGCACCGGCTATCTAGGCGATATCGGCGTGCCCTACGATCCCGCGCCGATGGATTTCTCGGCCTGGTTCGAGGCCTATATCGGCGATCGCTGGTACACGTTCGACGCGCGCCACAACAAGCCGCGCATCGGCCGCATCGTCATGGCGCGCGGCCGGGACGCCACCGACGTGGCGCTGACCAACGCCTTCGGCAACGCGATGCTGGTGAACTTCACCGTGCACACCGAGGAAATCGTCTGGCCTCGGGCCGGCGAACAGGCGGGCGCGCAGGCCAACCCGAACCCCGGCCAGCAGGACCCGGCCTCACTTGGTGCCGTACATCCGGTCGCCGGCGTCGCCTAGGCCCGGCACGATGTAGCCGTGATCGTCGATCTTCTTGTCGATCGAGGCGGTGTAGATCGGGATCGTCGGGTGAACAGCGTGGAAATTGGCGATGCCTTCGGGCGTCGCCAGCAGGCAGAGGAAGCGGATGTCCTTGGCGCCGCGTTCCATCAGCCGATCGACGGCGGCGACCGCCGAATTGCCGGTCGCCAGCATCGGATCGACGACGATGGTCAGCCGCTCGTCCAGGCTGTCGGGCGCCTTGAAGTAATATTCGACCGCCTGCAGCGTCTTCGGGTCGCGATAAAGCCCGACATGGGCGACGCGCGCCGCCGGCACCAGGTCGAGCATGCCTTCCAGCAGGCCGTTGCCGGCGCGCAGCACCGAGGCGAAGACCAGCTTCTTGCCGGCGAGCGTCGGCGCTTCCATCTCCGTGATCGGCGTTTCGATCGTCGTCGTGGTCATCTCGAGGTCGCGCGTCACTTCATAGCAAAGCAGCGTCGAGATCTCGCGCAGCAGCCGGCGGAAGCCCGCCGTCGACGTATGCTTGTCGCGCATGATGGTGAGCTTGTGCTGCACCAGGGGGTGGTTGATCACCGTCACGCCGTTCATTCTTGGCCTCGCTTGTCTTCGGTTGCGACTACCGTAGCCTGCCAGCTTCCCGCTGGAAACTGCGCCGCTACGTCATGCGGCGATGGCGCCCTCGATTGTCCCCACGCAACGGCCTGCTTGTGACGAGAGGCCTGCCGGGCCTATCCTGTACCCCCTCGCACAGGTTGTCGCTCCATGCCGCGCGCCGTTCTGATTGTTCTTGATTCCGTCGGCATCGGCGGCGCTCCCGATGCGGCAGCCTATGGCGACGCAGGCGCGAACACGCTCGGACACATCGCGCAGGCCTGCGCGACCGGTGGCGGCGATCGCACGGGCCTGCGGTCGGGCCCGCTGCGCCTGCCGAATCTCGGGCGCCTGGGCCTCGGCGCGGCGGCGCAGGGCGCCAGCGGCGAATGGCCGGGCACCCTGCCCGCGCCGGGCGCGACCGCAATCCATGGCCATGCGGCGGAGGTTTCGAACGGCAAGGACACCCCGTCCGGCCATTGGGAAATCGCCGCCGTGCCGGTGCCGTTCGACTGGGGCTATTTTCCGGAAACCGAGCCCTGCTTCCCCAAGGAACTCACCGACGCGATCATCCGCGAGGCCGGGCTGCCGGGCATCCTCGGCAACAGGCACGCCTCCGGCACCACCATCCTGGCCGAGCTTGGCGAGGAGCATATCCGCACCGGCAAGCCGATCCTCTACACCTCGGCCGATTCCGTGCTGCAGATCGCCGCGCACGAAACCCATTTCGGCCTCGACCGGCTCTACGCCCTGTGCGAAACGGCGCGACGCCTGCTCGAGCCCTATACGATCGGCCGCGTCATCGCCCGGCCCTTCCTGGGCGAGACGGCGGAGACCTTCGAGCGCACTGCCAACCGCCACGACTATGCCCTGCCGCCGCCGGAACCGACGATCCTCGACCGGGTGATCGCCGCCGGCGGCCGCACGCATGCCATCGGCAAGATCGGCGACATCTTCGCGCATCAGGGCATCAGCGACCTCACCAAGGCCTCGGGCAATGCGGCGCTGACCGACGCAACGCTGGCGGCGATCGAAAGCGCCGGGGATGGCGACCTGGTGTTTGCCAATCTGGTCGATTTCGACATGCTCTATGGCCACCGCCGCGACGTCGCCGGCTATGCCGCCGCTCTGGAGGCGTTCGACGCCCGCGTGCCGGAAATCGAGGCGGCGCTTCGGTCCGGCGACCTGGTGATCATCACCGCCGACCATGGCTGTGACCCGACTTGGCGCGGCACGGACCACACCCGCGAGCAGGTGCCGATCCTCGCCTTCGGCCCCGGCCTGCCGGGAAAAGACATTGGCGCGCGACGGAGTTTTGCCGATATCGGCGAAACGATCGCCGCCCATCTCGGGCTGACGCCCGGACGACACGGACGGAGATTTCTATAAATGGTTTCCCATATCCCCAAGGCCGAGCTGCATTGCCATGTCGAAGGCGCAGCCTCGCCCGACCTCGTGCGCAAGGTCGGCGCGCGGCACGGCGTCGACCTCACCGGCCTGTTCGACGCCAAGGGCAATTTCGCCTGGCACGACTTCACCTCGTTCCTCAACGCCTATGACCGCGCCGCCGCCGTCTTCCGCACGCCGGAGGATTATCGCGACCTGACCTTCAGCTATTTCTCCAGCCTAGCGGCCGAGGGCGCAATCTATGGCGAGGTGTTCATCTCGTCCGATCACGCGCTCGCCTCCGGCCTCAGCTATCGCGACTATGTCGAGGGACTGGCGCAGGGTATCCGCGATGCGGAAGCCGCGACCGGCATCGTCGGGCGGATGATCGCCACCGGCGTGCGCCATTACGGGCCGGACCGCATCCTCGCCGCCGCCGAGACGGTCGCGAACGAGCCGCACCCGCTGGTGACGGGCTTCGGCGTTGCCGGCGACGAGCGCATGTACCACCCGCGCGATTTCGCCGACGCGTTCCGCATCGCCGGCGAGGCCGGGCTGGGGCTGACCGTGCATGCCGGCGAATTCGGCGGGCCGCAGAGCGTGCGCGACGCGCTCGACCATCTCGGCGTCAGCCGCATCGGCCATGGCGTGCGCGCCATCGAGGATGCCGGCCTCGTCCAGCGCATCGTCGAGGAAGGCATCGTGCTGGAGCTCTGCCCCGGCTCGAACGTGGCGCTCGGGCTCTATCCGGACGTGGCCAGCCATCCGTTCCGCAAACTTGGCGATGCCGGGGTCCGCGTCACGGTCAGTTCCGACGATCCGCCCTATTTCGGCTCCTCGATCGGCGCAGAATATGGCTGGCTGTCCGAAGATCTCGGCCTTTCCGACGCCGCGCTGATCGCCACCACCCGCACCTCGCTCGAGGCGGCTTTCGTCGACGAGGCGACCCGTGCCCGCCTGCTCGCCAGCCTGCCCGCATAGGAGAAGACGATGCGCCGGATCGCCGCCTGCCTGGCCCTCCTGATCGCCCTCGCCTCGCCCGCCTGGGCGAGTTGGCGCGACGATATCGGCACGCTGCGCGTCGGCTTCATCGCCGGCGACAATCCGGCCTATGAGGTGGCGCGGCTGGAGAAATTCCGCTGGCGGCTGCAATACGCGCTCGCGGTCCCCGTCGAACTGTTCCCGGCCCGCACCTATGACGCGCTGATCGAGGCGCAGGCGACCGGCCGCGTCCAGTACACCGTGCTGTCGTCGCTCGCCTATATCGCGCTCGACCAGCGCTGCGATTGCGCGGAGCCGCTTGTGCAGCCGACGACCGCCGATCACGCGCGCGGGTTCCGCGCGCTGCTGGTGGCGAAGAGCGACGGGCCCCTCGCGACCTTGGCCGATGCCCGCAACATGCGGCTTGCCGTCGGCGCCAAGGATTCGCTCTCCGGCCGCCGCGCCGCCTTTGCCGGACTGGCGAAGGAGGGGATCGATCCCCCGGGCTACTTCCTGCGCATCGTCGAAACGCCGGACAGCGAGGCGGCGCTGGGCGAACTGGCGGCCGGCGAGGCCGACCTCGCCACGGCCTGGTCGTCGGCGCCCGACCCGCTTTCGGCGGCGATCGGTTCCGGACCGTTCGCCCGGCTTGCCAGCGACGGCGTGCTGTCGCCCTCAACGCTCCGGGTCGTGTGGCAATCCGAACTGATCCCGTTCGGGCCGCATGTAGTGCGCAAGGACTTGCCGGAGATGGCGAAATCGAACCTGCTGCAGGCGCTGATCGAGATGCAGCAAACCGCGCCGGAAGCCTATGACGCGATCGAGCGGGGCTATCCCGGCGGCTTCGTCGCCGCCGACCCCACGCTCTACCGCCGGCTGGCCGAGTTCCTGAACGTCGCGAAGCGGAAGGATTAGGGGTCGTCGGGCCGGGTCTGACGGGCGCTGTTTTGGCTTGAGGCGGGGCTGCAGCTCTCGGCAGATGGCAAGCAAGCCCCTCACCCCACCCTCTCCCGCAAGCGGGCGAGGGCTTTTCGGCCACGGCTTTCATCGAGCGGGAGCGCGCTTGGGCGATGGCCGGAGAGGTTTCCTCGACCCATTGAGCCGCTTAAAGCAAGCTCCGATGGCCTCGACATGCGCCGTCAAGCCCCCTCTCCCGCCTGCGGGAGAGGGTTGGGGTGAGGGTTTTTCCTGAGACATTCCCAGCGAACCAACCTCGAGGCCCGTCCGCCACCGGCCCGCGAGCCCCGATCGATCCGGAAGCGCCGCCGATCCCGCGCCCGCCCAACAAAAAAGCCCATGCCGGCGACGGCATGGGCTTTTGAAGCTCGGCACCCGAAACGCGCCTCAGGCGACCATGTCTTCGCTGGCCAGGATGTTGTCCTGCATCTTCAGCAGCGTCAGGCGCATCGTCTCGGTCAGGGCCGGATCGATGCCGCGCTCGGCCTCCTCGCGCACCGATTTGCCGATCGCGCGGATGCGCCGCACGATGCTGGCGGCATTCGGCGTCAGCCGGATCAGCTTGGCGCGGCGGTCGGCCGGATCCTGCATGCGCTCGACCAAAGTGGCGGCTTCCAGCCGGTCGAGGAACCCGACCAGGGTCATCGGCTCGACGCAAAGTTCCTCGGCGAGCGTCGATTGCCGGAGCCCGGGGTGACGACTGACAAAGGCGAGCGTTCGCGCTTCGGCAACCGTCAATCCGAGGCCAGCGTTTTCCAGCGCCTTCTCAAAGCGGCGCCGCAGCAAACGGGCCACATCGACGAGTACAAAGCCCAGCGGATCTTCGGTGGTGGCTGCCAAAAGCTGACTCTCCCATGTATAATAAGAATTCCATATTATAAACAAATCTTGCCGGGAAAGTCAAGAATCCCCTAGGTTATCGCGGTTTCACGTGCAGACCTGCCGTTACGGCATATATCTTACATTCCGCTACGTCATTCCGGGTGTCGGATCGGAGGTTGCGTTTTGCGGCCTTTTCGATCATTTTGCGCCGCAAAACATGCTGGCCGTCTCGAGGCACCTGTCCGACGCCGCCGCGCCTTTTCGGATTCGCAAATGACACTTCGCAATATCGCCATCATCGCGCACGTCGATCATGGCAAGACAACACTCGTGGACAAGCTGCTTCAGCAGTCCGGTTCGTTCCGTGACAACCAGCGCGTGGCCGAACGTGTCATGGATTCGAACGACATCGAGAAAGAGCGCGGCATCACGATTCTGGCCAAGGCGACTTCGATCACCTGGCACGACGCCCGCATCAACATCGTCGATACCCCCGGCCACGCCGATTTCGGCGGCGAGGTCGAGCGCATCCTGAACATGGTCGATGGCGTAATCGTTCTGGTCGACGCCGCCGAAGGCCCGATGCCGCAGACCAAGTTCGTGGTCGGCAAGGCGCTGAAGCTCGGCCTGAAGCCGATCGTCGCGATCAACAAGGTCGACAAGGCCGACGCGCGCATCCAGGAAGTCGTGAACGAGGTGTTCGACCTCTTCGCCGCCCTCGACGCCACCGACGAGCAGCTCGACTTCCCGATCCTGTACGGATCCGGCAAGAATGGCTGGATGGGCAATTCGCCCGACGCCTCGCATGAAGAAGGCATGGCGCCGCTGTTCGACCTGGTGCTAAAGCATGTGCCGGCGCCGCATGTCGAGGACGGCCCGTTCCGCATGATCGGCACCCTGCTCGAGTCCAACCCCTATCTGGGCCGCCTGATCACTGGCCGCATCACGTCGGGCAACGTCAAGCCGAACCAGACGCTGAAGGTGCTGGCCCAGGACGGCTCGACCGTCGAGCAGTTCCGCGTGTCCAAGATCATGGCGTTCCGCGGCATCGAGCGCCAGCCGATCGAGGAAGGCGTCGCAGGCGACATCATCGCGCTGGCCGGCATGACCAAGGGCACCGTCGCCGACACGTTCTGCGATCCGGCCGTCACCGAGGCGATCAAGGCGCAGCCGATCGATCCGCCGACCGTGTCGATGACCTTCATGGTCAATGACAGCCCGCTCGCCGGCACCGAGGGCGACAAGGTCACCAGCCGCATGATCCGCGACCGCCTGATGAAGGAAGCGGAAGGCAATGTCGCGCTGAAGATCGAGGAGTCGGCCGGCAAGGACGCCTTCATCGTATCCGGCCGTGGCGAGCTTCTGCTGGCCATCCTGATCGAGAACATGCGCCGCGAAGGCTACGAGCTGGGCGTTTCGCGCCCGCGCGTCGTGTTCCAGAAGGATCTTTCGGGCCAGACGCTGGAGCCGATCGAGGAAGTCATCATCGACGTCGATGAGGAGCATTCCGGCATCGTCGTGCAGAAGATGTCCGAGCGGAAGGCCGACATGGTCGAGCTGCGCCCCTCTGGCGGCGACCGCCTGCGCCTGGTCTTCCACGCGCCGACGCGCGGCCTGATCGGCTACCAGGGCGAACTGCTGACCGACACGCGCGGCACGGCGATCATGAACCGCCTGTTCCACTCCTATGCCCCGCACAAGGGCGAGATCGTCGGCCGCCGCAACGGCGTCATGATCTCGAACGAGTCGGGCGAGGCCGTCGCCTTCGCGCTGTGGAACCTGGAAGATCGCGGCCCGATGATGATCGAGCCCGGCTGGAAGGTCTATGAGGGCATGATCGTCGGCGAGCACACGCGCGACAACGATCTCGAAGTGAACGTGCTCAAGGGCAAAAAGCTCTCGAACGTTCGTTCGGCCAACAAGGACGAAGCCGTCCGCCTGACGCCGCCGATCCGCATGACCCTGGAGCGCTCGCTCTCCTGGATCTCGGACGACGAGCTGGTGGAAGTGACGCCGAAGTCGATCCGCCTGCGCAAGGCGATCCTCGATCCCGTCGAGCGCAAGCGCGCCGACCGTTCGAGCAAGAGCGCCTAAGCAGCGCCGCTTGGCCTGAGCGACAGAATTCAACGGCGGCGCCCCAGGGCGCCGCCGTTTGCTTTTGCAGCCGGCCCGGCACTCTTTCCGCGGGCGCCGCATCGCGTTTCTCAGCCCGTCGGCATCCGCCCCGGCGTGACCGCTTCGTCACGCTGCGGCGAACTCGCGCAGTCATGCGAGAAACCCCCTTCCCCGATGCGATTGGCAGACATATCTTGGTCGACATGAGCACTCTGTCGATCGGTGTCCGTCGCGCAGAAGCCAGTGACGCGGAAGCAATCACCGCGGTTCACGACAGCGCTTGGCGTCAGGCGTATGATGGGTTGATCCCGGCCCGGGAACTGGGCCGGATGATCACGCGGCGGGGTGCTGCGTGGTGGAGCCGCGCGATACGCCGCGGCACCGGCATCATCGTCATCGATGTCGGCGGCACCGTGGTCGGCTATGCCACTTTCGGTCCCAACCGGGCGCGCAACCTGGTCCAGCGCGGCGAAATCTACGAGATCTACATGCGGCCGGAATATCAGGGCGTCGGCCTCGGCACCCGGCTGTTCCTCGCCGCCCGGCGCGAGCTTCTGCGCCACGGCTTCGATTCCGCCGTGGTCTGGGCGCTGGCCGAGAACGAGGGCGCCTGCCGCTTCTACAAGAATGCCGGCGGCCGCAAGGTGGCGCGCGGCAGCGAGCGCTTCGGCGACACGGTGCTGGCCAAGGTCGCCTTCGCCTTCGCGCGCGGCTGAGCCGCCCTTTCCTCCCGATCCGGATCGACCTTCCCGGCGCGGCTTGCTGCGCTGCGGCGAATTCGGGCTTGCGGGCCGGGATGGCGCCCCGTAAAGGGAAGCGCCCATTTCACTCGAGGTACCGCCATGAACATCGATGCTGTTCCGATCGGCAAGAATCCCCCGCACGACGTCAATGTCATCATCGAAGTTCCGGTCGGCGGCGAGCCGATCAAGTACGAGATGGACAAGGAAGCCGGCGCGCTCTACGTCGACCGCTTCCTCTATACGCCGATGCGCTATCCCGGCAATTACGGCTTCGTCCCGCACACGCTCTGCGGCGACGGCGACCCGATCGACGTGCTGGTCGCCAACCAGCGCGCCATCGTCCCCGGCGCGATCATGAATTGCCGCCCGGTCGGCGTTCTCAAGATGCGCGATGAGGGCGGCGAGGACGAGAAGATCCTGGCCGTGCCGTCGACCAAGCTGACGCGCCGCTACGAGAACGTGAAGTCCTACAAGGACCTGCCCGAGATCACGCTGCAGCAGATCGAGCACTTCTTCCGCCACTACAAGGATCTCGAAAACGGCAAGTGGGTCGAGATCACCGGCTGGGGCGACCTCGACGAGGCGCAGCAGCTGATCGTTGACGCCATCGAACGCGCCAAGAAGGGCTGACCGCGATGTCGCCCACGCGGCGCGGCGTCGCGCAATTTCTGCTGGCGGCCGTGCTCGGCGTGGGCCTCGTCCCGACAAAGGTGGGAACGTCGGCTGCCGCCGACGATCCCGAGGCCTTCGTGGCCGCGATCTATGCGCGTTACGAGAACGGCGGCGAAGGCGTGCCGCTCGACAATGCCGAGACCGTGCGCGCGCTGTTCGAGCCGCGCCTGGCCGAGCGGATGATCGCCGACAGCGACGAGGCCGCCGCCGCGGGCGAGGTCGGCAAGCTGGACGGCGACCCCTTCGTCAACGCGCAGGACTGGGACATTTCCGATCTGCGCGTCGATGTCGAAGCCGGGACGCCCGACACGGCCGAGGGCCATGTCACCTTCCTGAATTTTGGCGAGCCGAAGCAGATCGAGCTGCGGCTGGTCCAGATCGACCAGGGCTGGCGCATCCGCGACGTGTTCTGGGACGAAGGATCCCTGCGCGGGCTCTACACCCACTGAGCGGGAACGGGGTGGCGCGCGTATCGCGCGGACCGTCCGTTCAGCCGGTCAGCCGTGCCAGCCGCTCGATCAGGTCTGAAACCTCGCCATCGATGCGCAGGCCCTTCAGCCGCGCCGTATGGCCCGTGATCAGCAACACGGCCGAGCGTGGGACGCCGACGGCCTTGGCCAGCAGCGCCTCCAGCGCCGCATTGGCCGCGCCCTTGTCCGGCGCCGCCCGCACCCGCGCCAGCACCACCTTGCGGCCATCCGCCAGTTCGCCGAGGCCGTCGATGCGATCGCTGCCGCCCTTGGGCGTCAGGCGCACCTGAACCACGACATGGCCATCGCCGGTGCGGACGAAGCCGTTATCGCTCAAAACACGTTCGGGTAGACGTAGCGGATGATGACCTGCTGGATCAGGATGATGCCGAGCAGCAGGATGATCGGCGAGATGTCGATGGCGCCGAGGCTCGGCATGAAGGCACGGATGCGCCGCAGCGCCGGCTCGGTCGCCTGGTAGAGGAACTTGCCGATGGAAGCCACGACCTGATTGCGCGGATTGACCACGCCGAAAGCGTAGAGCCAGCTGAACAGGGCGCTGGCGATCACGATCCACCAATAGAGGTTGAGGGCGATCATAACGACGTCGAGGATAGCGCGCATGGGTTTCCCGGGATGGTCGCGGAAGAAATCAGGACGTCCTGATGTAGCGATCGCCCGCCACGACCGCAACCCGCGCCTGCGGCGGGCGCCCCGGCGGCCCCTTTGCCCTCGTGCCAACCGAGCCGCCTGACCACCGCCCGAGAACAGCCCGGCGGTCAGGAAGGCGTGCCTTCGCAGGAATCCAGAGGAGCGCCCGTCCCATCGCCGCGGGCACGACGGCCTGTCGTTTCGGCCTTGCTGGCGCGACGTTCCGGAGGTGCTTGACAGCCTTCGGCGCCCCCCTCTAAATGGCCGCGTCGCGATGCGACGGGGCCGTAGCTCAGATGGGAGAGCGCTGCAATCGCACTGCAGAGGTCAGGGGTTCGATTCCCCTCGGCTCCACCAGCTTTTCAGCTGGTCGGAATAGTTTAGTCCAGCTGCTAGCCTGCCTGCCGCCCCCCCCCCCCGGAGGCCGCGGATCCATGGCTCGCTCCAGCAAGATCCTGTCCGCCGACTGAGCCGCTCTCGACACGGCTCGGGACCGCCACCGGCCTAAAGCGTGACGGACCGCGCAGCCTTCCCCTGGGTCCAGATCGCGGAGTTGGTGGGCTCCCCCCGGCACCTCGCCGCGACGCGACGCGAAAACGCTCCAGCCCAGATCGCAGACGCGATTTCCTCCGTGGCGGGCACCAGCGCGTTGCCACCGAGATCATCGCCACAACAGATTGCTTGGCGGGACCGAATCCGATAGCAATCATTTCAACATCTCTTGAGAGGTTGAAATGGACGAGGCACAGGCCCTGAATGCGTTTGCGGCGCTGTCGCAGGAGACGAGGCTCCAGATTGTCCGGCTGCTGGTGAAGGCCGGGCCAGAAGGTCTGGCGGCCGGCGTCATCGGCGAGGCCGTTGGCGCGTCGTCGTCCAAGGCCTCGTTCCATCTGAGCCATCTGGAACAGGCAGGGCTGATCACCTCCCGGCGCGAGTCCCGTTCGATCCTCTACAGCGCCGCCTATCCGGCCCTGGCCGGCCTGGTCGGCTTCCTGATGCGCGACTGCTGCCAGGGCCACCCCGAAGTGTGCGAGCCCGCCATGGCGGCGCTTGCCGCCTGCAACTGCTAGCCAGAAAGACGAAGAAATGATGGACCGGATCTACAATGTCCTGTTCCTCTGCACGGGCAACTCGGCGCGCTCGATCCTTGCTGAGTCCATTCTCAACAAGGACGGCGCAGGCCGCTTCAGGGCCTTCTCGGCCGGCAGTCAGCCCAAGGGCAGCGTCAATCCACTCGCGCTTCGTGTGTTGGAGAGCTTTGGATATCCCGCCGAGGGCTTCCGCTCAAAACCCTGGGATGAATTCGCCGCGCCCGGCGCTCCGACGATGGACTTCGTGTTCACCGTCTGTGACAGCGCCGCTGGCGAAGCCTGCCCGGTATGGCCGGGGCAGCCCATGACCGCGCATTGGGGCATCGAAGACCCTGCGGGCGTGGTTGGCAGCGACTACGAAATGGAGAGGGCGTTCGTCACAGCTTTCGGAATGCTGAAGACGCGCATCTCCCTGTTCACGGCGTTGCCGTTCAAGCGCCTCGATACCATCGCGCTGGGAGCGAAGCTCTCCGAAATCGGCCAGATCGAGGGTGCCAGCTCGCCCCGGAAGATTGGAGCCTAGGCGTCCATGACCTTCGTCATCTACCACAACCCCGATTGCGGCACCTCGCGCAACACGCTCGCTTTGCTGCGCAGCGTGGGGGTCGAGCCGCGCGTTGTCGAATATCTCAAGACCCCGCCGAGCCGCGCGGAACTCGCCGATCTCATCGACCGGATGGGCCTCGCGGTGCGCGACGCGATCCGCCAGAAGGGCACGCCCTATGCCGCGCTCGGCCTCGACGATCCAGCCTTGGGCGACGACGCCCTGCTCGATGCGATGATCGCGCATCCCATCCTGATCAACCGGCCGATCGTGGTCGGCCCGCCCGGCGTGCGACTATGCCGGCCGTCCGACATCGTGTTCGACCTGCTGCCGACCGGCGTCACGACCGCCCTTCTCAAGGAGGAGGGCGTGCCTTTCCTGGTCGACGCAGGGATAGCGGGGGACGACCCCGGCCTCGTCGGCGCCCTGCAATCCGCTGGCCTTCCCTGCGACGATCTCCTGGCGCCGGGACGGACCTTCTTCGCCTACCGGACGTCGGCCGGCGATCCCGTCGGCTTCGGCGGCTACGAGGCGCTCGGCGACAACGCGCTGCTGCGGTCCATCGTCGTCCTGCCCGCGTGGCGCGCCCAGGCGCTGGGCCGCAACCTCGTGTCGCTCCTGCAGCGGCGCGCCTTTGATGCGGGCGCCCGCCGCGCCTGGGTGCTCACAAGCTCGGCCGCGCCCTTCTTCGAAAAAATCGGCTTCAAGCCTGTCGCGCGGGACGATGCGCCGGCCACCGTCCTCGCGACCCGTCAGGCCAGCAGCCTGTGCCCGGCCGACGCCGCCCTTCTCGCCCGCACCATCCGCTTCTAGAGCCTTTCACCGTTTCTCCGGAACGGTGCAACGCTCTAACTCCTTGTGGGATCACGTTTCTTCACGCGAACCGGTACCCATTTCGCTCGAGAACGCTTCTAGAGGCCCGCCCGTGTCCATCTTCGAACGCTATCTCACCCTGTGGGTAGCCCTCTGCATCGTCGCCGGCATCGCCCTCGGCCATGTCATGCCGGGTGTCTTCCAGGCCATCGGCGCAGCCGAAATCGCAAAGGTCAATCTGCCGGTCGCCATCCTGATCTGGCTCATGGTCATTCCCATGCTGCTGCGGATCGACTTCTCGGCGCTCGGCCAGGTCGGCCGACACTGGCGCGGCATCGGCGTTACCCTGTTCATCAACTGGGCCATCAAGCCCTTTTCCATGGCGCTGCTCGGCTGGCTGTTCATCGGCTGGCTGTTTCGCCCGCTGCTGCCGGCCGACCAGATCGACAGCTACATCGCCGGCCTCATCATCCTCGCCGCCGCGCCCTGCACCGCCATGGTGTTCGTCTGGTCAAACCTAACCAAGGGCGAGCCCCTCTTCACCCTGTCGCAGGTGGCGCTCAACGACGCCATCATGGTCGTGGCTTTCGCGCCCATCGTCGGCCTGCTGCTGGGACTGTCGGCCATCACCGTCCCCTGGGGCACGCTTCTGCTCTCGGTCGCGCTCTACATCGTCGTACCGGTGCTGCTCGCCCAGATCGCCCGTCGCCGGCTGATCGCCACGGGCGGGCAAGCCGCGCTGGCGAAGGCCCTGCGACGGCTGGGTCCGGTCTCACTGGTGGCGCTGCTCACCACGCTGGTGCTGCTGTTCGGCTTCCAGGGCGAACAGATCATCGCGCAGCCCCTGATCATCGGCCTGCTCGCGGTTCCGATCCTGATCCAGGTCTATTTCAACGCCGGCCTCGCCTACCTCCTGAACCGGGTCACGGGCGAAGCGCATTGCGTCGCCGGCCCCTCCGCCCTGATCGGCGCGTCCAACTTCTTCGAGCTCGCCGTCGCCGCCGCCATCAGCCTGTTCGGCTTTCACTCGGGCGCGGCGCTTGCAACCGTCGTCGGTGTGCTGATCGAGGTGCCGGTCATGCTCTCCGTGGTGTGGATCGTGAACCGGTCCAAAGGCTGGTACGAGCGCGGCCCTCTTGTCCGCCCCACTCTTGAGGAGACGCGGACATGATTCCCGCACTGCCCAACGTCGCCGCCGACCTGCTCCAAGCTCCCGAATCGGACAAGCTGCGGAAGACGGCCTCGACGCATCGTCCACGCATCCTGCTGCTCTACGGCTCGCTGCGCGAGCGCTCCTACAGCCGCTTCCTGACCCTGGAGGCCGAACGGCTGCTGCAGCATTTCGGCGCGGAAACGCGGGTGTTCGATCCGCACGGCCTGCCGCTGCCGGACGCAACGGCCGCCGACCACCCCAAGGTCCAGGAACTGCGCGAACTGGCGCTCTGGTCGGAGGGGCAGGTCTGGACCAGCCCCGAGCGCCACGGCGCGATGAGCGCGGTCATGAAGGCGCAGATCGACTGGATCCCGCTTTCGGTCGGTGCCGTGAGGCCAACGCAGGGACGGACGCTCGCGGTAATGCAGGTGTCGGGCGGCTCGCAATCGTTCAATGCCGTCAACCAGCTCCGCGTGCTCGGGCGCTGGATGCGCATGATCACCATTCCGAACCAGTCTTCTGTCGCCAAGGCGTTCCAGGAGTTCGACGAGGCCGGGCGCATGCGGCCGTCGAGCTACTATGACCGGGTCGTCGACGTGATGGAGGAGCTGGTCAAGTTCACGCTGCTGACGCGGGATGTCTCGCCCTACCTCACCGACCGCTACAGCGAGCGCAAGGAGGCCGCCGAGGCCCTCGAAGCCCGCCTCTCGCTTGCCGCAGCCGTGCGATGACCGCAACCGCTTCCGCTGATGAGGCTGCATACGCCGCTCGATGCTACGGCAAAAGCGCCTGGCTTCAGCCGATCGATACACCCGTCATGGCCTCGGAAACCCGCCAAAGCCGCTCGGCCAGGTCGGGGTCAGCGGCCCATGGGGCAACGCCCTTGCGGCCGGCTTCGCCCGTGTGGATGGGGGCAACGTCACAGTCTTCCAGGTAAAGACCTCCAAGGTCCGCCAGCAGCGGACTGGTGGCGGACCATACCGACGTCGCGGCCGCCTGGGGAACCGTCTTCATGCCGCGGGCGGGGTCGACCCGAAGCCTGCCCTGCTCATCCCGCGCGTCGAAGCTGGCAATCTCCGCCTCCGAAAGATGCCGCGCCAGACCGGTCAGGACCTGGCCGGGATGCAGGGAGAAGGCCCGCACGCCGCTTTCCCTGCCACGCTTGTCCAGCGCCATGGCGAAAAGGGCATTGGCGGTCTTGGACTGGCCATAGGCCACCCATTTGTCATAGGGGCGCGAGAGGAAGTCGATATCGTCGAAATCCACGCCCGCGATCTGGTGGCCCCGCGAGGACACGCTGATGACGCGGGCATCGCCGCTCCGGGTCAGCGCGGGCCACAGCGCCACGGTCAGCCGGAAATGGCCGAGATGGTTGGTGGCGAACTGGCTCTCATGGCCCTCGGCATCGCGCCACAGGGGCGCCGCCATGATGCCAGCGCTGTTGATAAGCATGTCGAGAGCCCGGCCGCCTGCCACCACATGCTCGCCAAAAGCCGCGATCGACGCAGGATCCGTCAGGTCGATCGGATCGACCTCGACATTGGCGATCCCAGCCAGGTCCGCTCTTGCCTGGTCCGGGTCGCGCGCCGGAACGAGAACCCGCGCACCCGCCTCGGCCAGGGCGCGGACCGTTTCGATGCCAAGGCCGGAGTGGCCGCCAGTGACGATGGCGTTCTTGCCGGACAGGTCGATGCCGCGGATCACGTCGGCAGCCGTGCTGGCAGCGGAAAAGGGCGAGCCGATCGGATGTTGCTGGGTCATGTCTTGTCTCCACTGGTAAGGTCTCCAGATATCGCCTATCTCGAGGGACAATCCAGACAGCCAAGTCCGAGATGATATCGTGATCGTCCAAACCATGCCCGGCGACGCCCTGTCGGCGATTCTCACCACCATCCATGCCGTGGCGCATTGCTCGATCAGCCTGCAGGCAGGCGGCGAATGGGGCGTCCGCTTCTCGGCGCCCGCCAACATCAAGTTCAACGTGGTGCGTCGCGGCACCTGCTGGCTGCTCGCCGAGGGCCAGACACCGGTGCAACTCGCGGCCGGCGATTGCTTCGTCGTCGCCCACACGCCCTTCGACCTGGCCAGCACGCCGGACGCCCGGATGGAGGCGGCCCGTGACGTCTTCACAGACTCTGGCATGGCCGCCAAACTCGGGGATGGCGCCGATTTTGCCATTCTAGGCGGCAGTGTGCGGCTCGATACCATTGACGGCGTAGTGCTTTCCGGCGCGCTGCCGCCGATTCTGGTGATCCAGGGAGGTGCGGCGGCGCCGATCACATGGCTGCTCGACCAGCTCGATCGCGAATGGGATTCGGGCGCGCCCGGGGCCCAACTGATGTGCAACGACCTGTTGCGCCTCGCCTTTGTCCACGTGCTGCGCGCCCATCTGGCGCAGGGCGCCGCCGACGCGGCCGGCTGGCTGGGCGGGCTGACCGACCGGCACATTGCCCCCGTCCTGCAGGCGGTGCATTCCGAACCGGAGCGCAACTGGACCCTGGCCGAGCTGTCACGCCTTGCCGGCCAGTCCCGGTCCAGCTTTGCCGCGCGGTTCAAGCAGCGTGTCGGCGTCGCCCCGCTGGAGTATCTGACACGCTGGCGCATGCGGCTGGCGGCCGGCAGATTGCGGCGCGGGAACGAGCCGGTGTCCAGCATCGGCGCGGCGCTCGGCTACCGCTCCGACAGCGCCTTCGGCGCCAGCTTTCGCCGCATCTACCGCACCTCGCCGGCGCGCTATCGCAGTGATCACCGGCAGAACGCGTCATCCCCGGGGCTCGACATGGCTTAAAACCCGCAGCGCTGAGCGGCGATCAGCGCCCGGTTCCGGGCCCCTCGTCGTCATCATCCAGGAGGATGCGCTGGGCCGCGCCGTCGAGGTCGTCATATTGAGCGCTGCGAAGCGACCAGAGGAAGACGACGAGCGCGACCGAGCCGAACAGCAGCGCGAGCGGCACCAGGAAGATCAGGCTGTCCATGGCTGGCCCTGCGCGACCGGGGGCCGGCGTGCTTCCGCCTCCGGGCGCCGCGCCGGGACGGCGGGCCGGGCTTCCGCCTCGTCCTTGCCGCTGCCGACCTTGAGGCGGAGCGCATTGGCGACGACGAGGATCGACGACAGCGACATGGCCAGCGCCGCGATCAGCGGCGTGACGAACCCGGCGATCGCGACGGGAAGCGCGATCAGGTTGTAGGCGATGGCGAGGCCGAAGTTCTGGCGGATGAGCCGCCCGGCCTCGATCGACACGCGATGGGCCAGCGGCACGGCCTTCAGGCTGTCGCGCAGGAAGACGAAGTCGGCGGCGTTGCGGCCGATGTCGGCGGCGCTCGCCGGCGCCATCGAAACATGGGCGGCCGTCAGGACCGGCGCGTCGTTGAGCCCGTCGCCCACCATCAGCGTCTTGCGTCCCTCGGCCGCCAGCGCGCGGACCCGGGCAACCTTGTCGGCGGGCAGCGCCGCCGCGGTGACGTCGTCGATACCCAGTTCGGCGGCGGTCGCTTGAGCCGGCTCCATGCGGTCGCCGGAAAGGATCAGCGTGCGAAGGCCCGCCTGGCGCAAGGCCTGGACCGCGGCGCGCGCATCGGGCCGCAGTTCGTCCGTGAAAGCGAAGGCGGCGAGACAACGGCCATCGACGCTCAGGACGGTGCCGCTGGTCTCGCCGGGCTCGTCCAGCGCCCACTCGGCCCGGCCGAGCCGATAGGTCCGTCCGGAGAGCGCCGCCTCCACGCCATGGCCGGGAATTTCGCTCAGCCGTTCGAAGGCCACATCGCCGCCGCCAAACCGCGCCGCGATGGCGCGCGAGGCGGGATGGTTCGAGGACGCGGCCATGGCGGCGGCGATCGCCGCATGGGCCGGCTCGATCCGTTCGGCATCGATGAGTTGCAGCTTGCCTCGCGTGAGGGTGCCGGTCTTGTCGAAGGCGACCGTGTCGATTTCGGCCAGGCGCTCCATGGCGGAGCCATCCTTGACCATGACGCCGTTCTCGAACAGCCGCCGGGCCGCCATCACCTGGACGATCGGGACGGCCAGGCCGAGCGCGCAGGGACAGGTGATGATGAGGACGGCAATGGCGATGGTGATCGAGCGGTGCCAGTCGCCGGTCGCGGCGACCCAGCCGACCAGGGTCAGCAAGGCGGTGGCATGGACGACCGGCGAATAGAGCTGCGAGGCGCGGTCCGCGAGCCGCCGGTAGCGCGCCTTGCCGCCTTCCGCCGCCTCCATCAGCCGGACCATCTCGGCCAGGAACGAATCCTGCGCCCGGGCGGTCGCCGTGACGACGAGCCCGCCGGTCAGGTTCAGCATGCCGGCCTTGAGCGCCGACCCGGCCTCGACCGGCTGCGGCAGGCTCTCGCCGGACACGACCGAGCAATCCAGCTCCGACGCGCCGCTAGCGACGGTGCCATCGACCGGCACGCGGTCGCCCGCCGCGACGAGCAGGGTCATGCCCGGCTCGATTTCCGCGACCGGCAGATAGTCGCGGCTGCCGTCGGCGCCAAGCACGGTGGCGCCGCGCGGCGCGAGGCGTACCAGCCCGCTGACCGCCTGGCGCGCCCGCTCCCGCATCATGTGGTCGAGCGTGCGGCCGATCAGCAGGAAGAAGACCAGCGAGGTCGCCGCGTCGAAATAGGCGTGCGCGCCGTTCTGGAACGTCTCGTAGACGCTGATGCCGAAGGCGAGGCTGATGCCGATCGAGATCGGCACGTCCATGTTGGTGCGCCCGTGCTGGAGCGCGCTCCAGGCAGAGCGGAAGAAGACCAGCCCGGAATAGAACAGCGCCGGCAGGGCAAGCAGGGCCGAAATCCAGTGGAACGCCTGCCGGGTCTCCGGCTCGGCGCCCGACCAGACCGACACCGACAGCAGCATGATGTTCATCGAGGAAAAGCCGGCCACGGCCAGCGCGCGGATCAGCTGGTTGAGCTGGGGATCGCTCGCCGCCTCGGCCGCGTCGTAGAGATGCGAGGGATAGCCGAGCCCCGCCAGCGTCTCGATCAGAGGCGGCACCTCGCCGCGCCACTTCACGCTGGCGCGGCGCGTCGAGAAATTGACGCGGGCCTGGGTGACGCCTGGAAGCGCGGCGAGCCCGCGCTCGACCTTGCGGATGCAATCGGCGCAATGCATGTCCGGCACGGCGAGATCGACCTGGCGCAGCCCGTCGCCGAGATCGCGGCTGGCGAGCCGCAGTTCCTCGTCGGAAGCGCAGGCATGGACCGTCCGAGCCAGGTCGGCGGCCCCGCCAGCGCAGCAGCTCATTTCATCGCCTCGTAGCTATGCCAGGTCGCGTGGCCGAGCAGCGGAAACACGACGATCAGCCCGAGCAGGCCGGTTGCCACGCAGAGCGCGAAGAGGACGAGCACGATCGCGCCCCAGGCCAGCATCACCGGCAGGTTGTTCCAGACCAGCGAGATGCTGGTGCCCATGGCCGTGAACGCATCGGTCTTCTCGTCGAGCAGCATCGGGATCGCGAAGGTGCTGATGGCGAAGGAGAACGCGGCGAACAGCGCGCCGACGACCGTTCCAACCAGCAGCATCGCAAGACCGACCGGCGTGGTGAACAGCATGGTCGCGACATTTTCGAGCCCCGGGAAAGGCCGCAGGCCGAAGAACAGCGCATAGATGAGCACCGCGGCGCGCATCCAGACCAGCATGAGCAGGGAGAGGATGGCGCCCGTGAACCAGACCTGGGCGCCGGATTCCGACTTGACCAGGATCATGCGCGCCAGGGAAACCGGCCGGCGCTTTGCGATGTCGCGGCTCTTGGCATAGAGACCGATGGCGACGAACGGCCCGACCACCATGAAGCCGGCGAGCGCCGGAAACAGGATGTAATCAAGGCCGAGGGCAAACAGGCTCCAGATCACGACGCCCGAGATCGCGAAGACGGCGAGGCCGTAGACGAGGCTGGTCGCCGGACGGACGAGCAGGTCGCGCCAGCCGGCCGCGAGCCAGCCCAGCGCGGCGCTGGGCGCCAGATCGCGCCGGCGCGACGGCACCAGCGGCGGCTCGATGGCGGGGGATGCGTTTGTGGACGTGGCCATGATTGTCTCCTGCCTCAGCACGCCGACTTGGCGGCACGGAAGCCGTCACCGGGATCGGACGCATCGCGTGCATGCGGAACGCAGTCCGGCTGCGAGCGCAGCGCGACATAGACGAGATGCACATTGGCGCCGACCAGGACGGCGACGCCGATCGAGGCGATCGCGATCGAGATCCACTTCCAGTTGGGGCGCCTTGGCCGCGCCCCGGGCAGCGATGGAGCCAGGCTCATTTCGCGTCCCCCTCCAGCGTGTGGACGTAGAGCGCCAGGATCTTCATGTCGATCGGGCTCAGTCGCTCGCCCCAATGCGGCATGTGTCCCTGCCGCCCGCCATGCACCGTGCTGAAGATCGACTGGGCGTCGGCGCCATAGATCCAGGCGGCATCGGTCAGGTCAGGCGCGCCCACCTCGGGATTGCCCTTGCCGGCCTCGCCGTGACAGGCGACGCAATTGGCGGCGAAGACCTCCTTGCCCGCCGCGACGCGGGCGGGATCGAGTTGTCCCACCGGAGCCGTTCCCGACAGCGAGCGGACATAGGCGACGACATCGCTCACCTGCTTGCGATCGAGGATGCCATCGCGTCCGAAAGCCAGCATCTGCGATACGCGCGTATCGCCATGGGTCGAGTTGATGCCGACGCGGATGGTCTCGGCGATCGCTTCCGGCGTGCCGCCCCAGAGCCAGCTCTTGGCGCGAAGATTGGGGAAGCCGGGGCCGCCCCGCGCGTCGACGCTGTGGCAGGCGGCGCAATTGTCGACGAACAGCGTCCGCCCGGTGTCGCGGACCGACTGCATCAGCGGCGCATCGGCCTCGATCGCGGCATAGTCCATCGACGCGACGCGGTCGGTCCAGCCGGCGCGGGCGGTGGCGGCATCGGCCACTTCGCGGGTCACGATCTGGCGCTGGTCGATCCCGAGCAAGCCCTTGGTATAGGTCCAGCCCAGCGGCCAGGCCGGCATCAGGACCCAGTAGACGATCGAAAACAGGATGCCGGCGGCGAGGAAGAACAGAACGACGCGCGGTATCGGCGAGTCGAGTTCCTCGATGCCGTTCCACTCGTGCCCGGTCGTCAGCCGTCCGGTGACGGGGTCGCGCTTGCCTAGTTCCACGGCTTGTCGTCCTTGTCGAGAATGCTCTTCTTCGCCTGGTCGAAGCCCTTCTTGTTCCGCGGCCAGAAGGTGTAGACCAGCACGCCGATGGAGAGCGCGATCAGGTAGAACAGGCCCCAGCTCTTGGAGAAGGCGACGACGGATTGATAGTCGAAGTCCATCGCGCTCAGCCTCCCCTTGCCACGGCGGGCGATCCATCCGCCTTGGTCGCTTCCGCCTTGGGGACTTCCTTGGGCGCTTCGGTGTTCGGCGCTTCGGTCGGGGGCAGCGTGGCCTCGGTCGAGGCGGCGTCGGTCAGCTTGCCCAGGATCTGCAGATAGGCGACCAGCGCATCCATCTCCGTCAGCCGCGACGGATCGCCGTCAAAGGCGCGGATGTTCGTCGCCGCGCCATAGCGCTCGCCGACCCCGGTCGCGAAGGCCGTGTCGGGCGCCGCCTGGCCGTAGGCGTCGGCGGGCGCGTTGTCGATCATCGCCTGTGTATAGGGCACGCCGACGCGGCTCATCGCCAGCAGGTGATCGCCGAGATCGTCGGTGCGCAGCGTCGTCTCTTCCAGCCAGCCATATCTCGGCATGACGGATTCGGGCACGACGTCGCGCGGATTGCGCAGATGCGCCGTCTGCCACATGTCGGAATACTTGCCGCCGATACGAGCCAGATCCGGCCCGGTGCGCTTCGAGCCCCAGAGCATGGGATGGTCGTATTGCGACTCGACCGCCAGCGAATAAGGACCGTAGCGCTCGACCTCGTCGCGCAGGGTGCGGATCATCTGCGAGTGGCAGGCATAGCAGCCCTCGCGCAGATAGATGTTGCGCCCCGCCAGTTCGAGCGGCGTGTAGACGCGCATATCCGGCGCCTTCTCGACCGTCTCGTGGATGGTGAAGAGCGGCGCGATCTCGACGAACCCGCCGATCGCCGACACGCCGACGATGGCCAGCACGAAGCCGATGGCACTGCGTTCGAGCTTGCGATGAAAACTCGGCATGTCGGCTACTCTCCGGCCTGAAGGGCGGGTTGGGTCGCAAGGTGCGGCTCGTCCGCCTCCCCCGCCTTGGCGGCGAGCGCGGTCCCGGGCTGACGGATGGTCATCCAGATGTTGTAGGAGCCGAGGATCGCGCCGATCAGGAACAGCAGGCCGCCAAAGGCCCGGGCGATGTAATAGGGATGCATCGCGACCAAGGAATCGACGAAGGAATAGGCGAGCGTCCCGCTTTCATTGTAGGTCCGCCACATCAGCCCCTGGATGATGCCCGAATTCCACATCGCGAAGACGTAGACGACGGTTCCCGCCAACGCCAACCAGAAGTGCCACTCGATCAGCCTGGGCGAATACATGCGCTCGCGCTTCCACATCCACGGCACCAGCGCGTAGATCGAGCCGAAGGAGATCATCGCCACCCAGCCGAGCGCGCCGGCATGGACATGGCCGATGGTCCAGTCGGTGTAATGGCTGAGCGAATTGACGGCGCGGATCGCCATGAACGAGCCTTCGAAGGTCGAGAGGCCGTAGAAGACGGCGGCGACCATCATGAAGCGCAGCGTGGCGTCGTCGCGCACCTTGTGCCAGGCGCCGTTCAGCGTCGCCAGCGCATTGCCGGCGGAGGCCCAGGACGGCACCAGCAGCACGATCGAGAAGGTCATGCCAAGTGTCTGCACCCATTGCGGCAGGGCCGTGTAGTGCAGGTGATGCGAGCCCGCCCACATATACATGAAGGTGATGCCCCAGAAGCTGATGATCGACAGCCGGTAGGAGAAGATCGGCCGGCCGGCGCGTTTCGGGAGGTAGTAATACATCATGCCGAGGAAGCCGGCGGTCAGGAAGAACGCCACCGCATTGTGGCCGTACCACCACTGGGTCATCGCATCCTGCACGCCGGAGAACAGCGAATAGCTCTTGGCGTGGCCCAACGAGACCGGCACGGCGAGGTTGTTGACGATGTGCAGCACCGCCACGACCAGGATGAACGCCATGTAGTACCAGTTGGCGACGTAGATATGCGGTTCCTTGCGCCGCTGCAGGGTCCGTATGTAGATCAGGAAATACACGACCCAGACGATGACGAGCCAGATGTCGGCATACCATTCCGGTTCGGCATATTCCTTGGACTGGGTGATGCCGATGAAATAGCCGCTGACCGCGATGACGCAGAACAGGTTGTAGCCGAGCAGCACGAACCACGGGCTGATCTGGTCCGGCAGGCGCGCCCGCGTCGTGCGCTGGAGCACGTGGAAGGACGTCGCGATCAGCGCGTTGCCGCCAAAGCCGAAGATGACGCTGGTCGTGTGCACCGGGCGGATGCGGCCGAAGCTTGCCCAGGCGGCGTTAAAGGTCAGGTCCGGCCAGGCCAGCAGCGCCGCGACCCACACGCCAAAGGCGAGGCCGAACACGGCCCAGGCCATGGCTAGCACGATGCCGACCTTGGTCGGGTCGTCATAATAGCGCGAGAGCCGCGAGCTGTCCGGCTCGGGCCCATAATAGCCGGCGATTACGAAGAAGCTCACGCCGAGGGCGTAGAGCAGAATGACGAAACCATGGGTCCCGATCGGATCGCCGCGGCCGATGGCGGCGAGCGCCAAGCCGCAAAGCGCGACCAGAATCGAGATCGCGAGTGCGACCTGCCGATCGCCCCTGCTTAGTCCCGCAACCATATCCGAGCCCTCAAATTCCAGAAATAAAGCCGCTGCGCCGCCTTGGCGAAAAGGTTGCGTGCGGCAGGACTTTCCCGGAATTCGGCGAGTTCGTATTTGTTCTAGATCAAAGAGAGCCGCGAAAAGCACGGCGTGGCGGGCGTCTCCCCCCTCATCGCGGTCCCGTTGCGATTTCGCGGTCTTAGGCTTGCTGGAATCGCTCGAGGAGAAGGCTCCCCAGCGCCATCAGGCCGAAGGCGATGAGGACCGCGCCGGAGGCCCAGCGGACCCAGCGCGCGAAGCCTTCCGGCAGACGCCGGTGCGCGAGTGCCACCGAGCCACTCAGCACGATCCACCAGGCGAGAGAGCCCAGAAACACGCCCACCACAACGGTCAGCGCGTCCACTCCTTCCTCCGCCAGGCCGAGCCCGGCGAACATCGCTGCGAAGGAGAGGATCGTCATCGGATTGGCGAGGGTCAGCGCGAAGGTCGCCACCGAGGTGCCGAGGAGATCCCTCGCCCCGACACTGGCAACGCCCGGGGACGATTTCGATTGCAGGCTCTTCCAGCCGAGCCAGATCAGAAACAAGCCGCCGACCAGGCGCATCGGGCCGCTGATCTCGCTCAAAATAGCGGAAAAAGCGGCAAAGCCGAGCGCCGCCAGGCTCGCATAGAAGCCATCGGCGAGCGCGGTGCCGAGCCCGCCGGCCATGCCGGCCCAAAAGCCCCGTTCGAGCGTGCGGCTGATGCAGAGCGCGCCAATAGGGCCGAGCGGGGCGGCGACCGCGAGACCGAGCAGCAGGCTTTTGCCGAACAGCGCGAGATCAATCACGCGGGACCTCCGTCGGGTCGAAAGGTCCATCGACGACGGAGGACAGCGCAATCACCGTTTCGCTGCGCGCGATGAACCGGGCGGCCTTCAGCTCCGAAAGAAAGGCCTCGAGATCGGCGAGCGAGCCGACATGCACCTTCACGAGATAGGACCAGGGTCCCGTCACATGGTGGCATTCGGCAATCGTCGGCTGCGACCGGGCATAGGCCCGGAACGCCGCCTCGTCGGCCTCGGCGGCCAGCGCGACCCACACAAAGGCCAGGACAGGCCGGCCGAAGGCGGCGGGGTCGGCGTCGACCGTGAACTTGCGGATCGCGCCGCTGGCCGCGAGGCGCCGGATCCGCTCATTCACGGCGGAAGCCGACAGTCCCACGACGGCGCCGATATCGGCGAGCGAGCGGCGCGCGTCTTCGGCGAGGAGATTTGATATTTTGCGGTCTATTTCATCCATGACCGCAAAATCGTCTGAGTCGGCACTCTATGTCAACATATTATGCGAAGCTATGGACCGCGCCACGGGAGGCCATCACGCCGGATGCTCCACCCCGTCCTCGTCGCCGAAGCGTCGCAACGCCTCGGCGTTCAGGATCGTGATCGAACCATAGCGGGTCGTCAGCCATCCCTTCGCGGCAAACCGCTTCAGCGCGGCATTGACCTGGCGGCGGGATGCCGAGGCCATCGTGCCGACCTCGGCCTGCGTCAGCAGAACCTGCTTGCTGCTCCACGTCATGCGCTGCAGCACGGAGGCGATCCTGCGGTCGGGGTCCGGCTTCTGCAGATCGTGGATGATGCGGATCAGCACATCGACGCCATGCAGCAGGTTCTGGCAGAAACGGCGGCTGACCGAGGGATCGGCGGCCGTCATCTGGGTCATCTGGTCCAGCGACAGGTGCATCACCCACAGCTCGGTCAGGGCGCGCAGTTCCAGCCGGCGCGGCTGGCGTATGAGATAGCTGTCTTCGCCCGTCCAGGAACCCGGCACGCCCATATGGACCAGCTGCGGCGCATCGACCTGCGGGGCCGTATTGACGGCGACCACGCCGCTCACCAGGCCATAGATCCCGCCGAGGTCATCGCCAAAGTGATAGATCACTTCATTCGGCGCATAGCGCAGCAGGATGGAGCGTCGCAGCACCTCGTCCGCAAAGGCTTCCGGTTCCCTGGATAGCCATCCGTTCTCCCGAAGGATGGCTTCGGCGGTGGCTCGCTTGATCAAAGTCGCGCTCATGATTCCCCATGGGCCTGAAACCGGGAAGGCTCCGCTGAAGCGGGCTGGCTCAGTCGTCCTGCGTTGAAAAGAGCCGCAGCTTCTCGGCGTTGAGGATGGTGATCGACCGATAGCGGGTCTTCACCCAGCCCTGATCCGCAAACCGCTTCAAGGCGGCGTTGACCTGCCGGCGCGAAGCGCGGGCCATGGTGCCGATCTCGGCCTGGGTCAGCGGCAGAGGATGCTCGCCGATCCAGCGGGCCCGCTGGAGCACGGCGGCAATCCGGCGGTCGGGATCGATCCGCTGCAGATCATGGATCACGCGGATGAGCGCATCGACGCTGGCCATGATGATCTGGCCGAAATTGTGGGCGACCATCGGGTCGGCCTCGGCCATCTCATCCATCTGCTCGAGCGGCAGGTACATGGCCCAGGTCCCGACCAGCGCGCGCAGCTCGAAGCTCCGCGGCTGTCGTGTCAGGAAGCAGCCCTCTCCGGCCCAGGCGCCCGGCGCGCCGACATTGATCAGCTGCGGAATGTGGTTGGGCGGCGCGGTATTGATCATCACGCCGCCGCTCACCAGGCCATAGATGCCGGCCGGCTCGTCGCCAGAGCCGAAGATCCGCTCGCCCGGCGCAAAGTGCACGAGAATCGAGCGTCGCAGGACTTCCTTCTGGAAGGCCTCCGGCTGATGGAACAGCCAGCCATTCTGCAGGAGAATGGCCTCGGCCTCGTCGCGTTTGATCAGGTTCGGGCTCATATTGAGCGGATAGCACATTCAAAATTCCAAATTGTTCCCACGGAACAGTCTGGCTCCGCGTTTCTCCGCATTTCTTGTCGCGAGAGAATCAACCATCGGAGCCTGTCCCTTGCGATCCGCCCTTGCCGTCGCGGCCTTCCTGCTCACCTGTGCGTCGCCCCTGGCCGCCGATCTCGCCTCCAAGCCGCCGGTACCGCCGCTGCCATCGGTCGGACCGAGCTTTTCCTTCACCGGCTATGGATGGGCGTCGGCGATCGACGGACGGGGCTCGACCTTGCCGCCGCTGCCCGCGGCCGACCTGGATCTCAGCTTCGGCGATATCCTCAAGAACATGAACGGCGCCCTGATGGGTTCCGCCGAGATGCGCATGGGGAACTGGAGCTTCCTGGCCGACGCAATGTTCTCGCAAGTGACGCCCGGCGGTTCCCTGCCGGGTCCGTACTTCTCGTCGGCAGAGGTCCGTACGCGCACGCTGACGCTGCAGAGCGGGGTGCTCTACCGCCTCCATAGCGACGAGACCTTCGATCTCGATGTCGGCGCGGGCCTTCGCTTCTGGAACCTCGACAACGAGCTGAAGATCTCGCCGGGATCGCTCAACCGCGAGATCGACTACAGCCACTCGGAGAACTGGCTCGACCCGGTCGTCGCGGCCCGCATGACCGCAAGGCTCAGCGGCCCCTGGAGCGTCACGGTCGCCGGCGATATTGGCGGCTTCGACATCGGGTCCAAGCTGACCTGGCAGGCGGTCGGCACGGTCAACTATCAGTGGAACCAGAACTGGGAGTTCCGGACGGGCTACCGCGCCCTCTATGTCGACTATCGCAAGGACGATTTCCTCTACGACACGACGATGCACGGCCCGATCCTCGCCGCGACCTATCGGTTCTGAATCACCCGATTGCGCGATCCGGACAGTCTTCCTCGCCATACCCGCTATGGCTGTGTCCGGATCGCGAACGCACTCGCGATCCGGACACGGGGATGGAAAGGCAGGCGATGCAGGCCGAGGCGGCGCAGGGGGAAGGGTCCGGGGAGCAAGGACGCGAGGGCATGGTGTTCGTGCCGGGCGGAAGCTTCTGGATGGGATCCGATCATCATTACCCGGAAGAGAAGCCGGCCCATCGCGTCCGCGTCGACGGCTTTTTGATCGACGAGACCCCCGTCACGAATGCCGATTTCGCCGCTTTCGTCGCCGCCACCGGACATCGGACCTTCGCCGAATTCGCGCCGGACCCGCGCGACTATCCCGGCATCCTGCCGGAAATGCTCTATGCCGGCTCGCTCGTCTTCCGCGAGCCGACCGGGCGGGTCGATCTGCGCGACTGGTCGCAATGGTGGACGTTCCTGAAGGGCGCCAACTGGCGCCAGCCCTATGGGCCACGCAGCAGCCTGGCCGGCATGGACGATCATCCCGTCGTCCATGTCACCTATGACGACGCCATGGCCTATGCCCGCTGGAAGGGCAAGGACCTGCCGACCGAGGCGGAATGGGAATTCGCCGCCCGCGGGGGACTCGACCGGGCGGAATATGCTTGGGGCTCGGAACTGACCCCTGAGGGCCGCTACATGGCCAATACCTGGCAAGGATCGTTTCCAACGGTCAATCGCCAGCTCGACGGATACGCCCGCACTTCCCCGGCGCGGGCGTATCCTCCCAATGGTTACGGCCTCCACGACATGATCGGGAACGTCTGGGAGTGGACCTCCGACTGGTTCGCCTCGAAGCACGAGGCGGATGCCGGAAAGGCCTGCTGCATCCCCCGGAACCCGCGCGGCGGGCTCGAGTCCGCCAGCTACGACCCCTGCCTCCCCGACATAAAAATCCCGCGGAAGGTGCTGAAGGGCGGGTCGCATCTCTGCGCGCCGAACTACTGCCGCCGCTACCGACCTGCAGCGCGACATGCCGAGGCGATCGATACGTCGACCAGCCATGTCGGGTTCAGATGTGTTGTTCGAAATGAAGTTTAGAGGAAATCCGGTTCTGGACAGCGCGAAAACTGTCGGCACCGAGTGGAAATCGTTGGCTCTGAGGAAAACAGGTCGGATGCGTAGATCCTTGAATTTAATGGCCGCGTTTATAACGAGCTTCGCATTGCTGGTTGGCTCAGCGGTGGCGCAAGAAAATCCCGTCACGGCCATAGACATCGCGCTGGAACCAGACGCAGCTATGCTTCAACACGCGGAGGCGACCAATGCCCGCCTGCGCGCGGCTTTCCCAGAGGGCTACGCTCTGGATGCAACACACCGCCCGCATATCACGATCCTGCAGCGGTTCGTCGACACGGCAGCGCTCGACGAGGTCTACGCCGCGGTCGGTGCGGTCCTTGCCGCCGAAAACCCGGCCGAATGGACGCTGAAGACGCTCAAATACGACTTCATTGTCTCGGACCAGACCGGCGTGACAGCGCTGCTCGTCGAGCCGACGGACCAACTCATCCGGTTCCAGCAAAAACTCATCGACGCAGTTGCTCCCTTTACCGTGGAGACGGGAACGACAGCTGCATTCTTCACCACGGCGGTAGAACCCGACATCAACCAGCCAACAATTGACTATGTGAATCGCTACGTGCCGCACTCGAGTGGCAAGAACTTCATGCCACACGTCACAGTCGGTGTGGCCCCCCCAGATTATCTCCAGAAGATGATCGCCGAACCGTTCGACGCATTCACTTTCTCGCCCGCAGCGCTGTCAGTTTACCAGCTCGGAAATTTCGGAACGGCGCGGAATAAACTGCAGGCGTGGCAGCTGAAACCATAATTACGACCCTCCCGTCTAGCTCGTGCCCCATGTTGACCACGAGAACGGCGCCGGGAGGAAGGTTGAGATGCCCACGGCAAAGGAGCCGTCCCGCAAGGGCTGCGGGAGGGGCGCTAAAGAGTTTCACGAAACGGAGAATCGCATGAAACGGCTTCCTAGACACCCGTTCAGAGCTCGCTGGCTGGGGGTCGGCACGACGCTCCTGATGCTGGGATCCCCCGTGGTAGCCCAGGAGGCGCTGCCGTTTCCGCCAAAGCCCTCGGGCAGCAAGGCCGGACCGACGATCGCGGAATCGACCTACAGCCCCCTGCCGGCACAATCGCATCTTCCCGCCGACGCGCCGAACATCGTCGTGATCATGCTCGACGACGTCGGTCCGGCGCTTCCGAGCACCTTTGGCGGCGTCATCGAGACGCGCACGCTGAGCCGCGTCGCTGGCGACGGCATTACCTATAACCGCTTCCACAATGCCGCGATGTGCTCCCCGACCCGGGCGGCGCTGCTGACCGGGCGCAACCACCACCGCGTCGGCTATGGCCAGATCGCGGAGCTTGCAAACGACTGGGACGGCTATTCCGGCCTGATCCCGCGCACTTCGGCGACCGCGGCCAAGGTGCTCGGCTACTATGGCTACGCGACCGGAGCGTTTGGCAAATGGCACAACACGCCGGCCAACGAGACCACGGCCGTCGGTCCCTATACAAACTGGCCGGCGGGACAGGGAGTCGGATTCGACTATTTCTACGGCTTCCTGGCGGGTGAATCCTCGCAATGGGAGCCTGCGGTCGTCGAAAACACGGTCCGGCTGAATCCATCCGAAGGGAAGGACGAGTATCACTTCACTGAGGACATGACCGACAAGGCCGTCTCATGGATGAAGCAGGTCCATGCGCTGACGCCGGATCGGCCCTTCTTCATGTACTGGGCCCCCGGCGCTTCGCATGGTCCCCATCACATCTTCAAGGACTGGGCGGACAAGTATAAGGGGAAGTTCGACGACGGGTGGGACGTCATGCGCGAGCGCGTCTTCGCCCGCCAGAAGGAACTCGGCTGGATCCCGCAGGATACGGAGCTCACGCCGCGGCCGAAGACGCTCGCTGCATGGGCCGACATTCCCGAGGACGAAAAGCCGTTCCAGCGCCGCCTCATGGAAGTGTTCGCCGGATATACCGAACACGCGGACGCGCAGGCTGGCCGGCTGATCGATGCACTGGACGAGCTCGGCATCCGCGACAACACGCTCGTCTTCTATATCTGGGGCGATAACGGCTCGAGTGCTGAAGGCCAGAACGGCACGATCAGCGAGCTCCTGGCGCAGAATAACATTCCTTCCGACATCAAGGACCATATCCGAACCATGAACGAGCTGGGCGGCCTGGATGTTCTGGGCTCGTCCAAGGTCGACAACATGTACCATGCCGGCTGGGCCTGGGCCGGCTCGACGCCCTACCGTTCGACGAAGCTGATCGCCGCGCATTTCGGCGGAACGCGCACGCCGCTCGCGGTGTCCTGGCCAACAAAGATTAAGGCGGACAAAACGCCACGTCCGCAGTTCCATCACGTCAACGATATTGTGCCGACGATCTACGACATCCTGGACATCACGCCGCCCAAGCTCGTCGATGGCATCAGCCAGGATCAGTTCGACGGCACCAGCATGACCTATTCCTTCGCCTCGCCGACGGCGCCGGATACCAAGAAGGAGCAGTATTTCGAAGTCATGGGCAGCCGCTCCTACTACAAGGACGGATGGATCGCCTCGGCATTTGGGCCGCGAGTGCCTTGGCAGACGGGCGTCGATCCCGCGATCCTGAAATGGTCGCCGAAGGACGATGTCTGGGAGCTCTATGATCTCTCCAAGGACTTCTCGCAGGCGATGGACGTCGCCGCCGCCAATCCCGAAAAGCTCAAGGAGCTGAAGAGCGCGTTCGACGCAAGCGCGACAGACAACAAGGTCAACCCGGTCGGCGGCGGCCTCTGGTCTGCGGTCTTTCATCCGGAAGACGCGCCCGCCAACCCTGCCAGGACGTTCAACTACACCCAGGACGTCGTCGGCGTTCCCGAATTCACCGCACCGCGGCTCGGATCTCGCAGCAGCCTTGTCACCATCGATGTGGATTTGCAGCCTGACTCGAAGGGTGTGCTCTACGCGCTCGGCGCCGTCTCGGGCGGTGTCGCCCTGTGGGTCGAGAACGGTAAGCTCAACTTCGAGTACAATCTGTTCGAGATCGAACGGACGCAGCTGGCAACCTCCGCCCCGCTCCCGACCGGACAGGTCAAGATCGAGGTAGAGACGCGCAAGGTCGACGGCGCCCGCCCTGCGCCGCTAGACATTGTCATCCGCGTGGATGGCAAGGAGGTCAGCAAGGGGCGGGTTCCACGCTCGACGTCGCTTGCCTTCACCGCCAATGACGCCTTCGACGTCGGCCGGGACAGCTATTCCCCTGTCTCGCTCGCGTATTTCGACCGCAAGCCCTTCGCCCTCAACGGCAAGATCAGCCACCTGAAGGTCGATTACCTGGACTAAGCGCCGATCCGTCGGGGCGGCGGGCGAGACCCTCGCCGCCCCGACGAGCCCGGGCCGGAGCTTTCCAATCCGGCCCTCCTTTTTCTCAGGGTCGGCCGATCGCCGGCCCGGATTCCCCACCCTGCGGCAAGCCCCCTAGACGCGTCGCGCATAAGGGGTGGACGACGGTGGTTTTGCGGTGTCGAGCGCCGCGCGGGTGTACTAGGCGGAAGCTTCAACCGACCTTGGCCGGTACGGATTTCCCGCCCCAAGACCTTCTGCGACATGGGCAACACGTTCACGACGATAGCGCTGGTGCTGGCCCTCGCCTTCGTCCTCTAACGTCTTCGACGGTCAGGCTAAGATAGCTCGACGTCATCAGCGGCGTGATCACCCGCCTGCGACAGCACAATCTTGACGAAGATCAGCCACGATGCAGGCCGAGCGCGCGAGCCGCCTCCCATTGTCCCCGGAGCACCGACTGGATGCCGCAGCGGACGATCTCTGCGATCTGGGCCCTGGCATTGACGACGGGGCCCGGCGAGCAAGGCGGCGAATCGGGCCGCTTGCGGCACGCTGGCACCGCCCTCGCCTGTGAGTATGATCTTTTGTACTAGACATCATACGATACTTCCCCTTAGCCTCCCGCAACACAGGGTTGTCGAGAGGGGCGAGGGATGCGTGGCGTTTGGGTCGGAGTGCTGCTGGGAATCGCGGCGGCGTGCGTGCCTCTCACGGGCGCTCTCGCACAAACTCTGAACTTCTCCTGGCCGTCCAATGTCGGCCCGCTCGACCCGCACGGCTATGCGCCCAACCAGATGTTCGCGCAGGGCATGGTCTACGAATCCCTGGTGAAGTATCAGCCGGACGGAACCGTGGCGCCCTGGCTCGCGACCGCCTGGACCACCTCCGAGGACGGCCGCACCTACACCTTCACGCTCCGCGACGGGGTCACGTTCTCGAATGGCGAGCCGTTCGACGCCGCCGCCGTGGTCGCCAATCTGGACTCGGTGATCGCCGATCGCCGGACCCATGACTGGCTCGAACTGATCAACCAGTTGCAATCAGCCAAGGCGCTCGACGGGAGGACCGTCGAGCTGCGGCTGAAGGACCCCTACTACCCGCTCCTGCAGGAATTGGCGCTGGTTCGCCCCGTCCGCTTCATCGCGCCGTCGCAGCTCCAGGCCCCCGTCGGCGCCCGGGCGCCGATCGGCACGGGGCCTTGGAAGCTCGTCGAAACGCGGCTCGGCGAATATGACGTCTTCGCGCGCAATGACGGCTACTGGGGCGACAAGCCGGCCTATCAGAAGGTCGTCGTCAAGGTGATCGCGGACAGCAATACGCGGGCCGTCGCGCTGGAGACGGGCGACATCGACCTGATCTATGGCGACGAGGGACCGATCACGCCCGACACCTTCGCCCGCCTGAAGGCGCAGGGCTACGCGGCCGAGATTTCGCCGCCGCTGGGGACCCAGGTGCTTGCCCTCAACACCAACAAGGGGCCGACCCGCGACCTCGCCGTGCGACAGGCCATCAACCACGCCGTCGACAAGGACACGCTGATTCCAGCGATCTATCACGGCACGCAGACCAGGGCCGACACGCTGTTCGCGCCGTCCGCTCCCTATTCGGATGTCGGGCTGAAGCCCTATGGCTACGATCCGGCGCTGGCGGCGAGCCTGCTCGACAAGGCCGGCTGGGGTCTCGCGCCCGGCGCCCGCTTCCGCTCCAGGGACGGCCAGCCGCTGCAGGTGGAGCTCGCCTATATCGGCACCGACGCGGTGATGAAGTCGATGGCGGAGGTGCTGCAGGCGGATCTCGCCAGGGTCGGCATCGAAGTCCGGCTGCTCGGCGAGGAGGCCAATTCCTTCTATGTCCGCCAGACCGACGGCAATTTCGGTATGATCTTCGGCAACACTTGGGGCGCGCCCTACGATCCGCACGCCTTTGTCAGCTCGATGCGGGTACCGGCGCATGCCGATTACCAGGCCCAGCTCGGCCTCGCCGACAAGGCCGAGATCGACGCGAAGATCGGCCAGGCGCTGACGAGCACCGACGCGACGAAGCGCCAGGCGCTCTATGCCGACATCCTGACCCGCCTGCATGACGAGGCGGTCTACCTGCCCCTCACCTTCTCGACGGCCATGCTGGTGGCGCGCGACACGGTCGGCAATCTCGGCTTCGGCGCGACGCAGTTCGACTATCCCTTCGCCGCCCTGAAGCCGAAGGAGTGAGCGCGCCATGGCCGGCTTCATCCTGCGCAGGCTGCTGCTCCTGATCCCCATCCTGCTGGGCGTATCCATCCTGATGTTCGTGATCCTGCGGATGGCGCCCGGCGATCCGGCGGTGGCCTATCTCAAGCTCTCGAGCATCCCGCCCACGCCCGCCGCCGTGGCCGAGGCGCGGCAGACGCTCGGGCTGGACCGGCCGATCCTCGCCCAATATGTCAGCTGGCTCAGCAATGCAGTCCAGGGCGACTTCGGCGTCTCGCACGTCACGCGGCGACCGGTGATCGACGACATCCTGCACTACCTGCCGGCGACGCTACAGCTCGCGGGTGTGGCGCTGCTCTTCACGCTGATCGTCTCCGTTCCGCTCGGCATCTGGTCGGCGCGCTACAAGGATCGATGGCCGGATCAACTGGTACGCGCCTTCGCCTTTGTCGGCGTCTCCACGCCCAACTTCTGGCTCGGCTTCCTGCTGGTGCTGCTGTTCTCGCTGACGCTGAAATGGCTACCGCCCATGGGCAAGGGCGGCTGGCAGCACATGATCATGCCGGTGCTCGCCGTCTCGTTCATGTCGCTCGCGATCAACGCCCGGCTGCTGCGCGCCAGCATGCTGGAGACGGCGAGCGCCCGGCACGTGCTCTATGCGCGGCTGCGCGGCCTCGGCGAGCGGCAGGTGGAGCGGTCGCATATCCTGCGCAACGCGCTGCTGCCGATCGTGACGGCAACCGGCATGCATGTCGGCGAGTTGCTGGGCGGCACGCTGGTGATCGAAAGCGTATTCGGCTGGCCCGGCATCGGCCGCTATGCCGTCTCCGCGATCTACAGCCGGGATTTTCCCGTCATCCAGTGTTTCACGCTGTTCCTGGTCACCATCTTCGTCGTCTGCAATCTGCTCGTCGACATCCTCTATGCGTGGCTCGATCCGCGCATCCGCCTCAATGCGGAGGCCGCGATATGAGCGTCGCCAGCCTCGACGCGCGCGCCGCGCGACGCCGGATGTGGCGCCTGCCGATCCGCGACAGCTGGGCGGTGCGCATCGCCCTCCTCATCGTGGCCCTTCTGGCGATCGCCGCCGTCGCGGCGCCGTGGATCGCGCCTTACGATCCCGATGCCGTGGACCTGGCCCAGCGGCTGCAAGGGCCGAGCCTCGCCCATTGGCTCGGCACCGACCATCTCGGGCGGGACGAGCTTTCGCGGCTGATCTACGGCACCCGCGTTTCGCTCGGCTCGGTCGCCCTCAGCATCGTGCTGATCCTGGCCCTGGCCATCGCCGTCGGCGGCCTCTCCGGCTATATGGGCGGTCGGGTCGATCAGGCGATCATGCGGTTCTGCGATTGCTTCCTCGCCTTTCCGACCATCGTGCTGGCGCTGTTCCTGATCGGCATCCTCGGCACCGGCATGGTCAACGTCATCATCGCCATCGCGCTGTCGCACTTCGCCTGGTATGCGCGCATGGTTCGCGGCCTTGTGCTGTCCTTCCGGCAGCGCGATTTCGTGCTGGCCTCGCGCGCCGCCGGCGCCAGCCGCGTGCGGGTGTTCTTCGAGCACCTGTTTCCCGCGATCATGGCGCAGATGATCGTGCTGGCGACCCTCGACATCGGCCACATGATGCTGCACGTGGCCGGGCTTTCCTTCCTCGGCCTCGGCGTGCAGCCGCCCACGGCGGAATGGGGCGTGATGATCGGCGACGCGCGCCAGTTCGTCTGGTCTATGCCGATGCTGATCCTATGGCCGGGCCTCGCGCTTCTCCTCAGCGTCATGGCCTTCAACATTCTGGGCGATGCGGTCCGCGACCGGCTCGACCCGAGCCTGCACGGGGACCACCAGCATTGAGCGATACGCTGACGATCGAAAACCTGCATGTCGCGGCGCGGCACGGCCATCACGACCATGTGCTGGTCGACGGCGTCAGCCTGACGCTTCGCCGGGGCCGCATCCTCGCACTGGTCGGCGCCAGCGGCTGCGGCAAGTCGATGACCTGCAGCGGCGCGCAGGGCGTGCTGCCGCCGGGTGTACGGGTCACGCAGGGGCGCGTGCTGCATGACGGCAGGACGATCGCGCCGGAACAACTGCGCGGCCGGATCGTCGCGACGATCCTGCAGAACCCGCGCAGCGCCTTCAACCCGATCCGCACCATGGCGGATCATGCACGGGAAACTCTTCGCGCCGTCGGCAGGCTCGAGGGCGACTGGCGGAACCGGACGCTCGAGGCCTTCGCAATCGCGGGGCTCGAGGACGCCGAAAGCGTGCTGCCGCTGCACGCCTTCGAGATGAGCGGGGGCATGCTGCAACGGGCGATGATCGCGCTCGCCCTGCTTTCGGACGCGCCATTCCTGTTCGCGGACGAGCCGACGACCGATCTCGACCTGATCGTGCAGGCCCGCATCCTCGACCTGCTCGACGAGCTGGCGCGGCAGCGCAATCTGGGCGTGCTCCTGATCACGCATGACATGGGCGTGGTCGCCCGCCTCGCCGACACGGTGGCGGTGATGGAGAACGGGCGGATCATCGAAACGGCAACCACCCGGGAGATCTTCGACAATCCGCAACGCATCGCGACGCGCGAACTGGTCGAGGCGCACATGTCGCTCTATCCGGAGGTCGCATGAGCGTGATCCTCGCCGCCCGCTCGGTCTCGAAGTCCTATTCCAGCTATTCGCTCACCGGCCGATCCGCTCCGAAGACGGTGCTCCGGGACGTGTCGCTGGATATCGCGGCCGGCGAGAGCATCGCCCTGCTCGGACGCAGCGGATCCGGCAAGAGCACGCTCGGCCGGCTGCTGCTGGGTTTCGAGCGGCCGGATGGCGGTAGCGTGGCGTTCGAGGGCGAAAGCGTGAGCGGCCTTTCGGGCGAGCGGTACCGGCACTATCGGCGCTCGGTGCAGGTGGTGCTCCAGGATTCGCTCGGCGCCGTGAATCCGCGCCATAACATCGGCCGGATCATCGCCGAGCCGCTGCGCCATCTCACCGATCTGACCGAGGACGCGCGAAGCGAAAGGGTTCGCTCGCTGCTGGCGCAGGTGGGCCTGGTTCCCGACGACGCCCGCAAGCTTCCCTCGCAGATGAGCGGCGGCCAGTTGCAGCGCGTTTGCATCGCCCGCGCCATCGCGCCGGCGCCGCGGCTGCTGGTGCTGGACGAGGCGGTATCCAATCTCGATCTCGTGCTCCAGATGCAGATGATCGCGCTGCTCAGGGATCTTCAGGCCCGGCTGAAAATGGCCGTGCTGTTCATCACCCACGACCTTCGGCTAGTGCAGCTGTTCTGCAGCCGCGTCATCGTGCTCGCGCAAGGCGCCATCCAGGAAGACGCTCCGGTGACGCGGGGGCTGGCGCTGCGCTCGGCCGAGGGTCGGCTGTTGCAGGACGCTATCCTGCCGGCCCGGCCCGTCCATCGGGCGCCGGCCTTCTGCGACTGAACTGACCGCGCGGCAGACAATAGAGTTGGGCCGGCCTCGCCCCATGGTGGGATAGGCCGGCCCCTTTGTTTCCGTCGCCGCCTCAGCGCGGCGCGAGATCCGGCGCGAGGAGGCCTTCTGCGACAAGATCGGCCCAGAGCGCGTCGGGGATCGCCACGTCCATCGCCGCCATGTTGCGATCGAGATTGCGCTTGCTGCTGACGCCGATCAGCACCGACGCCACGGCCGGATGGCTGAGCGGGAAGCGCTGCGCGGCGACCGCCAGCGGCACGCCATGGCTGCGGCAGATGCGCTCCAGCCGGTTGACGCGCTCGACGATCTCGGCCGGCGGTTCGGCATAGTTGTAATGCGCGCCCGGCACGGCGCCGGTGGCCAGGATGCCGGAATTGAACACGCCGCCGATCACCAGGCTGGTGCCGCGCGCCACGCAGGCCTCGAGCAGCGGCCGCGCGCCCTCCTGCTCCAGCAGCGTGAAGCGGCCGGCGAGCAGGAACGCATCGATCTCGGCATGATCGAGCGCCTGAAGGCAGACCTCGACCTCGTTGACGCCGAGGCCGATCGCCTTGACGTCGCCGCTGGCGCGCAATTCCTGCATCGCCTTCAGGCCGCCCGACATGGCGACGGGGAAATATTCCGCGTTCTGTTCGACGCCATGCGTGTCGACGCCGATATCGTGCATGTAGAGCACGTCGATGCGGTCGAGGCCCAGGCGATGCAGGCTCGCCTCATGCGAGCGCAGGATGCCGTCATAGGAATAGTCATATTCCTGCTCGAACGGCAGCACGTCGACGAAGCCATAGAACCCCATCTCGCGGCCGCGCAGCGGCGTCAGGATGCGGCCGACCTTGGTCGAGAGCACATAGCTGCCGCGCGGCTTGGAGCGCAGGAAGTCGCCGAGGCGGCGTTCGCTCAGGCCGTGGCCATAGCGGGGCGCCGTATCGAAGAAGCGGATGCCGGCATCCCAGGCCGCCTGCAGCACCTCATGGGCGGCCTCGTCGGAGACCGCCTGGTAGAGATTTCCGATTCCGGCGCCGCCGAAGCTGATCGTCGTGACATCCAGTCCGCTCCGACCGAGCGGGCGCGTGGCGATGGTCATGTCAGCCTCCGAACTCGTTGGCGGCGATCGATTCCGCCTTCATCTCGATCGAGAAGCCGGGGAGCTTGGGCGGCATGTAGGCGGCGTTGCGGATGTCGCAGGGCTCGACGAAATGCTCGTGCAGATGGTCGACATATTCGATCACGCGGCCTTCCTTGGTGCCGGAGACGACGAGATAGTCGATCATCGACAGGTGCTGGACATATTCGCAGAGGCCGACGCCGCCGGCATGCGGCCAGACCGGCAGCTTGTACTTCGCCGCCATCAGCAGCACCGCGAACACCTCGTTGAGGCCGCCGATGCGGCAGGCGTCGATCTGGACGATGTCGATCGCGCCTTCCATGATGAACTGCTTGAACAGGATGCGGTTCTGGCACATCTCGCCGGTGGCGACCTTCACTGGCGCCACGCCGGCGCGGATCTTGCGGTGGCCGGCGACGTCATCGGGGCTGGTCGGCTCCTCGATGAAGAACGGATTGGAGAACTTCAGCTTGCCGACCCAGTCGATCGCCTGGTCGACTTCCCAGACCTGGTTCGCGTCGATCATCAGGTAGCGGTCCGGCCCCATGACCTCGCGCACCGCCTTCAGGCGACGGATGTCGTCTTCCAGGTCGCGGCCGACCTTCATCTTGATATGGGTGAAGCCGGCATCGACCGCCTCCTGCGCCAGGCGGCGCAGCTTCTCGTCGGAATAGCCGAGCCAGCCGGCCGAGGTGGTGTAGCAGGGATAGCCTTCGGCCAGCAGCGTGGCGCGGCGCTCTTCCTTGCCCTTCGCGGCTTCGGTCAGCAGCGCCAGCGCTTCCTCCTTCGTGACGCAATCGGTCAGGTAGCGGAAGTCGATGATGTCGACGAGCTGTTCCGGCGTCATGTCGGCGACGAACTGCCAGACCGGCTTGCCGGCTTCCTTGGCCATCAGGTCCCAGAGCGCATTGACGACGGCGCCGGTGGCGAGATGCATCGCGCCCTTGTCTGGGCCGATCCAGCGCAGCTGGCTGTCGGCGGTCAGGTGGCGCCAGGCGCGGCCGGGATTCTCCCGCACCCAGTCCATGTCGAGGCCGACGATCAAATGGCGCATCGCTCGGATGGCGGCGCAGCAGATGTCGTTGCCGCGACCGATCGTGAAGGTCAGGCCGTGCCCGTCGAGCCCGTCCTTGTCGGTCTTCAGGATGACATAGGCGGCCGAGTAATCGGGATCGGGATTCATCGCGTCCGACCCGTCGAGCGACTGCGAGGTCGGGAAACGAAGGTCGTGCACGGCGATGTCGACGATGCGGGTCATGGGCTTTCGGTCATCCATATGCAGGGGAGTTCAGGTCGATGCGGTCGGCGTCTGGGCAGCGGGGCTGTCTATCCTACGACCGGCGCACGGAACGTGTCAGTAGGGCTTGTGTCCGTCCGTCGCGTCAGATTTGAATGTGATATTCATATGTAAGCAATCCAGGCAGGGCGGTCAATCGCGCTCGGCCCGAAGGCGGACAGCGAAGGCGGGTCGCGCGGTGCGCCCCGTCAGCCCCGACGCCGCTTGCGCTTGCGGCCGGTTTCAAAGGCTCGCGTAAAATCCAGCCAGCGGCGGCGCAGCGCCGCCTCGCCCTCCGTCAGCGTCACATGCTGCCGGGCAAGGACGATGTCGGTCGCCCGCCGCGCCCCCGGCGACAGGCCTTCCTCGACGAGCTGGTTCAGCAATTCCGAGGCCCGGATCGCGTCGTTCAGCCGGCCAAGCTGGTCCTGAAGACGCTTCAGGGTCGCCACGTGGCGGCGCGCCGCCTTGCGCTTCTGGACGATCGGCAGGAAGAGATCCGCCGCATAGGCGAGCGACTTCACGCGGATGCGCAGATGGTGCCGCCCCTCGGCATCCAGCCGATCGAACTTGCGGCCACGTTTCAGGACCTGGCGATGCAGGTCCGCGAGCGCCTTCCTCGCCAACCCCTTGATCGGCTTTGCGAAGCGGGCCTCCCCGCCGGGCTCGGTGTCGCGCCAGCCATGCCGGCTGGTCCAGAGGCCCAGGCTGAGCAACAGGCGCCCGGCCCGGCCGCCCGTCATGGCCTCGGCTGCCTTGGCATGCGCCAGGTCGCGGTGCTGCTCGATCCGCTGCACCAGCGTGCGAAATCCGGCCCGCTCCAGGTCTGCCGCGGTCACGGCCGGCACGATTTCCTTGGCCAGCACATCCCAGTCGCGGGCCTCGCCGAGCTCTCCGGCCAGCCAGCGAACTTCATCCGCCAGCACGCCGGCCAGCAGGCCGCCCTCGCTTCGCTTCACCAGCCAGAGCCCCATGCGGATGTGCCGAAGCGCCACCCGCATGCCATGCACGCCCTCCGCATCGGCGGGATCAGCCACGCGCGGCACGTGATCGACGGCCTGCGTCAGGGCGGGGCCAAACAGGGCGCCGAGCGCCTGGTCGCGCGACATATCGCGGGTGAGGCGGACCTCGTTCGCCGTCTCCCGGCCGGGACCGCCCAGAGCCAGCGCAAAGCCGCGATCGGATTTCGTCCGCCCGCTCGGCACCAGCGGCGCATGGTTTGACAGTTCCAGCGCCAGTTCGTAGAGCGCGGTCACCGAACCGCGCTTAAGCTCCAGCTCGACCTCCGCGACCGGCTCGATGCGTTCGCCGGCCAGGATCTGGCCCCGGTCCAGGGCGACCTCGATGGTGGAGCCGGCAAAGTCCAGCGTCACCTGCTGCCGCTCGATCCGGGCCGTGAACAGCGGCCGCAGCGGCGCGGCGCCCAGCGCATCGGCCATGTCGGCCGGCAAGAGCCGGCTCAGGATCGCGCCGTCGATCGAGGACGAGGGCACTGCTTCTTCGCGCTCGAAGCGCGACAGCCCGGCGCCGCGCTGCGCCTTGACGGTCATCACGAAGCGCCCCCTGTCCTCGCGGACCCTCAGCGTATAGCCCGACTGGCGCAGGAGCAGCGCGTCGGTGTCGTAATAGGTCGAGAAAAGCTGGCGCGTGCGCCATCCGCCGACGCCGGCGAGGATCGGCGCGGTGGCGATCGCGGCGAGCTGCGAGGGATCGCGGCAGGTCAGCTTGAGTTCGATTTCGCAGTCGGTGGCGATGTCCGCCGCGGGCATCGGCAAGAGTGCCGCTGCACCCATCTTCCCGCCCTGTGTGCCGCGCAAATCCGCCTCCCGGTTCAAGCGACGTCCGCGAAGGAACCCCGCCGTGGCAAGCCTCACACCACCTCCAGATGTACCGCAAATGGCCGCGCTTGACCAACGCCCCCGGTGGGACGGCTCGCCGAGGGCCCGGTGCCGTCCGTACGATCCAATCGTAACCCGGAAAACCGGTTTGGCAGCCCGTGAATAGGGCGACATCATATGATGATTTTACGGACAATATTATGCGTTGATATTTGATAGCGACTGCCATAGCGTGACGTTTCAGGACTGCGGCGGAGCGCTGAAACGGGGGCGGAGGGCCCCCTCGCCGAGGCCGCCAACGATCTTGATGCAGGCCTGTCGCCATCCATCGGCAGGCGGATTTCGGCCAAGGTGCGGGACGTGGCAACGAACCCTCGCCCGGCCAGGAAAACAAGGCGAAGACCGGCTCCGACGGACGGCAACAGTCTGCGGAACGGGACGACGGGAAGGACGGCCGCGCCGCCCTTCCGCGCGACGACGCGGAAGACCATCCAAGGGAAGGGGTTCACCATGAAGACCAGAGATACAGGGAAGACCGTTGCGGGCGGCCTCGATCGGCGCGCCTTTCTGAAGGCCGGCGGCGGCGCCGCGCTGGGCGCCCTCCTGGCGCCAGGCCTGGCCGGGCGCGCCGAGGCCGCCGGCTTTACCGGCTCCCTCGACATGCTCGCCTGGGATTTCCAGCCCGACACGATCAAGAAGCTGGTCGGCGAATGGACAGCCAAGGGTAATCCGGCCGTCAATGTCGCCGTGATCCCCAATCTCGGCTATTCGCCCGCCCTGCAGACGCGCCTGCGCGGCGGCGACGCAATCGATCTCTATTACAACTTTGCCTACAACTCGCAGAAGTTCATCGATCAGGGCTGGGCCTCGAAGCTGAACGGGCTGCCGGGCGTCGACGAAATGGTCGGCGACATGTTCGAGAGCGCGCGCGCGGCTTATGTGAACGCGGCCGGCGACATCATCAGCGCGCCCTATTTCTCCGCCGTCCACATGATGCATTACAACCAGCGCATGCTGAAAGACGCCGGCATTGCCGCCGCGCCGCAGACGCTGAAGGAAGTCTATGACGCGTCGAAGACGCTGAAGGACAAGAACGTCGTCGCCTCGCCCTATGTCGCCTATTGGGTGAAGGAATTCTGCGAGGAATACCTGCACACCTATCTGCTGAACGAGGGCGTCACCGCCTTCGACGCCGCCGGCAAGCCGGTCTTCGCCGACGACCCGAAGACCGAGGGCGTCTTCGAATGGTGGCAGACCATGTATCAGGAAGGCCTGGCGCCGAAATCGGTGCTGAACGACGACCCGGGCAAGCTCTCCAACCAGATGGCCCAGGGCGAGGCCGCCTTCTTCGTGCTGCATCACTATTTCCTGTCGTCGATCCGCAGCCTGGGCGGCCCGGAATCGGCCAATGTCATGCAGGGGCCGATCGGCGGGACGAACCACACCTTCCAGATCGGCGAGGTGCTGCAACTCGGCGCCGGCGAGGATCCCGCCCGGCGCGAGGCGGCCTGGGACCTGATGAAGTTCTATGGCTGGAAGGACTCGGCCGGGAAGTTCAGCGTGTTCAACCAGTGGGCCAAGGCCGCCGGCCTCGCCGCGCCCTATCCCGGCTTCTTCACCGACCCCGACGTGATCGCCGCCTTCCCGGACTATTATGACCTGCCGCTGATCTCGAAGACCTTCGAGACCGGCTCCAAGGTCGTGCCGGCGCGCACGCTTCCCTGGTATCCGGACTTCCAGGCCAAGGTCGGCGACGTCGTGCACGCGCTGCTGCTCGGCCAGGCGACACCGAAGCAGACGGTCGAGGCCCTGACAGGGGCGGCGAACTCGGCCCAGAAGGGCCGCAGCCTTTAAGGCGGTCGCTCTCAGCCGGAAGGCCTAGCTCACCGAGTGCGGATCTGGCCCGAGCGGTGAAGCGAAAAGCGGGACGGAGGACGGGGCCGGGCGACAGCGCCGGCTCGGCTCCCGTCACCGGCACTCCCTGACCTTGCCCGAAGGATGCGACCTTGGCGGCCTCCCCCCTTTCCAGCAATGCCCTGACGCGCGACGATCGGCGCTTCGGATTCAGGCTGACGGCGCCGGCCGGCATCCTCCTCGCCGTCCTGCTGCTGGTGCCTACGACCCTCACCATCCTCTATAGCCTGCATGACGTGCCGGCCAACGGCCGCAGCCTCGGCCCGTTCGTCGGGCTGGAGAACTACACCATCGTGCTCGGCAGCTCGGTGTTCTGGCGCTCGGCCTGGGTGACCTTCCTGTTCTCGGTCGGCTTCGTGGTGCTCTCGACACTGATCGGCCTAGCCATGGCGCTGCTGCTCAACCAGCCTTTCATCGGACGGGGCCTCGCCCGCGCGCTCCTGATCATCCCATGGGCGACGCCCTGGCTGATGATCGGCATCCTGTGGAAATGGTTTGCCGATGGCAGCGTCGGCGGGCTCAACGCCGTGCTGCTGATGCTGGGGGCGACGACCGACTATCACGACTTTCTGTCCGACCCGAATTCGGCGCTGGCGATCACCATCGTCGCCGCCGTCTGGCGCCAGGCGAGCTTCGCTGGAATCCTGCTGCTGGCCGGCCTGCAGACCCTGCCGGGCGACCTGAACGAGGCTGCCTCGCTCGACGGCGCCAATCTCTGGCAGCGCTTCCGCAACATCACTCTGCCCTGGCTGCGGCCGGCGCTCGTCACCGTCACGGTGCTCAACGTCATCTACGCCTTCCTGCAGTTCGACGTGATCTTCGCCATGACGCAAGGCGGGCCGGGCGACGCCACCCAGGTGCTGTCGATCCTGATCTATCGCCAGCTCTTCGGCGTCACCCAGATCGGCCTCGGCTCGGCGCTGGCGGTCATCCTCGGCTTCGTCGCGCTCGCGGGTGGGCTGATCACCGTCAAGCTGCTTTACGCCCGGGGGAGCCAACCCGCATGACCGCCCTCGCCTCCACCGCGCCCCGGCGTCTGTCGAAGGCCGCAACCGCCAGCGGCCGGCAGCGCAGCCTCGTCGCCAGCTGCGTGATCTATCTCTGCGTCGCAGTCTTCGCGATCTGGATCCTGCTGCCGGTCTGGTATCTCGTCGTCTCCAGCCTGATCACCCCGGCCCAGCTTGGCGTAAAGCCGTTCCCGATGATGCCGGGCAGCATCACCTTCGACAACTATCTGTCCGTGCTCACCGGCTCGACCGGCTCGAAGGGTTTCGGCAGCACGGATATCGGCGCCCGGCTGCTGCCGGCGATCGGCCAGAGCTTCTTCGTCAGTTCCGTCCTCGTGGTGCTGAACCTCACCATCGCCGGGCTCGCCGCCTATGGCCTGTCGCGCTACCCATTCCGGGGCTCGCGGCTGTTCGAACTTTCGATCATCATCTCCCGCGTCGTGCCGGCGATCGCCATCATCGGGCCGTTCTTTGTCGCCTTCCGCGTCACCGGCATCCTCAACACGCCCTGGGCGCTGATCATCAGCTACAACGTGTTCACGCTGCCGCTGGCGATCATGATCCTGAAGAACTATTTCGACCAGCTGCCGCGCGAGATCGAGGAAGCGGCCAAGATCGATGGCGCCTCGCGGCTGCAGACACTCTGGATCATCGTGGTGCCGCTCGCCCGCCCCGGCCTGGTCGCCGCCGGCGTGCTGATCTTCCTCGAGGCGTGGAGCGAGTTCTTCTATTCGCTGGTGCTCACCAACCAGCTGACCGTGCCGCCACTGCTGGCGGGCTTCCAGTCCGTGCAGCAGTTCAACTGGAACGCGCTGGCCGCCGCCACCGTCATGTCGATGATCCCGCCGGTCGTGCTGGTCATCATCTTCCAGCGCCATGTCGTCGGTGCGCTCACCGCCGGAGCCGTGAAATGACTAAACCGATCCGCGCGGCGGTGATCAGCGCCGGCTCATGGTCGCAATCGAGCCACCTGCCGACGCTCGCCGCCCATCCCGGCGTCGAGCTGGTGGCGCTGTCGAGCCCGAACGAGGCGACGGCGAAAAGCCTTGCCGCCGCCTTCGGCGTGCCGCTCGCCTTCACCGACTGGCGCGACGTGCTGGCCCAAAAGCCCGACATCGTCGTCGTCTCGAGCCCGCCAGTGGCGCATGAAGAGCAGGTGATCGCGGCGCTCGAAGCCGGCGCGCATGTGCTGGTGGAAAAACCGTTCGCATTGGAGGCCGGCGCCGCGAACCGAATGCGCGACACGG